>NZ_JADDTS010000001.1:0-81940 GCF_015159675.1 Enterobacter cloacae complex sp. S2
GAGGGCCGGGGTGAGGGGCTGAAAACCCCCGTCCCCAACCCACCCGGCAAGCCGTGAATACACCACGTCCACCGCCTCTTTCACCGGCGGCGTCATCGGATAATAAAACCCGACGATGTCCGGCTGAATGCCCAGAAACAGCACCTCACCCACGTCGTCTTTAATCTGATCCACCATGTAGTTCAGCGGCATGTTGTGGGTGGTCATCATAAACATCTCGGCGATGTCGTCCGGGTCAATCAGGCGGATCTCACCGGGGTTGAGCCCCATATCGGTGGCATCGACGATTAACAACCTGTCCGGGCGCAGCTCGCGAATGGCCACCACGTCGTTTTCCGGCGCGCTGCCGCCGTCAATCACCACCCAGTTGCCCGGCGGGTTCGCGGCGCACATCTCCGCCAGCAGCGGGCCCGCGCCGTCGTCGCCCATCATGCTGTTGCCGACACACAGTAAAACGTCAGTCACGTAATCTCCTCACCATCAGGTAGATGGCGCTCTCCTGATGAATATCGTGCAGCATGCCGAGCAGCGTTTTGCTCCACGCCTGCTGCGCCGGGGTTTGTACGCTCAGCGCCGCGTCAAAGGCGTTGGCGAGCATCGTGATATGGTTGGCGTCGATGACGATCTCACCGTACTTAGGCACGCCCTCCATTTTGCGCCGCGCCGTGCTGCCCTCCTCCAGCGTGGCGATCCACGCCAGGTACTCGGGCCACGGGCAGCTTAGCGCCGTTTCAAGGCAGTCGATCACCCCGAGGTGGTGCCCAATCGCCAGGCTGTAATAGACCACCTGCTGCGCCGCATCCGGCGTGGCATCGTTCTCATCAATAAACTTACGGCTCAGCTGGCTGAACACCACCGTTTCACTCATCGGATACGCGCCTCATCCACAATACTGTTCAGGTTTGCCACGATCTCATTGAGACGCGGATCGTTTTCCGCCTCCAGCCAGCGCGCCACCTGATGGTCGCCCTGGCTCAGCAGGCGCAGATAATCGTCTGCAATCTGACGGCCATAGCGGTAACCCGCCAGCCTGCGCGCCGTGCGATCGATCTTCACCCGCAGCGGCTGCACCATATCCGGGTGCAGGAGAGTGGCTGGCTGGTTGTCCAGCTCGCCCGGCTCGCGGGCGTGGATCTTCTGCTCCAGCAGGCCGAGCGCCATGGCAAAACCGTACAGCGTGGCGGCGGGCGTCGGCGGGCAGCCCGGAATGTAAACGTCCACCGGCACGATTTTGTCGGTGCCACCCCAGACGCAGTAAAGATCGTGGAAGATGCCGCCGCTGTTGCCGCAGGCGCCGTAGGAGATGCAGATTTTCGGATCCGGCGCAGACTGCCAGGCGCGCAGCGCAGGCGAGCGCATCGCGCGGGTGACCGCGCCGGTGAACAGCAGGATATCCGCGTGGCGCGGGGACGGCACCACTTTGATGCCGAAGCGTTCGGCGTCAAACAGCGGCGACAGGGTGGCGAAGATTTCGATCTCACAGCCGTTGCAGCCGCCGCAGTCCACGCGATAGACGTAGGCCGAGCGTTTGATTTTTTTCAGCAACGACGCCTTCATGCTGGCGATGGACTCCTCCACCGTCAGCGGCACCGGAATGCCGTTAGCGTCGCGCGGGCCGAGTAAGTTTTCCATCAGCTGGCCTCTCTCATATGACGGGTTAAATCGATGCGGTCAGACGGCAGCAGGCATTTCTGACGTTTGCACTCCGGGCAGGTTTCGAAGCTTTCACGGTGATGCTCCGCACGCACGTCGCCGTTGTGCTTCAGCAGCGCGATGGCGTAGTCGATTTCTTTTTGCACGGCGAACGGACGCTTGCAGACGCGGCAGTTGCACAGCGCAAAGCGCGACTGCTGGAGGAAATCCTCTTTTTTCCACACCGCCAGCTCGTACTCCTGAGACAGGCGAATGGCTACCGTCGGGCAGACCTCCTCGCAGCGGCCGCAGAAGATGCAGCGCCCGAGGTTAAACTGCCAGGCCAGCTCGCCGGTTTTCAGGTCCGTTTCCACCGTTAAGGCATTCGACGGGCAGGCGTTGACGCAGGCCGCGCAGCCGATGCACTGCTGCGGGTTGTGCTCCGGCTTGCCGCGAAAGTTTTTATCCACCGGGATCGGCTCCAGCGGATAACTGCTGGTCTGCGCGCCGGTTTTGATCACTTTTTTGATAAAGGTAAACATCACGAGTCCTTATTTCAGCGGCGAGTTCTTACGCTCGATGCTGTAGCGCTCAAGCTCTTTGTACGGCACCACCTGGCTTTTCTTCTTGCGCACGTCCACGACGGTCATGCGGTCGGTGCAGGAGTAGCACGGATCGAGGCTGCCGATGATCAGCGGCGCGTCAGAGACGGTGTTACCGCGCAGCATGTAGCGCAGGGTTGGCCAGTTGGCGTAGGTCGCCGCACGGCAGCGCCAGCGGTAGAGCTTCTGGTTGTCGCCGGTCATGCTCCAGTGAATGTCATCCCCGCGCGGCGCTTCGGCGAATCCGAGGGCAAAGCGGTTTGGAATGTAGGTGAAGCCTTCCACCATCAGCGGGCCGCCCGGCAGGTTATCAAGGCCGTAGTCGATCATGTTCAGCGCGGTAAACACCTCGTTGATGCGCACCTTCAGGCGGGAGATGACGTCGCAGCCCTGCTCGCTGTGCACGGTCATCGGCAGCAGGCCGTAGCCGACGAACGGGTGATCGGCGCGGGTGTCGCGGGCGTGGCCGCTGGCGCGCACCATCGGGCCGACGTTGCTGAAGTCGCGGGCGATTTCAGGGTCAAGACGACCAATCCCGACGGTGCGCTGCTCGATGTTTGGCGTGCTGAGCAGCATGTCCACCAGCTCCTGCACGTCGCGGCGCATCTGCTGCGCCAGCTGGCGGGTCTGGATCATGTCGTCTTTCAGCAGGTCGCGGCGGATCCCGCCGATCAGGTTCAGGCCGTAGGTTTTACGCGCCCCGGTGAGGATCTCCGCCATCTTCATTGATGCCTCACGCACGCGGAAGAACTGCATAAACCCGGAGTCAAAGCCGACGAAGTGGCAGGCCAGGCCGAGGTTCAGCAGGTGTGAGTGCAGGCGTTCCACCTCCAGCAGAATGGCGCGGATCATCTGCGCGCGTTCCGGCACCACGATCCCCATGCCGTTCTCCACCGAGGTGGTGTAGGCGGTGCTGTGGGCAAAGCCGCAGATGCCGCACACGCGGTCAGAAAGAAACGTGACTTCGTTGTAGCCCATGCGGGTCTCCGCCAGCTTCTCCATGCCGCGGTGGACGTAGAACAGGCGGTAGTCGGCGTCGATAATGTTTTCGCCGTCGACGAACAGGCGGAAGTGGCCCGGTTCGTCAGAGGTGACGTGCAGCGGGCCGATCGGCACCACATTATTCTTCTTGCTGCCCAGCTCGTTGATGAACTCGTAGGTTTCGCTGTCGGTTGTCGGGGCCGGACGCTGGCGGTAGTCCATGCTGTCCTTGCGCAGCGGATAGAGTTCATCCGGCCAGTCGTCCGGCAGCACCAGACGACGCTCGTCAGGCAGACCAACCGGCACCAGGCCGTACATGTCGCGCACTTCGCGCTCGCCCCAGACGGCGGCGGGTACGCGCGGCGTGACGGACGGGTACTCCGGCTTGTTCGGGTCAACTTCGACGCGCACGGTGAGCCAGCACTTCTCGCCCTGCTCCATCGACATCACGTAGTACACCGCATAGTTGCCGCACAGCTGACGCTCGTCGTTGCCGAACAGCACCGACAGCCAGCCGCCCTGCTGGTAGTAGAGAAACTCCACCACTTCCGGCAGGTAGTTCACCTTAATGGTGACGGTTACCTGGTCTTTGGTTTGCCAGGACTCCTCCAGCACCACGCCCGGGAAAGCCTGATGCAACGCGGCGAGATACTGCTGACCTTTCTTTTCTTCAGACATAAACACTCTCTTTAATCACGCCACCAGCAAGGAGACGAACGCTAAAAATGCAAAACCAAAACCAGCCCAGGTAATGCGTGACGTTTCGACAAAACGCAGGCGCGCCATGCTGTTTTCAAACAGGGCAATCACCAGCACGCCGATAAGCAGCTTGAGCGCAGCCACCACAACGGCCAGCAGCAGGCCGCCCGCAGAGAAGTGCGTCATCTGCCCCCACGGGAAGAAAACGCCGACGAACATCTGCAACACCACCAGCTGCTTGAGGCTGATGCCCCACTTCAGCACCGCAAAGCCGTAGCCGCTGTACTCGGTGAGTGGCCCCTCCTGCAATTCCTGCTCCGCTTCCGCGAGATCGAACGGCAGCTTGCCCATCTCGATAAAGGTGGCGAACGCGCAGGCGCAGAGCGCCAGCACCAGCGGGAGCGAACGTGAAACCGGCCAGTGGTAAACGGTGTCGGTGATGAAACTGATGTGGGTCGAGCCAGCAACCTGCGCGGCGACCCACAGCCCCAGCAGCAGAATTGGCTCAACCAGCACGCCGAGCATCGCCTCACGACTGGCGCCGATACCCGTAAACGGGCTGCCGGTGTCCAGGCCCGCAATCGCAAAGAAGAAACGCGCGATGGCGAAGAGGTAGATCAGCGTAATCAGATCGCCAAGCACGGGCAGCGGCGAGCCCACCGTCACTACCGGCAGCGCGGTGGCGATGGTCAGCATCACGCCGACCATCACGAACGGCGTCAGGCGGAACACCCAACCTGCGGCATCCGGCGCGACGCTCTGACGGGAGAGCAGCTTGAAGAGATCGCGGTACTCCTGGAGCACGCCAGGCCCGCGACGGTTGTGTAGCCGGGCGCGCGCCACGCGCGTGATGCCCGACAGCAGCGGCGCGGCGGCAAACAGCACCAGCGCCTGAAGAATTGCCAGTAACAAACTCATGTCAGGCTCCTCGTGAAATGACAATCACCACCAGCACCGCCAGCTCGATCAGCGCCAGGCGGCGGAACAGCACGGGCACGGCGGCACTCTGCCAGCCCGGCACCCAGCGCACCGGGTTCAGCCAGTGGCGCAGCTTCAGCACGGCGGCGAAGTTCTCCTTCACCGGCATGGCGAAACCGTGGGCGGTGATGACCATCGACTGCTCGTGTTCGTAGCCGCAGGCCCACGCCGCGCCGCGCGAGCGGGAGGCGAGACGGTCGCGTCTGAAGAACAGCATCAGCACGAACGGCAGGAGCGGCGCGGCAATCAGCAGCAGCGCCATCATCGGCTGGGACACGACGGTATGCGCCGTAGCCAGCGGCAGCGGAATGGCGTGGCCCAGAAGCGGCAGCAGCCACGGCGCGGCAACCCCACCTGCGATACAGCACAGCGCCAGCGCGACCACGCTGGTGGCCATCAGCACCGGGGCGCAACAGGCGTTTTCCGCTTCGCGGGTGCGCGGCGCGCCCAGGAAGGTGACGCCGTAAACCTTCGCCATACACATCACCGCCAGCGCCCCGGTAATCGCCAACCCAACCGCCAGCAGCGGGCCGAGCAGCCGCGCGATAAACGCGTCGCTCTGGCCGAGCGCGAAGAAGGATTGATAGATCACCCACTCCCCGGCAAAGCCGTTCAGCGGCGGCAGCGCGGCCATCGCCATCAGCCCGACCAGCATCGCCAGCGAAATGACGGGCATTTTTTTGCCAATCCCGCCGAGCTTTTCAATATCGCGGTGCCCGGTGCGAAACCAGACGCTGCCCGCGCCGAGGAACAGGGTGCTTTTAAACAGGCTGTGGTTGATAAGGTGATACAGACCGCCAATAAACCCGGCGGCAATCAGCGCTGGCTGGTTGAGCGCCAGCCCGCTGACACCCGCGCCCATGCCGAGCAGGATGATGCCGATATTCTCCAGAGTGTGGTACGCCAGCAGGCGCTGGATGTTATGCTCCATCAGGGCGTACAGCCCGCCGACAAATGCGGTGATCATCCCCGCAATCAGCAGCGCCACGCCCCACCACAGCGGCGGCTGGCCGCCCGTCAGGGTTATCGTCAGGATGCCGAACAGACCGACCTTCATCACCACGGTGGAGAACAGCGCGGCAGCCGGGGCCGAGGCATTGGCATGCGCCTGCGGCACCCAGCCGTGCAGCGGGATAATCCCGGCCAGCAGGCCAAAACCGACTACGCCCAACAGCCAGACGTCATTCCCCAGCGGCTGGCCGTTAAGCACGGCAAAGTCCAGCGTGCCGAAACGCTGCCACACCAGCCAGCAGGCCAGCGCCAGCAGCAGCGTGCCGAGTCGTCCGAGCGCAAACCACAGCTTGCCGGAGGCGCTGCATCCGGTCAGGAACACGCCGCACAGGGCCATGATTTCAGCCATCACCACCAGCGCGCCGAGGTTGCTGGCGACAACAGTGCAGACCGCGGCGGCCATCAACAGGTTGACCAGCAGGCCGTTGGCGTTGGTGTGCTGATGGCGGTGCCAGTCGATATTAAACAGGCTGATAAACAGCCCACACAGACCAAAGGTGACCAGCCAGATGGCATTTAGCGGCGTAAGCTCAACGGCGTGGTGAATCAGCGGGATGAGGGTGTCGACGGATTGGCCGTCGATCAGGACAGCGCCGCCCGCCGCCAGCGTCATCAGGCTGCCGACCGCCCCGCCGATACCGGCGATCCAGCCGCTCAGCGTTTTATGGAAGGAGAGGAGCAGCGCCAGGACAGCGGCGGCGGCAAACCAGGCCACGCCGCTGGTCATCATAACTATCGCGTTCATTTCGCCCCCTCGTTAAACGCCCGCAGCAGCGAAAGATCGCCGACGTCAGTATTGATGGTCAGCTCGCGCTTGCGTTTGCTGGTGCGGGCGATGTCGCGAATATTAACCAGAATTAACGCTTTGGTCGGACAGGTGCGCACGCAGGCCGGACCTTGTTCATCGAAGCTGCACAGGTCGCACTTCACCGCGACGGCGCGAATGCCCGGCACCCAGTCCAGCATCGTGCTCACGCGTGCCGGTGCCGGCGGCGCAGGCGGCGCTTTCGGGGTGTTGGCATTCGCCGGAATATGCAGCGGACGGCTGCCGGAAAACTCAATGGCGCCAAACGGACAGGCGATGCCGCACAGCTTGCAGCTCACGCACAAGCTTTCGTTCAGCTGTACCGCGCCGTCAACGCGGGTGATGGCATTGACGGGACAGACGCCCGCGCATGGCGCGTCTTCACAGTGGTGACAGAGCTGCGGGGCAGACTCTTTCTCATTACGCATGACGCGCAGGCGCGGCATGGACTGTAGCCCGTGCAGGCGGTGCGTTTCCGAGCACGCCGCCTCACAGGTTCGACAGCCAATACAGACCGTCGAGTCAGCAATTACAAAACGGTTCACCGGGTCATCCTCTGGTGATGGTCATTTTTGACGAAAAAAAACTGTCTTATCGACACTTCTCGACACTCGCTTTTCAGGCCACGTTCGCGGAGGATTTTCCGTCGATCAGCTGTTTCAGGTTGATCGGCTGATCGTGCTCAACGGCAGCGTAGAGGCCGTTATAAACCGGCGCGATTTTCTCCAGATAGTGCTCCAGCACCTGCTGGCGATCGCGGGTGCTGACGTGACCGTCCACCATGCCGTCGGCCATCAGTTGGGCTTTCGCAATACACTGTTTTTCACCCTCTTTTGTCTCAACGTAATACTCAATGGTGTGGCTGTTGAAGCTCTCCGCCAGGGTGACAAAAATCGTGAAGTGTCCAAACAACACAAAGCGCATATCCCCCTGCGCCGCGCAGCTCATGGCATGGTGCAGACGGGCTTTTGAGAGGGTGATCCCCTGAATCAGAGAGTTGCAGTAGAGGTGCCACTGATCCTGAAGCTGCTGATGACGTTGCGCGATGTAATCCGCTTTTTCGCTAATTTCCCAAATAGTCATAAAAGGTATCCGGTTAATGGAGTTAGCGGCTGTTAAGCAGATTTCGTGCCAGTTTTTAATTTATTGATTTATATTGATTTTAAAGAGATGCGCACTGTCACCGCTGCGGTGTCGACGTGTCATTTCGACAGCGTTGACATCGTCACGCCGTAACGCAAATCAAGCTGGCACTGTTATTGCATTAAAGGGGCAATTCATTAAGGAGGCGTCATGCACGAAATCACCCTCTGCCAGCGGGCACTGGAACTTATCGAACAGCAGGCTGTGCAGAACCATGCGAAGCGCGTGACTGGCGTCTGGCTGAAGGTCGGGGCGTTTTCCTGCGTCGAGACCAGCGCCCTCACCTTCTGTTTTGAGCTGGTGTGCCGCGGCACGCTGGCGGAGGGTTGCGCACTGCATATCGAGGAGCAGCAGGCGGAGTGCTGGTGCGAGCAGTGTCAGCAGTACGTCACGCTGCTGTCATCGAAGGTACAGCGCTGTCCGCAGTGCCAGAGCAGCGGGCTGCGCATCGTGGCGGATGACGGTATGCAGATCCAACGCCTCGAAATCGAGAAGGAGTAATGTATGTGTAGTACCTGCGGTTGCGCTGAAGGCAACCTGTATATAGAAGGGGATGAACACCGTCCCCACTCCGCGTTTCGCTCCGCGCCCTTTTCCCCTGCCCCGCGTCCCGCGGCGGCATTGACCGGCATCACCTTTGCGCCGCAGCGTTCAGACGCGGGCGACCTGCATTACGGCCACGGCGAAGCAGGCACCCACGCGCCGGGCATCAGCCAGCGCGAGATGCTGGAGGTGGAGATCAATGTGCTGGACAAAAATAACCAGCTCGCCGCCCGCAATCGCGCCTGCTTTGCCGCCCGTCAACAGCTGGTACTGAACCTGGTCTCCAGCCCCGGCTCCGGTAAAACCACCCTGCTGACCGAAACCCTCAAACGACTGAATAAACGTGTCTCCTGCGCCGTTATCGAAGGCGATCAGCAAACGGTAAACGACGCGGCGCGCATCCGCGAAACCGGTACGCCCGCGATTCAGGTCAACACCGGCAAGGGCTGCCACCTGGATGCGCAGATGATTGCCGACGCCGCCCCGCGCCTGCCGCTGGCGGATAACGGCATCCTGTTTATTGAAAACGTCGGCAACCTGGTCTGCCCGGCAAGCTTCGACCTCGGCGAGCGGCATAAAGTGGCGGTGCTCTCCGTGACCGAAGGGGAAGACAAGCCGCTGAAGTATCCACATATGTTTGCCGCCGCCTCCCTCATGCTGCTGAACAAAGTCGACCTGCTGCCGTACCTGAATTTCGACGTGGATAAGTGCCTGGCTTACGCCCGGGAAGTGAACCCGGACATTGAGATCCTGCTGGTTTCCGCCACGCGCGGCGACGGGATGGACGCCTGGCTGAACTGGCTGGAGAGCGAACGATGTGCATAGGCGTCCCCGGACAAATTCATTCCATCGTCGGCAATCAGGCCAAAGTGGATGTCTGCGGCATCCTGCGCGATGTCGATCTGACGCTGGTGGGCAGCCACGATGAGACCGGCGCATCGCGTCTCGGCCAGTGGGTGCTGGTCCACGTGGGGTTTGCCATGAGCGTGATTAATGAGGAAGAAGCACGCGACACGCTGGACGCGCTACAGAATATGTTCGACGTTGAGCCGGACGTGGGTGCCCTGCTGTATGGTGAGGAACGATAACACATGCGTTACGTTGATGAATATCGCGCGCCTGAGCAGGTGTTGCAGCTTATCGATCGCCTGAAAACCCGCGCGTCCCTGCTGGACTACACGAAAGAAAAACCGCTGCGGATCATGGAGGTGTGCGGCGGACACACCCACGCCATCTTCAAATTTGGCCTCGACCAGCTGCTGCCGGAGAACATCGAATTTATCCACGGCCCCGGCTGCCCGGTGTGCGTGCTGCCGATGGGGCGCATCGACAGCTGTCTCGACATCGCCAGCCGCCCCGGTGTGATTTTTTGCACCTTTGGCGACGCCATGCGCGTACCGGGAAAAAATGGCTCGCTGCTCCAGGCGAAGGCGCGCGGCGCGGACGTGCGAATCGTCTACTCACCGATGGATGCCCTGACGCTGGCGATGGCTAATCCTGAGCGTAAGGTGGTCTTTTTCGGGCTGGGTTTTGAAACCACCATGCCCGCCACCGCTATCACTCTCCAGCAGGCGAAAGCCCGCAACGTCACTAACTTTTACTTTTTCTGCCAGCACATCACGCTTATTCCCACGCTGCGTAGCCTGCTTGAAGCGCCGGACAACGGCATCGACGCCTTCCTGGCACCAGGACACGTCAGCATGGTGATCGGCACAGAAGCCTACGGTTTTATCGCTGAACAGTACAATCGTCCGTTAGTGGTGGCTGGTTTCGAGCCACTTGATCTACTGCAAGGCGTGACCATGCTGGTTGAGCAGAAAATAGCGGCCCTGAGTGTGGTGGAAAATCAGTATCGCCGCGTGGTGCCCGATGCAGGTAACAGACGGGCACAGCAGGCGATAGCCGACGTGTTTAGCGTCGAAGGCGACAGCGAGTGGCGCGGACTGGGGCTGATTGCCGAATCCGGCGTACACCTGACGCCCGCGTATCGCGCCTTCGACGCCGAAGCGCATTTCCGCCCGCAGCCGCAGAAGGTGTGCGACGATCCCCGCGCCCGCTGTGGCGACGTACTCACCGGCAAATGCAAACCTCATCACTGCCCGTTATTTGGCAACGCCTGTAACCCGCAAACCGCGTTTGGCGCGCTGATGGTCTCTTCCGAAGGGGCATGCGCCGCGTGGTATCACTATCGCAACCAGGAGTGTGAAGCATGAACACGGTGGAAATGGCGCACGGAAGCGGTGGACAGGCGATGCAGCAGTTGATTAACAGGCTGTTCATGGAAGCCTTTAACAACCCCTGGCTCGCCGAGCAGGAAGATCAGGCGCGTATTGACCTCGCGGCCCTGACCGCCCACGGCGACAGGCTGGCGTTCTCTACCGACAGCTACGTGATTGACCCGCTGTTCTTCCCGGGCGGCGATATCGGCAAGCTCGCCGTCTGCGGCACGGCAAACGACGTGGCCGTCAGCGGCGCGATCCCCCGCTACCTCTCCTGCGGGTTTATCCTCGAAGAAGGGTTACCCATGGAGACGCTCACGGCGGTGGTCAACAGCATGGCGCACACCGCCCGCGAGGCGGGGATCGCCATCGTGACCGGGGATACCAAGGTGGTGCAGCGCGGCGCGGCAGATAAGCTCTTCATTAACACCGCCGGAATGGGGGCGATCCCCGCCAACATTCACTGGGGCGCGCAGCAGCTTTGTGCAGGCGACGTGCTGATTGTCAGCGGCACGCTGGGCTGCCACGGGGCAACCATCCTCAACCTGCGCGAAGGCTTAGGGCTGGATGGCGAGCTGCACAGTGACTGCGCGGTACTCACGCCGCTGATCCAGACGCTGCGCGACATGCCGGGTGTAAAAGCCCTGCGCGACGCCACGCGAGGCGGCGTGAACGCCGTCGTACACGAATTTGCCGCAAGCAGCGGCTGTGGAATTGAACTGACCGAGCGCGGCCTGCCCGTTAAGCCTGCTGTACGCGGGCTGTGCGAGCTATTAGGGCTAGACCCGCTTAACTTTGCCAACGAAGGCAAGCTGGTGATCGGCGTGGAACGTACGGTGGCGGAAGCCGTACTTGAACAACTGCGCGCACATCCCTTAGGGAAAGACGCGGCCATCATCGGCGACGTGGTTGAGCGCAAAGGGGTGCGCCTGACCGGGCTTTACGGCGTGAAGCGCACGCTGGATCTGCCGCACGCTGAACCGTTACCCCGAATTTGCTAGACCGCGCCAAAAGCGGTCAGCGCTGAATGTCTCTTTTTTGCCAGTTTCTATTGGAAAGCAATAATGCCGTATACACCGATGAGCGATCTTGGACAGCAGGGCCTGTTTGACATCACGCGCACACTTTTACAACAGCCCGACCTCGGCGCGCTGAGCGATGCCCTGACGCGGCTGGTCAGGCAATCAGCGCTGGCGGACAGCGCCGCCATTGTGCTCTGGCATAGCGCAACCCACCGCGCGAGCTATTTCTCAACGCGTGATAATGGCAAAATCTTCGAATATGAAGATGAAACGTTTCTGGCCCACGGTCCGGTGCGACGTATTCTCTCCCGCCCGGAAGCGCTGCACTGCAATTTTGACCAGTTTCGCCAGGCCTGGCCGAAGCTGGCAGAGAGCAACCTTTACCACCCGTTCGGCCACTACAGCATGCTGCCGCTGGCGGTGGAAGGGCAAATTTTTGGCGGCTGCGAGTTTATCCGTAATAACGACCAGCCCTGGACCGAGGCGGAGTACGAGCGGTTGCATACCTTCACGCAGATTGTGGCCGTCGTGGCAGAGCAGATCCAAAGCCGCGTCACCAATAACGTGGATTACGACCTGTTGAGCCGCGAGCGCGATAATTTCCGCATTCTGGTCGCCATCACCAATGCCGTGCTGTCGCGTCTCGATATGGACGAACTGGTGAGCGAAGTCGCCAAAGAGATCCATCACTATTTCAGGATCGATGCCATCAGCATTGCGCTGCGCGGCAACCGTAAGGGCAAGCTGAACATCTACTCCACCCACTACCTCGACGAAGCTAACCCGGCGCACGAGCAAAGCGAAGTGGACGAAGCGGGAACCCTGTCTGAACGGGTATTTAAAAGCAAAGAGATCCTGCTGCTCAATCTCAATGAACAGGATCCGGTAGCCCCCTACGAGCGGATGCTGTTCAACACCTGGGGCAACAAGATCCAGACCCTGTGTCTGCTGCCGCTGATGTCCGGCAACACCATGCTCGGCGTGCTTAAACTGGCGCAGTGCGATGAAGCCGTATTTACCACCGCCAACCTGAAGCTGCTGCGCCAGATCGCCGAACGTATCTCCATTGCGCTGGATAACGCCCTCGCCTATCAGGAGATCCACCGTCTGAAAGAACGGCTGGTGGACGAAAACCTGGCGCTGACCGAGCAGCTCAACAATGTGGACAGCGAGTTTGGCGAAATCATCGGACGCAGCGATGCCATGTACAATATCCTCAAGCAGGTGGAGATGGTGGCGCAGAGCGACAGCACGGTGCTGATCCTCGGTGAAACCGGCACAGGGAAAGAGCTGATTGCCCGGGCGATCCACAACCTGAGCAACCGCAACAGCCGCCGGATGGTGAAGATGAACTGCGCGGCGATGCCTGCGGGCTTACTGGAAAGCGACCTGTTCGGCCACGAGCGCGGCGCGTTTACCGGCGCCAGCAGCCAGCGGCTGGGCCGTTTTGAACTGGCGGATAAAAGCTCATTGTTCCTCGACGAAGTGGGCGATATGCCGCTGGAGCTTCAGCCTAAGCTGCTGCGCGTTTTGCAGGAGCAGGAGTTCGAGCGTCTCGGCAGCAACAAGCTGATCCAGACCGACGTGCGTCTGATTGCCGCCACCAACCGCGATCTGAAAAAAATGGTCGCCGACCGCGAGTTTCGCAGCGATCTTTACTATCGTCTGAACGTCTTCCCGATCTGCCTGCCGCCGCTGCGCGAACGCCCGGAAGATATTCCGCTGCTGGTGAAAGCCTTTACCGCGAAGATTGCCCGCCGGATGGGGCGAAATATCGACAGTATTCCTGCCGAAACGCTACGCACCCTTTCGGCGATGGAGTGGCCGGGGAACGTGCGCGAGCTGGAAAACGTCATTGAGCGCGCGGTCCTGCTGACGCGCGGGAACGTGCTCCAGCTCTCCCTGCCAGAGGTTACTCTCTCTGAAACGACCGTGGCCGCAAGCGAGCTTGCGAAAGAGGGAGAAGATGAATATCAGCTCATTATGCGAGTGCTGAAGGAGACCAACGGCGTGGTAGCCGGACCGAAAGGTGCGGCGCAACGGCTGGGGCTGAAGCGTACCACCCTGCTCTCGCGTATGAAGCGTCTGGGAATCGATAAAGAGAGCCTGAAATAACCCGTCATTCCGGCGGCGAGCGTCAGCGGGTACATATCGCTCCCGCGCTGGCGCAGGGATATTTGGTGCTCTTTTTCTGTCTGCCTGCGCCGCGCCGTCGCCCTGAGCGTGATTTGTCGTCCACTGCGGCGCTGAGCCGGTTATTTTTTAGGCCGATACTTTTCCGGTAATTCCGGAACCGGACGACGATCGTCGATCAGATGTCGGATGGTCAGAATCGGATGACGCCATAACATACGTGGCCCTGCCCAGCGCATTACCTGCTTCATCTCTTCCCGTCGGGCGGGCTGATAACAGTGCACCGGGCACTGTTTGCAGGCAGGTTTTTCCTCACCAAACACGCATTTATCCAGCCGCTTATCGGCATAAGCCTTAAGCGCCGAATAGTGCCCCTCTTCTTTTATGGCGTGCGGACACCTGTTTTCGTACAGGGCGATCATTCTGGCGATCGTCTTTTTTTCTCGTGAAATACGTTTACCGGACATAACGTCGTCCTCAACAATAAAGTGCATTTATAATACCTTTTTATCCGCACATTTTCAGTTATTGCATTCCGTTTTCTGAAGCGTCCTTCCAGAATTACCCCTCCCCTCGCTGCGTTTTACTGGTATTTTATACAGGTGTAAATAACCGTATTCACCGGAGAGCTTATGCAACAGATCGCGATCGCCAAACCCTATCGGCACTTAAAAGTGGGTTACTTCAGAAAACGTCATGAAGACCGTAAAACGAAAATTCCAAAACGCTACAGCGTACACGCAGCGCTGAGCCTGAAAGGCGACTGGCTTGAACAAGCGGGATTTACCACCAACTCGCAGGTTCGGGTGGGCGTCGAGCACGGAAAAATCATCATTGAATTAATAGCGGAAGATGCCTCGTAAAGTCGTGACTTTTTTCTGCGCCGCACCTTTTTTTCATGCGACAATAGAAGGAACAATCGGCCATTGAGCCGCTCAAAGCGTAATATTTTCAAAGAAATGGATATCATAACTCCATGAGCACAATCGACAATTTCGACGCGCATACGCCAATGATGCAGCAGTACCTGAAGCTGAAGGCACAGCATCCGGAAATTCTGCTGTTTTACCGTATGGGCGATTTTTACGAGCTTTTTTATGACGATGCGAAACGTGCGTCTCAGCTGCTCGACATTTCTCTGACGAAACGTGGCGCGTCGGCAGGCGAGCCCATCCCGATGGCGGGTATCCCGCATCACGCGGTTGAAAACTATCTGGCGAAGCTGGTGAACCAGGGCGAGTCTGTCGCTATCTGCGAACAAATTGGCGACCCGGCCACGTCGAAAGGCCCCGTTGAGCGCAAGGTCGTACGCATCGTGACGCCGGGAACCATCAGCGATGAAGCCCTGCTTCAGGAGCGCCAGGATAACCTGCTGGCGGCGATCTGGCAGGACGGTAAAGGGTTTGGCTACGCCACGCTGGATATCAGCTCCGGTCGTTTTCGCCTGAGTGAACCGGCTGACCGTGAAACCATGGCGGCTGAACTACAGCGCACCAATCCGGCAGAACTGCTTTATGCAGAGGATTTCGCCGAGATGGCGCTGATTGAAGGTCGCCGCGGCCTGCGTCGTCGTCCACTGTGGGAGTTCGAAATTGATACCGCGCGCCAGCAGCTGAACCTGCAATTTGGCACGCGCGATTTGATTGGCTTTGGTGTGGAAAATGCCCCGCGCGGGCTATGTGCTGCAGGCTGCCTGTTGCAGTACGTGAAGGATACGCAGCGTACCGCCCTGCCCCATATCCGTTCAATTACCATGGAGCGTCAGCAGGACAGCATCATCATGGATGCCGCCACGCGCCGCAACCTGGAGATCACGCAGAACCTCGCTGGCGGCATGGAAAATACGCTGGCGTCGGTTCTTGACAGCACGGTTACCCCCATGGGCAGCCGTATGCTCAAACGCTGGCTGCATATGCCGATCCGCAACACCGAAACGCTGATTGGCCGTCAGCAAACCATTGCCGCATTGCAGGATCGTTACACCGAATTGCAGCCGGTGCTGCGTCAGGTGGGTGATCTTGAGCGTATCCTGGCGCGCCTGGCATTGCGCACCGCGCGTCCACGCGATCTCGCCCGTATGCGTCACGCTTTCCAGCAGTTGCCGGAACTGCGCGCTCAGCTGGGAGAGATCGACAGCGCGCCAGTGCAAAAGCTGCGCGAAACCATGGGCGAATTTACCGAGCTTCGCGAACTGCTGGAACGCGCCATCATTGATGCGCCGCCTGTTCTGGTGCGGGATGGCGGGGTTATTGCTCCGGGTTATAACGAAGAGCTGGACGAATGGCGTGCGCTGGCCGATGGCGCGACGGATTATCTGGATAAGCTGGAAATCCGCGAGCGTGAACGTCTGGGGCTCGACACCCTGAAAGTCGGCTACAACGCCGTACACGGTTACTATATCCAGATCAGTCGTGGGCAGAGCCACCTGGCACCGATTCACTACGTTCGCCGCCAGACGCTGAAAAATGCCGAGCGCTACATTATTCCCGAGCTGAAAGAGTACGAAGACAAAGTGCTCACGTCGAAAGGTAAAGCGCTGGCGCTGGAGAAACAGCTGTATGACGAGCTGTTCGACATCCTGATGCCGCATCTGGCTGACCTTCAAATGAGCGCCGCTGCGCTGGCCGAGCTGGATGTGCTGGTAAACCTGGCCGAGCGCGCCGAAACGCTGAACTACACTTGTCCAACCTTTACTGACAAGCCCGGCATTCGCATTACCGAAGGTCGCCATCCGGTGGTTGAGCAGGTGCTGAACGAGCCGTTTATTGCCAACCCGTTGAACCTGTCACCGCAGCGAAGAATGCTGATCATTACCGGCCCCAATATGGGCGGTAAAAGTACCTATATGCGCCAGACAGCCCTTATCGCGCTGCTCGCCTACATCGGCAGCTACGTTCCGGCGCAGAAGGTTGAGATTGGCCCTGTCGACCGTATCTTCACCCGTGTGGGTGCGGCGGACGATCTGGCGAGCGGTCGCTCTACCTTTATGGTCGAGATGACCGAAACCGCCAACATTCTGCATAACGCGACAGAGAACAGTCTGGTGTTGATGGACGAAGTAGGACGCGGTACCTCCACCTATGACGGCCTGTCCCTGGCCTGGGCGTGCGCGGAAAGTCTGGCGAATAAAATCAAGGCGCTGACGCTGTTCGCGACGCACTATTTCGAACTGACACAGCTGCCAGAGAAAATGGAAGGCGTGGCTAACGTTCACCTTGATGCGCTTGAGCACGGCGACACCATCGCCTTTATGCACACGGTGCAGGACGGCGCGGCAAGCAAGAGCTATGGCCTGGCCGTCGCCGCGCTGGCGGGTGTGCCGAAAGAGGTGATTAAGCGCGCGCGTCAGAAATTGCGTGAGCTGGAAAGTTTGTCACCGAATGCGGCAGCTACGCAGATAGATGGTACGCAGATGTCACTGCTGGCGGTGCCGGAAGAGACCTCTCCGGCTGTGGAAGCGCTGGAAAATCTCGATCCGGATTCGCTGACGCCGCGTCAGGCGCTGGAGTGGATTTATCGGTTGAAGAGTCTGGTTTAGTTCTCTGCGGTCTTTTTTGCCGGGTGGCGGCTTCGCCTTACCCGGCCTACAAAACCCGTAGGCTCGGTAAGCGTAGCGCCACCGGGCAAAAGACCGCACAATATTATCGCCCGGTAAGCGCAGCACCTCCGGGCTTTTTATTACAGCAGCGGCGGGATCGTCGGCACCTGCGGTGCCTCATCAATATCCTTCTGCGTCATGCGGAACGCTTCCGGGTAATGCTCGCGGCTGGTACGGCGCAGCGGTTCGGTATCGCGCCAGGTATACAGACAGTGCTGACACTGGTATACCGTCCAGACACCTTTCACCGGTGATGTTGCCATCACTTCAATTTGTTCATCGGCACAACGTGGACAAATCATTTTTTCCTCCTTATTGACGTGCCGCCAGCATCGCGGTCAGTTTTTCGGCCCAGGCTTTGGTTTCAGGGAGATCCTGTACCGGCTGGCTGTAATGACCACGGTTGTCCGGGGCAACAGGGGTAGTGGCATCAATGATCAGCTTGTCAGTGATCCCCGCCGGGCTGGAGCCGGGGTCAAGCTCGAGCACAGACATATTCGGTAGCTGCACCAGATCGCCAGCCGGATTGACCTTCGATGACAGCGCCCACATCACCTGCGGCAGGTTAAACGGATCGACGTCCTCATCCACCATAATCACCATTTTCACGTAACCCAGACCGTGTGGCGTGGTCATGGCGCGGAGCCCGACCGCACGGGCAAAACCGCCGTATCGTTTTTTGGTGGAGATAATCGCCAGCAGGCCGTGGGTGTACATGGCGTTTACCGCCTGCACTTCCGGGAATTCCGCCTTCAGCTGCTGATAGAGCGGCACGCAGGTAGCGGGCCCCATCAGATAATCAATCTCGGTCCACGGCATCCCCAGGTAGAGAGATTCGAAAATGGGTTTTGTGCGGTAAGAGACTTTATCAATGCGCACGACCGTCATGTTGCGCCCGCCGGAGTAGTGTCCGGTAAACTCACCGAATGGCCCTTCAATCTCACGTTTTCGGCCTTCAATCACCCCTTCCAGGATCACTTCCGACCCCCACGGCACATCAAAACCGGTCAGCGGAGCCGTCGCAATCGGATACGGGCTTTCGCGTAGCGCACCGGCCATCTCATACTCGGATTGATCGTATTTCAGCGGCGTGGCGCCCATCAGGGTGATGATCGGATCGTTACCCAGCGTAATGGCAATAGGCAGGTCTTCGCCGCGCTCTTCTGCCTTATGCAGATGCAGCGCGATATCATGCATCGGCACCGGTTGCAGGCCGAGCTTACGCTTGCCCTTCACTTCCATACGGTAAATCCCGACGTTCTGCTTGCCGAAGTGATCGGGGTCGAGCGGATCGCGGGAGACAACGCACGCTTTATCGAGATAAAAGCCCCCGTCACCGTCGTTCAGGCGGAACAGCGGCAGAATGTCGAACAGGTTGATGTCTTCCCCGTCCACCGTGTTCTGCGCCCAGACCGGATTTGCACGACGCTCTGGCGAGACGGGGAATTTGTCCCAGCGACGAATAAACTCGTCGATCTGTTTTTTCACCGGGGTATTCGCTGGCAGCCCCATCGAAATAGCGTGGTTTTGCCACGAGCCGATAGTGTTCATCACCACACGGGCATCGGTGAAGCCGCGAATATTATCGAACCACAGCGCAGGCGCACCATCGCCAATGCGTCCGGTAGCGTTGGCGGCGGCGGCTAAATCCGGCTCAGCGTTTACCTCTTCCTCAATTTTCAGCAGCTGCCCTTGCTCATCGAGCGCCTGCAAGAAGCTTCTCAAATCATCAAATGCCATCTTTATTCTCCTGTGAAAAATGTTTCGCTGCCTGCAAACCTTCCCAGCGTCGGGCTTTTTTATGCTCCAGACCAAACTGGTCCAGAACGCGGGTCACGATATGCTGGGTTATGTCATCGGCGGTTTGCGGGTGGTTGTAGTACGCAGGCATAGGCGGCACCATCGCCACGCCCATGCGGGAAAGGGCAAGCATGTTCTCAAGATGGATGGTGCTGAGCGGCGTCTCACGCGGAACCAGCACCAGCTTGCGTCCCTCTTTCAGCACCACGTCTGCCGCACGCCCTACCAGCCCTTCGGCATAGCCCGCGCGGATACCCGCCAGCGTTTTCATGCTGCACGGAATGACGATCATGCCGTCGGTGCGAAACGAGCCGGATGAGATGGTGGCAGCCTGATCGGCCGGGCTATGGACGACATCCGCCAGTGCGGCAACGTCATGCGCAGTGAAGGGCGTTTCCAGCTCAATCGTGGTTTTTGCCCACTTCGTCATCACCAGATGCGTTTCCACCTCCGGCATTTCCCGCAGCGCCTGCAACAACGCCACGCCTAATGGCGCACCCGTCGCGCCCGTCATTCCCACAATCAATCTCATTCAGCACCTCAATTAGTTTGTTCGTATACGAACATATTAACTAAACTACGCCTCGATCCTGCTGCTGACAAGATCGTTCGCATACGATCACACTATTCGCTAAAAACTCTCGCGTTAAAATTCAGCCCGAGAGCGGCTATCATAGAGGGAGTATTTTTCCGTCGGAGTGTCCATGGAGTTAAGACAAGAAGCTTTTCACCTGCTACGTCAGCTTTTTCAACAGCATACCGCCCAGTGGCAACACGCATTGCCCGAACTGACCAAACCACAATATGCGGTGATGCGGTCAATTGCTGAAAATCCTGGCATTGAGCAGGTTGCCCTGACTGAAGTCGCGGTGAGCACCAAAGCGACGCTGGCAGAAATGCTGAGCCGCATGGAAGCACGCGGCCTGGTCAGGCGCGAGCACGATCCGGCAGACAAGCGCCGTCGGTTTGTCTTTCTGACGGCCGAAGGTGAGGCCCTGCTTGAGAGCAGTAAACCGATTGGAAATGAGGTGGATGAGGCGTTTTTAGGGCGCCTTAACGGCGCGGAACGAGAGCAATTTTCAGCGCTCATTAAAAAGATGATGCAGGGTTAAGTAACCCTGACGCGCATAAAATCAATAAATGTTCGCACTTTCGCGGGCACATGCCGGGCATCGGGATAAACAGCATAGATGCCCTGCTGAGCAAACGTGTACTCCGGTAACAGCGAGACCAGCGTCCCTGTATCCAGTGCGTTACGCACCAGCCACTCCGGCAACAGCGCCACGCCACATCCCGCGAGGGCAAAAGCCATCAACGCCTGGGCACTGTCTGCATACAGGCGCGGCGCTTTTCTGATCTCAAAGGAAACCGGATGCCGATCAACGCCTCTCACCTGCCAGCGCAGCGGCGACGTTAAACGCTCGTGAATGATCCAGTCCGCTTCCGCCAGCTGCTCCAGCGAGTCAACCGGATGGTTTGCCAGCCAGCATGGCGTCGCCACGGGCAGGATGGTGAAGGAGGTCATCAACGCGGCGTGGTAGCGCGAATCTGCAAGCGTGCCGAGCCGGATAGCGACATCGAAGCGCTCGGCGATAAGATCGGCATGCAAAGAGGACGAGACATGCCGCACGCGGAGATCAGGGTGCAGCTGGCTAAACTCAGCCAGCAAAGGCACCACCACCTGCGAGCCATACTCGGGCGTGGTGGTGATCCGCAGTTCTCCCGTCAGCCCGGCGTGGTTGGCGCGAACATCATCCTGCAATCGCTCTGCATCCCGTAACAGCATCACGCTTCGTTGATGAAAGAGCTTCCCCGCTTCGGTCAGCGTCAGGCGTCGGGTGGTTCGCAGCAACAGGGTGACGCCCAGCTCCTCTTCAAGCTGACGAATATGAAAGCTGACCACCGCTTTTGTCAGCCCCATCGCCTCCGCCGCGGCGGTGAAACTGCCGGTGTCCGCTACGGCGATAAACATCGCCGTACGCTGTAAATTAAGCATCGCTTGCCTGGTTAACTGTCAAAATAATGTTGACAGTATATCGTCCTTTGTCGCGTTTATCCGTAACGCGCGGGCCGATACGATACGCCACCTCACCGGAGGAACTTCCATGACGTATCGCAGCAAAATCGCCGTCGTCTTTCTGCTCGGCTTTTTCCTTGATTTGATAAACATGTTTATTGCCAGCGTCGCCTTTCCGGCGATGGCTCACGCATTCAATACCACACCTTCCGCGCTTGCCTGGGTAAGTAACGGATACATTGCCGGGCTGACGTTAGTCATCCCATTCAGCAGTATTCTGACGCGCCGCGTCGGGCCGAAGCGCGTTATTCTGCTCTCACTGCTTCTCTTTAGCGCGGCCTCCGTTGCGGCGGGTCTCTCATCTTCGCTGGAAAGTTTGATTGCCTGGCGCGTCGTGCAGGGCGCCGGAGGGGGTTTACTGATCCCGGTTGGTCAGGCGCTGACCTGGCAACAGTTTAAGCCTCATGAGCGGGCCAGACTCACCTCGGCGGTGATGCTGGTCGCGCTGCTTGCCCCCGCCTGCTCACCGGCTGTGGGCGGCATGCTGGTTCAGACATTCAGCTGGCGCTGGATATTTTTTGCCACCCTGCCCGTCGCCATTGTCACCTTTGTTTTGGCCTGCGCGTGGCTTAAAACAGAACCGTCACCGATAAACACCACCAGAATAGTAAACCTGTCTTTGCTGACGGATCCGCTGTTGCGCTTATCCATGCTTATCTATGTGTGCGTACCCGGCATCTTTATTGGCGTGAACGTAACGGGCATGTATTACCTTCAGAGCGAGGCCAATATGACGCCCACCGCAACGGGCATGCTTATGCTGCCGTGGTCTGTGGCATCGTTTTTGGCTATCACCGCGACAGGACGCTATTTCAACCGTATCGGCCCGCGGCCGCTGGTGGTCATCGGTTGCCTTTTGCAGGCAACGGGCATTCTGCTTTTAATTAACGTCGGCCCGGCTATGCTGTTACCTGCCGTTGCGTTTGCGTTAATGGGTGCGGGGGGAAGCCTTTGCAGCAGTACGGCTCAGAGCAGCGCGTTTTTGACAATGCGGCGGGAAGATATGCCTGATGCCAGTGCGCTGTGGAATCTGAATCGTCAGTTGAGCTTTTTTGCGGGTGCCGTGCTGCTGGCGCAGGCGCTGAGCTTCATGCAAGCTTATTTTACGCCGCTGGCCGCCTGGCACGGGATGTTTATTTTTGCCGCAGTTATCACTCTGCTGCCCGTACTGTACGTCTACCGTCTTAATAACACGCAGTTACTTGCGCAACTGCAACAGGAGCAACCATGACCCATTTCGAACAAGAGATCCTCGACATCCACGTCGCCCTTGAAAACTGGTTAGGTGCAGGCGAAGGCGATCGGGACGCCCTGCTCGCCCGTTTCCGTCCGGATTTTCTGATGGTTCCAACGAGTGGCGCCCATTTAGATCATCACGCTCTGGCCCAATTTTTATATGCGCAGCGGGGAACCCGACCCGGGCTCAGGATCGGCATTGATGCGCTAACGACGCTTCAGACATGGGACAACGGCGCGGTGCTCCATTACCGGGAGACGCAAACCCGGCCAGGCCAGCCCGTCAACGTGCGCTGGTCAACCGCGGTGCTTAATCAGGAAGGGGATAACATCACCTGGCGTTTGCTGCACGAAACGGCGCAATCGTAAGGCATAAAAAAGGCCCGTCTCACGACGGGCCTTTTCTGACGAATGGTTGCTTACTCGCGGAACAGCGCTTCGATATTCAGACCTTGCCCTTGCAGGATTTCACGCAGGCGGCGTAGCCCTTCAACCTGAATCTGACGAACACGTTCACGGGTCAGGCCAATCTCACGGCCGACATCTTCCAGTGTCGCAGCTTCATACCCCAGTAAACCGAAACGACGTGCCAGCACTTCACGCTGTTTGGCGTTCAGTTCGAACAGCCATTTGACGATGCTCTGTTTCATGTCATCGTCCTGCGTGGTGTCTTCCGGGCCGTTGTCTTTTTCATCGGCCAGGATGTCCAGCAGCGCTTTTTCGGAGTCACCACCCAGCGGGGTGTCAACCGAGGTAATGCGCTCGTTGAGACGCAGCATACGGCTTACGTCATCAACCGGTTTGTCGAGTTGCTCTGCAATCTCTTCCGCACTTGGCTCGTGGTCCAGTTTATGGGACAACTCGCGCGCGGTACGCAGATAAACATTCAACTCTTTGACGATGTGGATCGGCAGTCGAATCGTACGGGTCTGGTTCATAATAGCCCGTTCGATGGTCTGACGAATCCACCAGGTCGCGTAGGTTGAGAAACGGAACCCGCGTTCCGGGTCAAACTTCTCAACTGCGCGGATGAGACCTAAGTTGCCCTCTTCAATCAGATCCAGCAGAGCCAGACCACGATTGCCGTAACGGCGGGCAATTTTCACGACCAGTCGCAGGTTACTTTCGATCATGCGACGACGCGAGGCAACATCACCACGCAAAGCACGACGTGCGAAATAGACTTCTTCTTCGGCCGTTAGCAGTGGGGAGTAACCAATCTCCCCAAGGTAAAGCTGAGTCGCGTCCAGCACACGCTGTGTGGCACCCTGCGATAACAGCTCTTCTTCAGCCAAATCGTTATCACTGGGTTCCTCTTCTACTAAGGCTTTTTCGTCAAAAGCCTCTGATCCGTTCTCATCAAATTCCGCGTCTTCATTTAAATCATGAACTTTCAGCGTATTCTGACTCATAAAGGTGGCTCCTACCCGTGATCCCTGGACGAGACACCCTGGCTGGCATGCCCCGTCAATTTATCGCTGCGGTAAATATTGCAGCGGGTTTACGGATTTCCCCTTGTAACGAATTTCAAAATGCAAGCGTGTAGAACTGGTTCCGGTGCTACCCATGGTAGCGATTTTTTGCCCCGCCTTAACTTCTTGTTGTTCCCGGACCAGCATAGTGTCGTTATGGGCGTAGGCACTCAGGTAATCATCGTTATGTTTGATGATAATAAGATTACCGTAACCGCGCAGTGCGTTACCGGCATAGACAACGCGTCCGTCTGCGGTCGCGATGATTGCCTGTCCTTTACTGCCTGCGATATCGATCCCTTTGTTGCCCCCCTCAGAGGTAGCGAAGTTCTCGATAATCTTGCCGTCAGTTGGCCAGCGCCAGGTGGTGATTGACGAGCTGGCATTCTGACTGCTTGCAGTCGGTACAGTAGAGCTAACCACAGGTGCCGTAGTCGGTGCTGTGACAACAGTCGCAGTACCTTTATTATTCGGCAACATTTTGTTAGCACTCTGATCACCTGAATCCTCAGAATACGTAATTACAGGTTGTGAAGCAACCACCGTGGTGGTTTTTTGTGCAGGAGTAACGCTGTTATTTTGCGCAGTTACGTCGGCCGCTGAAACGGTGTTGCCTGGCGTAAGCGGTGTCCCCGTCGCGTTGCCAACCTGAAGCGTTTGCCCGACTTCCAGAGCATACGGGGCCTGGACGTTGTTTCGCTGTGCAAGATCGCGGAAATCGTTCCCGGTGATCCAGGCAATATAGAACAGCGTATCGCCGCGCTTCACGGTATAGGTGCTGCCGCCGGTATAGCTACCTTTCGGAATGTTCCCATACTTACGGTTATACACTATGCGGCCATTTTCAGTCTGAACAGGCTGTTCCACTGCCTGAATCTGCGTAGGCTGCGTAACTGGACGTTGAACCGGCTGGATCTGCGGAGTTTGCTGCGCCGTTGAGGTGCCCATTTTAGGCGGAGGGGTGATCAACATTCCGCTGGACGTGTTACCCGAGCCGCTGGTTCCATTAACGGAACTGACGGGCGCAGGCGCGTTATTTGAACTTGTACAGCCTGCCAGCCAGAGCGAAACCAGTGATAATGCCGCAACACGGCTGATGGTGAATTTTGGGCTTCCCGCGCTCATTTATCCCCCAGGAATGTGTTAACTACCAGTGACTTAAAAATAACCGTGATGGCACGAATCTATCGCGCCACACCATACGCTGAATTTGCCTTAATAACCCTGGAAAAATCCGAGTCTCAGGCCAGTTCGCCCTTAACCAGGGGCACAAAGCGCACGGCTTCCACGGTATCGATAATAAACTCGCCGCCGCGTCGACGAACGCGCTTCAAAAGCTGCTGCTCATCGCCGACGGGCAATACAAGAATGCCACCCTCGTCCAGCTGCGAAAGAAGCGCAGTGGGGATTTCAGGTGGCGCTGCCGTGACAATGATGGCGTCAAACGGGGCGCGAGCCTGCCAACCCTGCCATCCATCGCCGTGGCGTGTCGATACATTATGTAAATCAAGCTGTTTCAGGCGACGGCGCGCCTGCCACTGCAACCCTTTAATCCGTTCCACCGAACAGACATGGTGCACAAGGTGAGCCAGGATCGCGGTTTGATACCCTGAACCGGTGCCAATTTCCAGCACCCGGGACTCTGGCGTTAGCTCCAGAAGCTCCGTCATACGCGCCACCATGTAGGGCTGCGAAATCGTCTGGCCTTGCCCAATGGGCAGCGCCACGTTTTCCCACGCTTTGTGTTCAAACGCCTCATCTACAAACTTCTCACGGGGAACCTGGGCAAGCGCGTTCAGCACCTGCTCGTTGGCGATCCCCTGTGCGCGTAATTGTTCCAGAAGAGTTTGTACACGTTTACTTACCATTGCGCGTTCACTCCGACCCGATCTAACCAGTCCGACACCACATCATGCGCGCTATAAGCGGTTAAATCTACGTGCAACGGCGTAACGGAAACGTACCCTTCATCCACCGCAGCGAAGTCGGTGTCTGGCCCGGCATCGCATTTATCTCCCGGCGGGCCGATCCAGTACAGGGTATTGCCGCGCGGATCCTGCTGGGGAATAACCTGATCGGCAGGATGGCGACTGCCACAGCGCGTCACGCGGATCCCTTTGATCTCGTCCAGCGGGAGGTCCGGCACGTTAATATTGAGGATACGTCCGGTACGCAGAGGCTCGCGGCCAAGCGCACGGAGAATGGAGCAGGTCACCGCGGCGGCTGTGTCATAGTGGGTGTGACCGTTTAACGAGACCGCCAGCGCCGGAAACCCCAGGTGACGCCCTTCCATCGCCGCAGCCACGGTGCCGGAGTAAATCACATCATCGCCAAGATTTGGCCCGGCATTGATGCCGGAGACCACAACGTCCGGCCGCGGGCGCATCAGCGCGTTCACGCCCAGAAACACGCAGTCGGTCGGCGTCCCCATCTGGACGGCAATATCGCCATTCTCAAAGGTAAAGGTGCGAAGTGAAGATTCCAGCGTCAATGAGTTAGACGCGCCACTGCGGTTACGATCGGGAGCCACGACCTGCACATCCGCAAATTCGCGGAGGTGTTTCGCCAGCGTCTGAATACCTGGCGCATGGATCCCGTCATCGTTACTCAGCAATATTCGCATAATCACCCGACGTGTTGATAAGTTCCCTGACAACACTGGTGGCAAAGCTACCTGCCGGCAGCCAGAAGCGTAACTCGACGGTTACGTCATCCCACCAGTTCCAGCTCAGCTGTTGCGGGTAGAGGAGCATCGCACGGCGTGCCGCCTCGACCTTTTCCCGCACCAGCAACGATTGTAATTCTGGCGCATCCGCCACCGCTGACTGCTCAGCGGCCAGCGCCTCGCCCTGGGTTCCCCAGTCGCCTGAACCCGGCAAGGCGGCGGTAATCATCAGCGTTTTAGCGTCCACGCGCGACTGGACATCGGCCATCTCTTCGGCCGTTGCCACAAACCAGCTTCCGCGTCCCGCTAATTGTAGCGCATCGCCGACAACAACTTGATTCGCGTCCGGTTTTTTCAGCCGTTCGCTCACAATCTGATTAAACAACGCACTGCGGGCCGCCGACAACCAAAAACTGCGTTTATTACGATCACGCACCGGTGCACCGCTTTGCGCCCAGCGCAGCGCGCCCAGCAGGTTGCTACCACCGATACCAAAGCGCTGAGCGCCGAAATAGTTTGGTACGCCGCGTTCGTTAATGGCCTTCAGGCGTTTTTCAACGTCCTCGCGTTCGGTCACTTCGCGCAACACCAGGGTAAAGGCATTGCCTTTCAGTGCGCCCAGACGCAATTTGCGTTTATGGCGGGCGTACTCCAGTACCTTACAGCCCTCAAGCTCAAATTTGCTTAAATCGGGCATGGCATTGCCGGGCACGCGGGCGCAAAGCCACTGTTCGGTCACGGCATGTTTATCTTTTTGACCGGCAAAGCTCACTTCGCGGGCGTGAATATTGAGGAATTTTGCCAGCGCGTCCGCCACGAAGCGGGTGTTGCAGCCGTTTTTCAGAATGCGCACCAGGATGTGCTCGCCTTCGCCGTCCGGCTCAAAACCCAGATCTTCCACTACCACGAAATCTTCAGGGTTGGCTTTCAGCAGACCCTTGCCCTGCGGTTTACCGTGCAGATACGTCAGATTGTCGAAATCCGTCATTTGGCCGCCTTCACCAGCAGCGCCACGGCTTCACAGGCAATGCCTTCGCCACGACCGGTAAAGCCCAGCTTCTCCGTGGTGGTCGCTTTGACGTTGACGTCGTCCATATGGCAACCCAGATCTTCAGCGATAAACACGCGCATCTGAGGGATGTGCGGCAGCATCTTTGGTGCCTGAGCAATGATCGTCACATCAACGTTGCCGAGGGTGTAGCCTTTGGCCTGAATACGACGCCAGGCTTCGCGCAGCAGTTCGCGGCTGTCTGCGCCTTTAAAAGCAGGATCGGTGTCCGGGAACAATTTGCCAATGTCGCCCAGCGCGGCGGCACCCAGCAGCGCGTCGGTCAGCGCATGCAGCGCCACGTCGCCATCAGAATGCGCCAGCAGACCTTTTTCGTAAGGAATGCGCACGCCGCCAATGATAATTGGGCCAACGCCGCCAAAGGCGTGTACATCAAAACCGTGTCCAATACGCATTATGCCTTCTCCTGAGGGGTCGTACGGGTAAGATAAAATTCCGCGAGTTGTAAGTCTTCCGGGCGCGTCACTTTTATATTATCAGCGCGCCCTTCAACAAGCGTGGGGTGGAAACCGCAATACTCCAGCGCCGAGGCTTCGTCCGTAATGGTCGCACCTTCTTTAAGCGCTCGCGTTAAGCAGTCGTGGAGTAATTCGCGGGGAAAAAATTGTGGCGTCAGCGCGTGCCATAGATCGACGCGCTCGACGGTGTGGGCAATCGCCGGTTTACCCGGTTCGGCACGCTTCATGGTGTCACGCACCGGGGCGGCCAGAATGCCGCCCACTTTACTGGTTTCACTCAGGGCCAGCAGACGCGACAGATCGTCGTGATGCAGACAGGGACGCGCGGCATCGTGCACCAGCACCCACTGCGCGTTCCCGGCAGCCTGAATGCCCGCCAGAACGGAGTCAGCCCGCTCTGCGCCGCCGTCAACGACGGTAATCTGAGGATGATTCGCCAGCGGGAGCTGCGCAAAACGTGCATCGCCGGGGCTGATGGCAATAACAACGCGTTTCACCCGGGCATGCGCCAGCAGCGCCGCCACGGCGTGCTCGAGGATCGTTTTATCGCCAATTGAGAGATACTGCTTAGGACATTCTGTCTGCATACGCCGGCCAAAACCTGCGGCCGGCACCACGGCACAGACGTCCGAAAAAGTTGCTGCCATGTCGTAATCCTGGGCCTGATTATCGATTGTTTTGTGCGGAGCCCTGATTGCGTTTAGACGCATCCGGAACCAGGCGATAAAACGTTTCGCCCGGCTTAGTCATACTAAGTTCATTGCGTGCGCGCTCCTCAATCGCCTCCTGGCCGCCATTGAGGTCATCAATTTCAGCAAAAAGTTGATCGTTACGCGCTTTAAGTTTGGCGTTTGTCGCCTGCTGTGCCGCGACGTCATCGCTCACCCGGCTGTAGTCGTGCAGTCCGTTTTTGCCGAACCACAGCGAATATTGCAGCCAGACCAGCAAAGCCAGCAACAGCAGCGTTAGTTTACCCATCCTGCCCCCTGAAAAAACGGCATCATCATCCCATAACTTTCCGCTGGACTCTACTGCGGGGTTTTAATTATGCCGTAAGTTAGCCCATCAGCCATAAAAACAGCAGGCCAAAGATGACCACAACGGTGGCGATAGTGATGAGCGTACTATACAGGAGCTTGCCGTTGAAAAGGGAGTGCAGCGCCACGCCCACCACAACCGCAACGGGCATCAGCGCCAGGAAGAAAGGCCAGGTATAGAGGAAGAAAAAGAGGGTGTTTCCACCGTAGATCAAAAACGGGATACCCAGCGCCAGTAGCCACGACACAAAGCCGACAATCGCCCCAGGGAAGGACCAGGTCGTCTCGTCGTCGGTCGTTAACGGTTCCGACCCGGTGGTAATCATGTAGTTTTCACTGTTGCGCATAGCTAATCCTGTGACCGTGACTCATCGCTCGGGAAGACAGCTCCCGAACGATACCGTCTCAGGATCTGATAATATCGTCCCGTCTGAGCAGGTCTAATAATTGGCTTACTAAATTTGTTACCAATTGTTGACCTTCCAGATGAATCTCAGGGGATTCAGGCGCTTCGTAAACCGAGTCAATACCGGTGAAGTTTCGCAGCTCTCCCGCGCGGGCTTTTTTATACAGCCCTTTCGGATCGCGCGCTTCGCAGATTGCCAGCGGCGTATCCACAAACACTTCAATGAAGCGATTCCGGCCCACGCGCTCACGCACCATCTGACGTTCGGCGCGGTGCGGTGAGATAAACGCCGTCAGCACCACCAGCCCGGCATCCGCCATCAGGCTGGCGACTTCTCCCACCCGGCGAATGTTCTCTTTACGGTCTTCATCGCTGAACCCTAAATCGCTGCACAGTCCGTGACGCACGTTGTCGCCGTCCAGCAGGTAGGTGCTCACTCCCTGCTGATGCAGCGCCTCTTCCAGCGCGCCTGCCACCGTGGATTTACCGGAGCCAGACAGCCCGGTAAACCACAGCACAACCCCACGGTGACCGTGGAGCTGTTCGCGCTGGGCGACGGTGACCGGATGAGGATGCCAGACGACGTTCTCATCATGGGCAGCCATTACTTGCCTCCCAGCAAATCGCGTGCGCCCCAGTGCGGGAAGTGTTTACGCACCAGCGCATTCAGCTCAAGTTCAAACGCGCTGAACTCAGAGGCCACGGTAGCCTGCGTGTTTGGTTCACGGACCATCCCGGCGCCGACGGTGACGTTGGTCAGGCGGTCGATAAAGATCAGCCCGCCCGTCACCGGATTCTGCTGATACGGATCCAGCACCAGCGGCTCGTCGAAGGTCAGATCCACCAGACCGATGCCATTCAGCGGCAGCTCGCTCACGTCACGGTGGGTCAGGTTGTTGATGTCCACCTGGAACTGAATGCCGTCCACGCGGGCGCGGGTTTTCTTGCCGGCAATTTTAATGTCATAGCTCTGGCCTGCGGTCAGGGGCTGTTCCGCCATCCACACCACGTCCATGGATGCGCCCTGCACCGCCGCCAGCGTTTCCTGCGCGTCGACCAGCAGATCGCCGCGGCTGATGTCAATCTCGTCTTTTAGCACCAGGGTTACCGCTTCACCTGCCCCTGCTTCGTCCAGATCACCATCAAAGGTGACGATACGGGCAATGGTCGATTCCACGCCGGACGGCAGCACCTTCACGCGCTGGCCCACGTTGACCGAGCCGGACGCAAGGGTGCCGGAGAAGCCGCGGAAATCGAGGTTCGGACGGTTTACGTACTGCACCGGGAAGCGCATCGGCTGGGTCTCAACCACGCGCTGAATTTCAACGGTTTCCAGCACCTCCAGCAGCGTCGGGCCGCTGTACCACGGCATGTTCGCGCTCTGAGAGGCGACGTTATCCCCTTCCAGCGCCGACAGCGGCACAAAGCGAATATCGAGGTTGCCCGGCAGCTGTTCAGCAAAGGTCAGGTAGCTCTGGCGGATCTCGTCGAATCGCGCTTCGCCGTAGTCCACCAGATCCATTTTGTTCACCGCCACCACCAGGTGTTTGATCCCCAGCAGCGTAGAGATAAAGCTGTGACGACGCGTCTGATCCAGCACGCCTTTACGGGCGTCCATCAGCAGGATCGCCAGGTCACAGGTGGACGCGCCGGTCGCCATGTTACGGGTGTACTGCTCATGCCCCGGGGTGTCGGCGATAATAAATTTGCGCTTTTCGGTAGAGAAGTAGCGATAGGCGACATCAATGGTAATGCCCTGCTCGCGCTCCGCCTGCAAGCCGTCCACCAGCAGCGCCAGGTCGAGTTTTTCGCCCTGGGTGCCGTGGCGTTTACTGTCGTTGTGCAGGGAAGAGAGCTGATCTTCGTAAATTTGTCGCGTGTCGTGCAGCAGGCGACCAATCAGGGTACTTTTCCCGTCATCAACGCTGCCGCAGGTCAGGAAACGCAGCAGACTTTTGTACTGTTGGGCGTGCAGATAAGCTTCTACGCCGCCTTCATCGGCAATTTGTTGGGCAATAGTCGTATTCATGGCGGCTCCTTAGAAATAACCCTGACGTTTCTTCAGCTCCATGGAGCCTGCCTGGTCGCGGTCAATCACGCGGCCCTGTCGCTCACTGGTGGTCGACACCAGCATCTCCTCGATAATCTCCGGCAGCGTCTGCGCACTGGATTCCACCGCGCCGGTCAACGGCCAGCAGCCGAGAGTACGGAAACGGACCATCTGTTTTTTGATCACTTCACCCGGCTGTAAATCAATGCGATCGTCGTCGATCATCATCAGCATGCCGTCGCGCTCCAGGACCGGGCGCTCTGCTGCCAGATACAGCGGAACGATCTCAATATTTTCCAGATAGATGTACTGCCAGATATCCAGCTCGGTCCAGTTGGAGAGCGGGAAGACGCGAATGCTTTCGCCCTTGTTGATCTGGCCGTTGTAGTTGTGCCACAGCTCCGGACGCTGGTTTTTCGGGTCCCAGCGGTGGAAGCGGTCGCGGAAAGAGTAGATACGCTCTTTGGCGCGGGATTTCTCTTCGTCACGCCGCGCGCCGCCGAAGGCCGCATCAAAACCGTATTTATTCAGCGCCTGCTTCAGCCCTTCGGTTTTCATGATATCGGTATGCTTGGCGCTGCCGTGCACGAACGGGTTGATGCCCATCGCCACCCCTTCCGGGTTTTTGTGCACCAGCAGCTCGCAGCCGTAGGCTTTGGCGGTACGGTCACGAAACTCGTACATCTCGCGGAATTTCCAGCCGGTATCCACATGCAGCAGCGGGAACGGCAGCGTCCCCGGATAAAAGGCTTTACGCGCCAGGTGCAGCATGACGCTGGAATCTTTACCGATGGAGTACATCATCACCGGGTTAGAGAACTCGGCGGCCACTTCGCGGATAATGTGAATACTTTCCGCTTCGAGCTGCCGCAGGTGAGTAAGTCGTTTTTGGTCCATAACCGTTCCTTAAGCCAAATTTACAACAGAAGCGCCGAAGCCTTCTGTGTCGGTTGTGTGTTGGAACCAGGCGAGCGAGCTGTGCAACTGCACCACTTCTCCCACCACGATCAGGGCGGGCATCGGGGCGTCTTTCGCCAGGGTTGCAAGGTCTTGTAAAGTGCCGATGGCGACATGCTGATCGACGCGTGTCCCGCGGGAGATCACCGCTATCGGCGTCGTCACATCGCGACCGTGCTGAATAAGCTGTTCGCTGATGTCTGCCGCTTTCATCGTGCCCATATAAATCGCCAGCGTTTGTCGGCTCTGGGCGAGATGCGACCAGTCAAACGGCGTGCTGTCGGCTTTATAGTGCCCGGTCACAAAGGTCACGCTCTGGGCGTAATCGCGATGGGTCAGCGGAATACCGGCGTAGGCCGTGACGGCAGACGCCGCCGTAATGCCGGGAACCACCTGGAACGGGACGCCCGCTTCGGCTGCCGCCTGCAACTCCTCGCCACCACGACCGAAGATAAACGGATCGCCCCCTTTCAGGCGCACCACGGTTTTGCCCGCTTTCGCGGCGGCAATCAGCATTTGATTGGTGTCGTGCTGCGGCACGGAGTGCTCGCCGGCACGTTTGCCGACGCAGATTTGCTCCGCGTCACGGCGGATCAGCTCGCGAATACCGTCGGTGACCAGGTGGTCGTAGAACACGACATCCGCATCCTGAAGAACCTGGAGGCCACGCAGCGTGAGCAGCCCGGCATCGCCCGGCCCGGCGCCCACCAGAATGATCTCCCCGCCCGTACTGCCGGGGTTATCCAGTTCGTCTTCGAGGATTTGTTGCGCCGCCGTCTCGTTACCGGCCTGCATCAGGCTGGCAAAGCGGCCGCGAAACACACGCTCCCAGAAGCGACGGCGTTCCGTCACGCTGCTCAGACGCGTTTTCAGATGGTTGCGCCAGTAGCTGGCCTTCTCCGCCATACGTCCGAGGCTGGTCGGCAGCAGCGCTTCGATTTTTTCTCTCAGCACGCGCGCCAGCACCGGGGCGGTGCCGCCGGAGGAGATCGCCACCAGCAGCGGCGAGCGGTCGACAATCGACGGGAAGATAAATGAACATAACGGCTGGTCGTCTACCACGTTCACCAGGCGGTGACGGGCCTGGGCTGCGGCGGAGATTCGGCTGTTGAGCGCCCGATCTTCGGTTGCCGCAATCACCAGTACCACGCTGTCGATCTGAGACTCTGCAAAATCCGCCTCTGCAACGATCTGCACCTGCGCCCCGGCGCGTTGCAGGAAGGCGATTTTGCGATCGGCAATTTCACCCGTCCCGACAACCAATACCGGTCGGTCTTTCAAGGCGGCAAAAAGGGGGAGATAGTCCACAGGCAACAACTCACTAACAACCAGGAATAAAGGGACTATAGGGGGCGGCTTAGATCGAATGAAATTACGAATTGGAATGAGTAGTTACTCAATGGAATAACGCCGTGGAAAAGCAAATATCAAAAAGTGCTTAACACGCGAAATTTCGGGCATTTAAGCGCAATTCAAATTGTGTCTACCCGATCACAGTTTCATACTATGCGGGTTAAAATTTTGCTCTGTTTTTAAGGACTCACTATGTTTTCCGCAATGCGCCACCGATTCGTTGCCCTGGCGCTCGGCGTTTGCTTTATCCTTCCGGCTCAGGCAAAAAATCAATCTTACGGTGAAATAGCCAGTATGCAGGCGCGGCATATTGCGACGGTCTTTCCGGGCCGCATGACCGGAACCCCAGCCGAAATGCTCTCGGCAGACTATATTCGTCAGCAATTTGCGGATATGGGCTATGAGAGCGACATTCGCGCTTTCCACAGCCGCTACATCTATACCTCACGCAATAAAACGCAGAACTGGCATAACGTAACCGGCAGCACGGTCATTGCGGCGCACGAAGGAAAGGCGGCTGAGCAGATTATTATTATGGCGCACCTTGATACCTACACGCCGATGAGCGACGCTGATGTCGATAATAACCTCGGCGGGCTGACGCTTCAGGGACTGGATGACAATGCGGCGGGGCTGGGCGTCATGCTTGAGCTGGCCGAACGCCTGAAGAATATTCCGACGAAATACAGCATTCGCTTTGTTGCGACCAGCGGTGAAGAAGAAGGAAAACTCGGCGCTGAGAATCTCCTTAAGCGCATGACCGCTGAGGAGAAGAAAAATACGTTGCTGGTGATTAACCTCGATAATCTGATCGTGGGAGATAAGCTCTATTTTAATAGCGGACAGAGCACGCCGAGCAGCGTACGTAAACTCACCCGCGACCGCGCGCTGGCGCTTGCCCGCACGCATGGCGTCTATGCCGCGACAAATCCGGGCGGTAACCCCGATTATCCCAAAGGCACGGGCTGCTGTAATGACGGTGAAGTGTTTGATAAGGCGGGCATTCCGGTGCTGTACGTCGAGGCGACTAACTGGGCGCTGGGCAAAAAAGATGGCTATCAGCAGCGCGCTAAATCGAAGGCGTTCCCAAACGGGACCAGCTGGCATGACGTGCGGCTGGATAACCAGCAGCACATTGATAAAACGCTGCCGCAGCGGATTGAGCACCGCAGCCGGGATGTCGTGAAAGTGATGCTGCCGCTGGTGAAGGAGCTGGCGAAAGCGGGGAAAGCCTGATGCAATTAAGCCCGGTGGCGCTGCGCTTACCGGGCCTACAACGGCACGAAACGTAGGCCCGGTAAGGCGTAGCCGCCACCGGGCGAAAAAAAATTACCCTTCGTGCAGCCCGCACTCGCGCTTCAGCCCAAAGAATCGCGTCTCTTCTTCCGCCATTCCCGGTTCCCATTTACGCGTGGTATGGGTGTCGCCTACCGACAGGTAGCCTTGATCCCACAGCGGATGGTACTTCAGCCCGTGCTTTTGCAGATACTGGTACACCGTGCGGTTATCCCAGTCGATGATCGGCAGCACTTTAAACACCCCGCGCTGCACCGCCAGCACCGGCAGCGTGGCCCGGCTCCCGGACTGCTCGCGGCGCAGGCCCGCAAACCAGGTCTGAGCGTTCAGCTCTTTCAGCGCCCGGTTCATCGGCTCGACCTTGTTGATCTCATTGTATTTCTCAATGCCCTCAACGCCCTGCTCCCACAGCTTGCCGTAACGCGCCTCCTGCCAGGCCGCGCTTTCGGTTGCGCGATAAACCTTCAGGTTCAGCTTGAGCTTGTCCGTCAGCTCGTCGATAAACTGATAGGTCTCCGGGAACAGATAGCCGGTATCGGTGAGGATCACCGGAATGTCCGGACGGATCTGATTCACCAGATGCAGACTGACCGCCGCCTGAATGCCAAAGCTCGACGAAAGCACATAGTCTCCCGGCAGGTTTTCCAGCGCCCACGCCACGCGCCCTTCGGCGTCGAGCTTTTCCAGTTGGGCGTTAGTTTCTGCCAGGGCCAGAATGCGTTCAACTTTTGGCAGGTCATTAAGGGCGTTTAGATCGAGTACGGACATAAGAACCTCGTTTGCCTGTTTCGCCGGGCGGCACTGCGTTTGCCCGGCCTACAAAACCCGTAGGCCCGGTAAGCGAAGCGCCACCGGGCAAAGGATGGATTACTCCCAGAAATCCCTTGCGGGATCGAGCACCGGGCGAATGATGCCCGCACGTACCGTAAAGTCGCCGAAGCCTTCACCCGCTTCGCGCTCTTTCGCCCAGCGTCCGATAAGCACGTCGAGGGAATCGAGAATTTCCGGCTCGGTGATGTTCTCGCGGAACATACGCGGAATACGTGTCCCGATACGGTTACCGCCCAGGTGCAGGTTATAGCGACCCGGCGCTTTCCCTACCAGACCGAGTTCGGCCAGCATCGCGCGGCCGCAGCCGTTCGGACAGCCCGTCACGCGCATAACAATATGCTCGTCCGGAATACCGTGTTTTTCCAGAATCGCCTCCACTTTATCAGTGAAGGACGGCAGGAATCGCTCGGCTTCGGCCATCGCCAGCGGACAGGTCGGGAACGACACGCAGGCCATTGAGTTTTCACGCTGCGCGCTCACCGCATTCATCAACCCGTGCTCGCGGGCCAGCTCTTCAATTCTCGCCTTATCGCTTTCCGGCACGCTGGCGACGATCAGGTTCTGGTTGGCGGTAATACGGAACTCGCCTTTGTGGATCTTTGCGATTTCCAGCAGGCCGGTTTTCAGCGGACGGCCCGGATAATCCAGAATACGGCCGTTTTCGATAAACAGCGTCAGGTGCCAGTTATTGTCGATGCCTTTCACCCAGCCGATGCGATCGCCGCGACCGGTGAATTCGTAAGGGCGGATCGGCTCAAACTTGATGCCCGCGCGACGCTCCACTTCTTCTTTGAACGTCTCGACGCCTACGCGCTCAAGGGTATATTTGGTTTTCGCGTTTTTACGATCGGTACGGTTACCCCAGTCGCGCTGGGTCGTAACCACCGCCTCTGCCACGGCCAGCGTGTGCTCCAGCGGCAGGAAGCCGAACTCGCTCGCGGTGCGGGCGTAAGTTTTCTTGTTACCGTGCTCAATGGACAAACCGCCGCCCACCAGCAGGTTAAAGCCGACCAGCTTGCCGTTTTCGGCAATCGCCACGAAGTTCATGTCGTTGGCGTGCAGGTCGATATCGTTCTGCGGCGGGATCACCACCGTGGTTTTAAACTTACGCGGCAGGTAGGTCTGACCGAGGATCGGCTCTTCATCGGTGGTGGCGACTTTCTCCTGATCGAGCCAGATCTCCGCATAAGCGCGGGTACGTGGCAGCAGATGTTCGGAGATTTTTTTCGCCCACTCGTACGCTTCGGCGTGCAGCTCAGATTCGTACGGGTTCGAGGTGCAGAGCACGTTACGGTTCATGTCGTTGGCGGTCGCCAGCGCGTCCAGACCCACGGAGTGCAGCATCTGGTGCACCGGCTTGACGTTCTTCTTCAGAATGCCGTGGAACTGGAAGGTCTGACGGTTGGTCAGACGAATGCTGCCGTAGATTGTGTTTTCACCGGCAAACTTGTCGATCGCCTGCCACTGTTTCGTAGTGATTACCCCGCCCGGCAGACGACAGCGCAGCAGCATCGCGTGACGCGGCTCCAGCTTCTGTTCGGCACGCTCGGCGCGGATATCGCGGTCGTCCTGTTGGTACATACCGTGGAAACGGATCAGCAGGAAGTTGTCGCCTTTGAAACCGCCGGTCAGGCCGTCATTTAAATCTTCGGCAATGGTACCGCGCAGGTAGTTGCTCTCTACCTTCATGCGCTCGGCATCAGTCAGTTTGCCTTCGACCACCAGTGGGCCAGGATGTTTTTCGCTCATTAGTAGACATCTCGCTGATAACGGCGCTCTACGCGCAGCTCACTTAAAAATTCATCCGCCGTTTCGGCATCCATACCGCCGAATTCGGCAATCACTTCCAGCAGTGCCTGCTCAACGTCTTTCGCCATGCGATTGGCGTCGCCGCAGACATAAATGTGGGCGCCGTCATTGATCCAGCGCCACAGCTCTGCGCCCTGTTCGCGCAGTTTGTCTTGTACGTATACTTTTTCTTTCTGATCGCGGGACCAGGCCAGATCGATGCGGGTCAGCACGCCCTCTTTGACGTAGCGCTGCCACTCAACCTGGTAGAGGAAATCTTCAGTAAAGTGCGGGTTGCCGAAGAACAGCCAGTTTTTACCCGGCGCGTCGTCTGCCGCACGCTGCTGCATAAAGGCGCGGAATGGCGCAATACCGGTGCCTGGGCCAATCATAATCACCGGCGTTTCGGGGTTCGCCGGCAGGCGGAAGTTGTCGTTGTGCTCGATAAAGACGCGAACTTCACCCTCTTCTTCCACGCGGTCTGCCAGGAAGCCTGACGCCCCACCCGCGCGCGCGCGGCCTTCGATGTCGTAACGCACCACGCCAACGGTGATGTGGACTTCGTTTTCCACTTCCGCCTGCGAGGAGGCGATGGAGTACAGGCGCGGGGTCAGCGGACGCAGCAGGCCGACCAGCGCGTCAGCATCCAGCTGTGCCGGAGAGAAACGCACCATATCGACAATCGGCGTTGTCGCCGCGTATTGCTGTAACTTCGCCTTATCCCCGACCAGCGGAAGGAGCGATTCGCTGCGGGTTAAGGTGGCGTAGTTTTCAACGATGTTGGCGGTGTTCACCGTCAGTTCGAAATGCCACTGGAGCGCCTCGGAGATCGAGAGCGTTTTGCCGTCCACGATAACCGGTTCATCACCTTTCAGCCACAGCAGCTCGACCAGCTCTTTCACCAGCGCCGGATCGTTCTGATACCAGACGCCCAGCGCATCGCCAGGCTGGTAACGCAGGCCAGAGTCACCGAGATCGATTTCGATATGGCGCACGTCTTTTTCTGAATCACGGCCCGTGATTTTCTGGTTTACCGACAGGCTCGCCGTCAGTGGCGCCTCTTTCGTGTAAGGGCTGGTGTGGATTTCGTTAACGGTGCCGGCTGCGGTAACGGCGGCCTGCGCTGGCGTCTCTTTCGGGACGCGGGCCTTCAGCACCTCAACGATGCGCGCCCGCCATTCGGCGGCGGCAGCCTGGTATTCCACGTCAGCGTCTACGCGATCCAGCAGGCGCTCTGCGCCCAGCTCCGCCAGCTTGCTGTCGAAATCTTTACCGGACTGGCAGAAAAATTCATAGGACGTATCACCGAGGCCGAAGACGGCAAAGGCGGTGCCCTCGAGCTTTGGTGCTTTTTTCGAGAACAGGAACTTATGCAGCGCGACGGCTTCTTCAGCAGGCTCACCTTCCCCCTGCGTTGACGCCACCACCACCAGCAGTTTTTCAGACGCGATCTGTTTGAATTTATAATCCCCGGCGTTGACCAGGTTAACGTTCAGCTTCGCGGCGAGCAGGTCATCACGCAGCGCTTCGGCCACACGACGGGCATTACCCGTTTGCGAAGCGGAGATAAGCGTGATGGCAGGAATTTCAACGGCCGTTGGCGGGACGCCTGCCACAGCACCCGGCTGCTGGTTCAGCATTCCCCAGAAATAGCCGGAGACCCAGGCAAGCTGGGTGGGTGAAAAATCGGAAGTCGCGGCCTGGAGGCGCGCCAGTTGCTCCGGGTTAAGGGGAAGCAAATTTGAAGGTGGGGCCTGTGTTGTCATGCGTCGTTATGTTCCAGTAGCAAAGCGGACTTTAAGCGAATAAATCCAAACTGAAGATAAGGTTAACGGCGGGGATAATAACAATTAAAGAAGGGATGGAAATAATTAATAACCAAATGGACTAACCTGTTTTAGTTATCGTTCTTAACGATAAAAGCGATTAAATAACCATATGAAATAAAACAACAAAAGTCGATAAACACCATGAATACGAGGCGGTGACCGTTCAGAGCCGTTTTAGTTAATGATAAAAATTGTGCTTTCCGGTACTATGCGGCGGTTTTTTCCGCATTCCTGAGAGCTATGATGTCCACCACACTGTTTAAAGATTTCACCTTCGAAGCCGCACACCACCTTCCACACGTTCCTGCCGGGCACAAATGTGGCCGCCTGCATGGACACTCGTTTATGGTGCGTCTTGAAATCACCGGTGAAGTCGATCCCCATACGGGCTGGATCATGGACTTTGCCGAACTGAAGGCCGCGTTTAAGCCGACCTACGATCGTCTCGATCACTACTATCTGAATGATATTCCGGGCCTTGAAAACCCGACCAGCGAAGTGCTGGCGAAATGGATTTGGGATCAGATGAAACCGCTTGTGCCGCTGCTGAGCGCGGTGATGATCAAAGAGACCTGCACGGCAGGCTGCGTCTACCGCGGGGAGTGAATCTCCTCCGTTTCGGCCTCAAGAGGCACGAGCGGCGTAAACTCATAGAGCACCAGCGCATTACTCTCCAGTGATTCTGTCAGTTGCCAGCCGTCATCAATGCGTTCATCGTACAGGGAAAGCGTTGGACGCGCTTTGTGCGCTATCCAGCGCCACATCTCTTCGTCAGGGCCGCTTTCGCTGCCTACCCCTTCAAGCAACGGATAGAGCGCGCCGTTATGCTGATCGAAAAGATGGCGTTTAATTCGCCAAATACCGCGCATTCCCTTCAGGTGTAAATGATACTGCTGGCGAAAACGCTGGATGAATGCTTCTTCACTGGAAAGGAGCGGATTAAAAACCACCACATTACGCAGCAGCAACTGGTAACCATTGTGATGGCGCGTGAGCAGAACACGCCCGTCGTTTACCAGCACCTCGCCCCGCAGGCGTTGCCAGAGCCAGAGTACCCAATAAACCGGCCGTGGGAGACCATGGTTGTACTGTAGCGCAAGGCTTGACGTATCGATGGTATTGTTCGCACGAGCTTCACCCTGAAGGCCCGAATTGAGCCAGAATCCCCCTAGCCAGACCTGCTCCGATAGCCCGAGCAGGCTCTGCATCAGCAGCGCCCCACGAAAAAACCAGCCGTTTGTCGCCCGCGTGTTCCCGGTGAGGGTATTCCAGGAGAGAAGCCAGACGGGAAGCGAACATTTGCGCAGACGAAGGGCGGCGATAATCTGGCGGATCTTCTGTACCGGATAATTTTCTGTAGAAGAGAGTTGGGCTGGCTCCCGCTGCGCAGGATCGAGAAGTTCATTGGCATCGGCTGAACAGGCAAGAAAATCGGCCTGCATCAGGATGGCTGAGCTGAACAGGGTATTGTCGCTCACGCCCGCGCTGTCGGGTGAAAATCGATGCCATAAACCAAACTTTGCCTGTGGCAGATAGTTGCGTATGACGTTTTGCTGCGCCAGCCAGACCTGCTCCCGGGTCTCCTCACTCGCCTGTGTTGACCAGTGCATGACAAAGTGCCAGCCCGCGGTGATCTCGGGCGAAAAATGATTGACCGACCGTTGTAAAAAACGGGCAAGTAGATCGCGACGGGTCGTCACGCCGGTGTGCAGCAGCACCGTCCATTGCTTTTTTGCCAGCCAGGTGAAGAGCTGATGCAGATTGTACCAGCAGGCGTAGCCCGCCATCTGGGGGTCATCCCACCCGGTGGCAAACAGACGGCTGCTGAGAAAAGGTTCGGCGATATCAATTCCCTCTATGGGAATGGCCTCATTTATCGCTTCAAGATTCTGACGAACGTCCTCACGCAGTAAATCGTCGAGCTCACGCAGGGTAATGACCACCCGCATACGACGCAGCGAGGTGGAGAGAGGATTAAGCTGCTCAAGATCCAGTGTCTGCTCCTGCTGCGGGCGATCGATAAGCGGGGAGGCTCCCCAGCCGCGCGCCACCGGTTCATTGAGCAGGCTAAACAGTTTATCCATGGCCACCGGATAGCGCTGCTCACACCTGTCCGTACGAACACGTGTGGCCTCCGGGTGCTGGCGTCGGGACTTACGAAACTCACCCGGGGACATATTGTGAACACGCCGAAACCGATCGGTCATCATACGCGTGCTGGCGAAACCCTGCTCAAGCGCAATCTGATGCAGCGGTCGGTTCGTCAGACGGAGCGCGTCAGCCGCCTTTTCCAGCCGCAGGGTGGTGATGTACTGCATGAAACTGATCCCCACTTCCTTTCTAAAGAGACGAGAGAGCCAGGCTTCAGAGACATATTCACTCGCGGCGATTTCCGCAAGCGTAATACGGCGAGAATAACTGGCATTGATCCGCTCTATCACCCGGGCAATGCGTTTGCTGTGCGCTGGGGAAAGTTCACGGGACAAAAACCGGGCGGGCTGCTGAAAGCGGCTGGTCAGCAACAGCAATATCTCGCTCAGCCAGCGGTACGCCTCCAGCCGGTAGCGGTGTGGGTCGTTGATGAGGGTGACCACAAGAAGCTGGCGCAGCAGATCGCGAAGCGCATCGCATTGGGGCCAGACGCCTCCGGCTTCTGCCGGTATAGCGTAATCATGGACAAAAAAATCATTGCAGAGCTGGACCACCCAGCGCCCGGAAAGGGACACGCGCAGGGTGATATTTGCCGTTTCGCTCGTGAACTGCCAGCGCCGATGACGGTTGATGATGGCAAGGGTATTGGCCTCCAGGATGTCACGTCCCACATCGGTATTCAGCTCAGCCCGCCCTTCCAGCACCCAGAGCAACGTTAGCGTATCGCCTTCATCCTCCACGCAGTGGCGAATGTCCTGGATCTCCACCAAAAATTCATCTCCCCGCTGATTCATCTTTCCCCTCATCAAAGACAAATAATGACCGGCTCTTTTTTGTCATAACGGAATTGTATGAAAAACAATCAAAACAAAACCGTCGCTTTACAACAAAAAAATGCATTTTCTGGCAGTGCGATCGTCATAGACTCGAAATTATCACCGTTTGGCATAAAAAGGATAACAAAAATGACACATCCAATTATCGAAGCTCTGCGCGGCAAAGAGGCCCAGTTCACTGAATTACGTCGCAATTTTCATCAGCATCCTGAAATTGGTTTTGAGGAGCACAATACGAGCGATCGCGTTGCGGCGTTGCTTGAGGAATGGGGATATGAGGTTCATCGCGGCCTGGCGAAAACCGGTGTGGTCGGCACACTGAAGGTGGGTAACGGGCCTAAACGCCTGGGTCTGCGCGCCGACATGGATGCGCTGCCTATGCAGGAAAACAGCGGCAAGGCCTGGAGCAGTACCGTTGAGGGTAAATTCCACGGCTGCGGCCATGACGGCCACACCACAACGCTCCTGTATGCAGCGGAGTACCTGGCACGCACCCGCAATTTTAACGGCACGCTGCACCTTATTTTTCAGCCCGCGGAAGAACTTCTGTATGGCGGACGCGTTATGGTAGAGGACGGTTTGTTTGACCTGTTCCCCTGCGACCACATTTTTGGTCTGCACAATATGCCGTCACAGCCCGTCGGAAAAATTGGTCTACGCGATGGCGCCATGATGGCCTCTTCGGACACCCTTCATATTGAGGTTAACGGCGTGGGAGGTCACGGTGCGGTGCCAGAACATACCGTAGACGCCACCCTGGTTGCCTGTCATATCACTATCGCTTTGCAGTCCATTGTTTCGCGCAATATCACCCCTTTTCAGCCTGCCGTCGTTACCGTAGGCAGTATTCAGGCCGGACATGCCCCCAACATCATCAACGACAAAGTATTGATGAAACTTACCGTGCGCACGCTGGATGAAAGCGTGCGGCAAACCGTGCTACAACGCATCCATGATATCGCCGTTGCGCAGGCGGAAAGTTTCAATGCCACGGCTACCATTCGACACATTAATGGCAGCCCGGTACTGAAAAACAATCCGCAAGCCAATGAGATGGTGCGCAGCGTCGCCACCGATCTGTTCGGTCAGGATTCCGTCACGGAGGTGAATGCGTTTATGGGCAGCGAGGACTTTGCGTTCATGCTCGAGAAAAATCCCAATGGCTGTTATTTCACCCTTGGCGCTGGCGATGAGCCTGACCGCTGCATGGTGCATAACCCGGGCTACGACTTTAACGACACTATTCTCCTCACCGGCGCGGCGCTGTGGGCCGCACTGACCGAACACTATCTGCGCTGATTCGCACCTTCCCGGGAGGGCTGCATTATGAGTACCGTTTCCCTGACAGACGCATCCGCCTACGCCGGTAACGATCGGCTGCTGGCGGGTATCGTCATGAGCGTTCTGACCTTCTGGCTGTTTGCCCAGTCGGTTATCAACGTGGTTCCGGCCATGCAGAATAGCCTCGACATTGCCCTCGAAACCCTTACGCTGGCCGTCAGCCTGAGCGCGTTGTTTAGCGGCTGTTTTGTCGTAGCCTGCGGTGGGTTTGCCGATAAGTTTGGGCGCATGCGCCTGACCATGACAGGCCTGATTTTGAGCATAATCGGAAGCGGTCTGCTGTTCATTTCATGGGAGCCCGTCCTGTTTCTGTTGGGAAGAGCGATACAGGGGCTATCCGCGGCCTGCATCATGCCCGCCACGCTGGCGCTGATTAAGACCTGGTATGAAGGGAAAGCACGCCAGCGCGCAATCAGCTTCTGGGTTATTGGTTCATGGGGCGGGAGTGGCCTGAGCTCGTTTGTGGGAGGCGCCATCGCCACCACGCTGGGCTGGCGCTGGATTTTTATTTTGTCGATAGTGGTGGCTCTGGTCGCGCTATTGCTTATCCGCGCCACGCCGGAAAGCCGCAGCCCTGATGCGTGTCGACACAAGCTGGATATCAGCGGCCTGGTGAGTTTTGTCCTTATGCTGGTGCTGTTCAATCTGTTTATCAGCAAAGGACACAGCTGGGGCTGGAGCAGCAGTTTATCGCTTCTTGTACTGTGTGGAGCCGTGATTGCACTGATGTGCTTTGTCGTTACCGGGCGGCGGAAGGGCGATGCGGCATTGATCGATTTCGCCCTGTTTAAAAACCGTGCCTATAGCGCCTCGGTATTCTCAAATTTCCTGCTCAACGGCTGCATTGGCACCATGATGATCGCCAGCATCTGGTTGCAGCAAGGCCATCATCTGTCACCGCTACAGACCGGCACGATGACGCTGGGGTATCTGGTTACCGTACTGGCGATGATCCGGGTGGGTGAAAAACTGCTTCAGCGCTATGGCGCCAGGCTGCCGATGATGACCGGCCCGCTGCTGACCGCAACAGGTATTACGCTGATTTCATGCACCTTCTTAAGCAAAGAGGTCTACATTGTCACCGTCTTTCTGAGCAATATTTTATTCGGGCTGGGGCTCGGATGTTACGCCACGCCCTCAACGGACACGGCGGTAATGAATGCCCCTGAAAACAAAGTGGGGGTGGCTTCAGGGATCTATAAGATGGGCAGTTCCCTGGGCGGCGCAATGGGGATCGCGGTCACCGCATCGCTGTACGCCCTATGGCTGCCGATGGGAACGGCCAGTGCCGCGCAGTATGCCTTGCTGTTCAACAGTGCGATTTGCCTTGGGTCGGCAGTCGTGACCTGGGCTTTACTGCCAACAACAAAAGCCCCGCGTTAAGCGGGGCCACAAAAGTATCAGGCAATGTTCAGATATTTGTGCGTCTGCATCGACAGGCGCCAGTTGCGGGCGATACAGGTTTCAATGCACAGACGGGTTGCATCGTCTTTCTGGCTGATAGGCTGTAGCGCGATCACGCGCTGCTTCTCATCCGTCAGCGTCGCCAGCAGTTCATCCAGCGCTTCGATGTCACGCACGCGCCCCACCGGATGTTTGATCTCATCCGCACGCTCAAGCGCCTGCGACAGTACGTCATAACCGCCGCGCATATTCACTTTCGGTGAAACCGTTACCCACGTTGAATGGGAGCAGCGCACTTCATGGGTACCGCTGGTTTCGATCTGACAGCTATAGCCATTCTTCTCGAGCAGTTCGGTGAGGGGCATCAAATCGTGAATGCAGGGTTCCCCGCCGGTGATCACCACATGCCGCGCCGTCCAGCCCTGACGACCAATAATGGCAAGCAGATCTTCCGCGCTGCCCGCGCCCCATTTATCGCTCTCTTTGGTTTTAGCCAGAATGCTGAACAGCGACACTTCCCGATCTGCGAGCTTATCCCACGTATGTTTGGTATCACACCAGGCGCAGCCAACCGGGCATCCCTGTAAACGAATAAAGATAGCGGGAACGCCGGTAAAGTAACCCTCGCCTTGCAGGGTCTGGAACATCTCGTTAATCGGGTACTGCATAGTCAACTCTGTTAAGGGAATAAACGATAAGTATCGCAGATCCCCGTCAGATGATCATGCTCCATCGGTGCTTTGCGCGCCAATTGCCGCCATAAACCGTTCCGTAATTTGCTGCGGTCGGGTGATCGCCCCGCCGACGACAACCGTATGCGCCCCCAACTCCAGACACCTGGCCGCGCGATCGGGGGTATCCACGTTACCTTCGGCAATCACGGGGATCGTGACGGCAGACAGCACCTCTTTCAAAAACGCGCAGTCATTTTCCGGTAGCGAATGGCCCGCGGTCTCTGCCGTATAACCGTAAAGGGTGGTTCCGACACAATCAAACCCCAGCGCCTGCGCGGTCACGGCCTCCTGCACGGTGGCAATATCCGCCATCAGCAGCAGCGAAGGGTAACGGGTGCGGATCTGCGCGATCAGCATGTCCAGCGATACGCCACCGGGCCGTTTCCGGGCGGTCGCATCCAGCGCAACGATGTCCGGGGCGACCGCCATCAGCTCATCCACTTCTTTGAGCGTCGCGGTGATAAACACCTCGCTATCCGGATAGTCCCGTTTGATGATGCCGATGACCGGCAGTGAGACCAGCCCTTTGATAGCCTTGATATCCACCACGCTATTGGCGCGGATCGCAGCGGCACCGCCCTGGGCTGCCGCCAGCGCCATTCGCGACATAATAAACGGGCTGTGCAGCGGTTCATTTTCCAGCGCCTGGCAGGAGACGACCAGTTTTCCTTTCAGGTTATCCAGTACAGTTTTCATTACGATAAGATCTCTTCCACTTCGTTTTTGATAAGGGTGACGTGCGGGCCATAGATGACCTGGACACCGTTGCCGCGGACGATAACGCCGCGCGCGCCGGTCGCTTTCAGTGCTGCTTCATTGACTTTGCTACCGTCTTTCACCGTGACGCGAAGACGCGTGGCGCAGCAGTCAACGTCATCCAGATTGTCTCTTCCACCCAATCCGGCGATCACCGCCGCGGCACGCTCGCTTTGCGGCATGGTAGCCTCGTCAGCCAACGCCTCCTTTTCACGGCCCGGCGTGGCAAAATCAAAACGTTTAATCAGATAGCGGAAAGTACAGTAGTAAAGGAAGAACCACGGTACGCCTACCAGCGGGACGAACATCCAGTTAGTTTTCGCTTCACCCTGCAAAATGCCGAACAGCACGAAATCAATAAACCCGCCGGAGAAAGTTTGCCCGATGGTGATATGCAGCATGTGCGCGAGCATAAACGCCAGCCCGTCAAACAGCGCATGAATGACGTACAGCACCGGCGCAATAAACAGGAATGAGAACTCGATGGGCTCGGTAATGCCCGTCAGGAAAGAGGTTAACGCCGCTGACAGCAGCAGCCCGGCTACGCGCTTCTTGTTCTCGGGTTTAGCCGTGTGGTACATCGCCAGGCAGGCGCCCAGCAGGCCAAACATCATCGTAATAAAGCGCCCGGACATGAAGCGCGACGTGCCCTCATAGAAGTGCTGGGTGTTCGGGTCCGCGAGCTGAGCAAAGAAGATCCGCTGCGTGCCCTCAACCAGGTGACCGTTAACAATTTCACTGCCGCCAAGCGCGGTGGTCCAGAACGGCAGATAAAAGATGTGGTGCAGGCCAAACGGGCCAAGCATGCGCAGGATGAAGCCGTACAGCAATGTTCCCAGATAGCCGGTGGCATCCACCAGACCGCCAAGGCCAAAGATCAGCTTCTGAAAATGCGGCCAGACCACGGTCATCAGCGCGCCGACGAGTATCGCCGCCAGTGAGCTGATAATGGGTACGAAGCGTGAGCCGCCAAAAAAGCCCAGGAATTGCGGAAGCGCGATTTTATTAAACCGATGATGCAGTGCGCAGGTCACAAGCCCAATAACGACCCCACCAAACACGCCCGTTTCAAGCGTCTGAATACCCAGCGTCATGCCCTGCCCTACGGCGCCCGGGTTCTCATACGCCAGTTTTCCGGTCAGGATCAGCAGCGCATTGATAGTGGCATTCATCACCAGATAAGCGAGTAATGCCGCCAGCCCTGCCGTACCTTTATCATTTTTTGCCAGCCCAACGGCGACCCCAACAGCAAACAGTACCGACAGGTTTGCGAACACAATCGAGCCTGCACTGCTCATGATGGTAAATATGGCCTGTAGCCAGCCAACGTCTAAAAATGGATACGCGGTAAGCGTATTCGGATTCGATAGCGCCCCGCCGATCCCCAACAACAGACCTGCTGCGGGCAGTATGGCGATAGGTAACATAAAGGATTTGCCAAAGCGCTGCGCTTTTTCAAACCATCCGCCGGAAGACGCTCCGCTGAACATTTGCATCATTTTATTATCCCCCTGGTTGTTGATGAAAATTTTTACCACATATAATTTTAATTGTGAAAATTACCACCAAAAACCAGGACGCCGATCATACTTTTTCGAAATGACTGGCATCTCTCCCCCGCTTTCCGCCACACTAGTTGGCAGAGAAACGCATTAAGGATCTAGCATGTCGGACCATGAAAACCTGCTGCTGAAGCTACGCCAGGAGGCTTCCGGGTACAGCCCAACGCAACAAAAACTGGGGGAGTTTGTTCTCAACGATCCTGCCAGGGTGCTCTACCTGACGATCACCGAGCTGGCGCGTGAAAGCGGCACCAGCGAGGCCAGCGTCACACGCCTTTGCCGCACGCTGGGCTGTAAGGGATATAACGAATTTAAAATGGCGCTTGCGCTGGACATTCAGCAGGGTTTGCCAGAGCGTCAGGCAGGAGATGCGATAGATAACGTGGTGGATGAGTCTGTCCAGGCGCTGCAAGATACCGCAAAACTCCTCGACCGGGCCCAGCTTGAACAGGCGACACTGGCCCTGCATCAGGCGCAATCAGTGCAAATTTACGGGGTGGCGGCCAGCGCGATTCTGGGGGAGTATTTGCATTACAAGCTGCTGCGACTCGGCAAACCTGCACAGCTGTTTAGCGATATGCATCGCGCCGCCATGAATGCGACGACGCTCTCAAAAGAGACGCTGGTGGTGGCCATCTCAAGTTCTGGCTCTACACGGGATCTGCTTCACGTGGTGAAACTCGCCCGCAAGCGTGGCGTTAAGGTACTGGCGCTCAGCAATACACCCCGCAGCCCGCTGGCCTCCCTGAGCGATTTACAGCTGGTTGCAGCCAAGCCCGAGGGACCGCTGAGCGCGGGTGCGCTCAATGCCAAGGTTGGCGTGATGCTGCTGGTTGAACTGCTTACCACTTCCCTTATTGCAGTAGACAGCCATTACGGTGACGTAAGCCAGCAAACGGCCAGCGCCACGCTGCCGCTTCTGCTATAGAAAACAAAAAACCCGCCGAAGCGGGTTTTTTCATAAGAACGAAAGTTCAGGCTTATGCCTGGCCTTTGATCTCTTTACGACCGTTGTAAGGTGCTTTTTCGCCCAGCGCTTCTTCGATACGAATCAGCTGGTTGTATTTAGCAACACGGTCAGAACGGCTCATAGAACCGGTTTTGATCTGGCCAGCAGCGGTACCCACAGCCAGGTCAGCGATGGTAGCGTCTTCAGTTTCGCCAGAACGGTGAGAGATAACAGCGGTGTAGCCAGCGTCTTTCGCCATTTTGATCGCAGCCAGCGTTTCGGTCAGAGAACCGATCTGGTTGAATTTGATCAGGATGGAGTTAACGATGCCTTTCTCGATGCCTTCTTTCAGGATCTTGGTGTTGGTTACGAACAGATCGTCACCAACCAGCTGGATTTTGTCGCCCAGTACTTTGGTCTGGTATGCGAAACCATCCCAGTCAGACTCGTCCAGACCGTCTTCGATAGAAACGATTGGGTACTGTTTGGTCAGGTCTTCCAGGAAGTGGGTGAACTCTTCGGAGGTGAACGCTTTGTTGCCTTCGCCAGCCAGAACGTATTTACCGTCTTTGTAGAATTCAGATGCTGCACAGTCCATCGCCAGGGTGATGTCTTTGCCCAGCTCGTAGCCTGCTGCTTTAACCGCTTCAGCGATAACAGCCAGCGCTTCTGCGTTAGAACCCAAGTTTGGCGCGTAGCCACCTTCGTCACCAACAGCAGTGTTCATACCTTTAGCTTTCAGAACTTTAGCCAGGTTGTGGAACACTTCAGAACCCATACGCACCGCTTCTTTCAGGGATTTCGCGCCAACAGGCTGAATCATGAATTCCTGAATATCAACGTTGTTGTCTGCGTGCTCACCACCGTTGATGATGTTCATCATTGGTACAGGCATGGAGTATTTGCCTGGGGTGCCGTTCAGTTCAGCGATGTGCTCGAACAGTGGCATACCTTTAGCAGCAGCAGCTGCTTTGGCGTTCGCCAGGGAAACTGCCAGGATTGCGTTCGCACCGAAGTTAGATTTGTTTTCAGTACCGTCCAGATCGATCATGATCTTGTCGATGCCAGCCTGATCTTTGGCATCTTTGCCAACGATAGCCTGAGCAATAGGACCGTTAACAGCGCCAACCGCTTTCAGTACGCCTTTGCCCATGAAACGGGATTTGTCGCCATCACGCAGTTCCAGCGCTTCGCGGGAACCTGTAGATGCGCCTGATGGAGCAGCAGCCATACCGACGAAACCACCTTCCAGATGAACTTCGGCTTCAACGGTCGGGTTACCACGGGAGTCGATGATTTCACGACCGATGACTTTAACGATTTTGGACATTAGATTTTCCTCAGTACAAGTTAAACTAAAACTCCAGACAAACAACGCGTACCAGGGGTACGCGTTGCCGTTCTAACTTTTTTTACTTCGCCTGACGCTTCTGGTACTCGCTGGCGGCTTTCACGAAGCCTGCAAACAGCGGATGCCCGTCACGCGGCGTTGAAGTAAATTCCGGGTGGAATTGGCAGGCCACGAACCACGGATGGTTTGGCACTTCGATGATCTCGACTAACTGATCATCCCCGGAACGGCCTGCAACACGCAGACCTGCAGCTTCAATTTGTTTCAACAACATGTTGTTGACTTCATAGCGGTGACGATGGCGCTCGGTAATCACCGGCTCGCCGTACAGCTTGCGAACCACGCTATCGTCTGACAGCTGGCAGGCCTGTGCGCCAAGACGCATGGTGCCACCCAGATCGCTCTTCTCGGTACGGACTTCGACGTTACCGTCTTCGTCGCGCCATTCCGTAATCAGCGCCACGACAGGGTACTTACAGTCTGGCACAAATTCCGTAGAGTTCGCGTTTTCCATTCCCGCTACGTTGCGCGCAAATTCAATCAGCGCAACCTGCATACCCAGGCAGATGCCGAGGTATGGAATATTGTTTTCACGCGCATAGCGTGCAGTGGCGATCTTGCCTTCAACACCACGGTAGCCGAAACCGCCAGGGATGAGAATCGCATCCAGATCTTTGAGAATTTCAACGCCGCGCGTTTCAACATCCTGCGAATCAATCAGCTTGATGTTCACAGAGACGCGATTCTTCAGACCACCGTGCTTCAGCGCCTCGATAACTGACTTATAGGCGTCCGGCAGTTCAATATACTTGCCGACCATACCGATAGTCACTTCGCCGCCCGGATTGGCTTCTTCGTAAATCACCTGCTCCCATTCAGACAGGTTAGCTTCCGGACAGTTCAAGCTGAATCGTTTACAAATATAATCGTCCAGACCCTGTGATTTCAACAGGCCCGGGATTTTATAAATGGAATCGACGTCTTTCATTGAAATAACGGCTTTTTCAGGCACGTTACAGAACAATGCAATTTTCGCGCGTTCGTTCGCCGGAATCGCGCGATCGGAACGGCAAACCAGGATATCAGGCTGAATACCGATGGAGAGCAGCTCTTTAACAGAGTGCTGAGTCGGTTTGGTTTTCACTTCACCTGCTGCCGCCATGTAAGGCACCAGCGTCAGGTGCATGAACAGCGCGTTCTCACGACCAATATCTACCGCCAGCTGACGAATCGCTTCGAGGAACGGCAGGGATTCGATATCCCCTACGGTACCGCCGATTTCAACCAGCACAACGTCATGCCCTTCGCCACCGGCAAGGACACGCTCTTTGATGGCGTTAGTGATGTGTGGGATGACCTGCACGGTCGCGCCCAGGTAGTCACCACGGCGCTCTTTACGCAGAACGTCAGAGTAGATACGGCCAGTCGTAAAGTTGTTACGACGGGTCATTTTGGTACGGATGAAACGCTCGTAGTGGCCAAGATCCAGATCGGTTTCAGCGCCGTCTTCAGTAACGAACACTTCCCCGTGTTGGGTTGGGCTCATGGTGCCTGGATCGACGTTGATGTACGGATCCAGTTTCATCATGGTCACATTGAGGCCACGGGCTTCAAGAATGGCTGCGAGGGAGGCTGCGGCAATGCCTTTACCCAGAGAGGATACGACCCCGCCGGTCACAAAAATATAGTTCGTTGTCATGCTGAACCTGAGAAGTTAGGGTGAAACGATGGAATAACCAGGACGGGAAAGTAGTATACCCGAACACGACGAGCGCCACAAACTTTCATTCTCCGTCTCCTTCCCAGGCCATGACAAACATAAGGAGTGAGAAAATAGCCCCTTTTGGGTAAATGTTTTTGACGCAAATCAAGCGCTTGTCATTTAAAAAATCACACAAATTGCGCTTGATCGCAAAATTTCGTTAGAGATCATGTTCCTGGCGTTTTACTTCCTGCCAGACTTCTTCCATCGCCTCGAGGTCAATGCCGCTCATTTCCAGGCCGCGCGAGGCCACAATGCGCTCAACTTCGCGGAAGCGACGTTCGAATTTGATGTTCGCTTTTTGCAGGGCGGTTTCCGCTTTTACACCGAGGTGGCGAGAAAGGTTGACGGTCGCGAACAGCAGATCGCCCATCTCCTCTTCCAGCTTTGCTTCATCCACAACGGCCTGCTGCGCTTCATGCATCACTTCGTCGATCTCTTCGTGCACTTTTTCCAGCACCGGGCCGAGAGAGGTCCAGTCAAACCCTACCGCCGAGCAGCGCTTTTGAATTTTGTGCGCGCGCATCAGCGCAGGAAGGTTCAGGGGAATGTCGTCCAGCGCCGAGTGCTGGGATTTTTCAGCGCGTTCGGCGCTTTTGATCTGCTCCCAGCGCGCCAGCACTTCCGCACTGTTGCCTGCGGAGGCATCGCCAAAGATATGCGGATGACGGCGCTCCAGCTTGTCGCTGATAGCGGCGCAGATGTCGTCAAAGTTAAAGCGCCCCTCTTCCTGCGCCATCTGTGCGTAGAACACCACCTGGAACAGCAGGTCGCCCAGCTCACCGCGCAGGTCGTCGAAATCTTCGCGCGAAATCGCATCCAGCACTTCGTAGGTCTCTTCCAGCGTGTAAGGCGCAATGGTGGCGAAAGTCAGCTCTTTATCCCACGGGCAGCCGTTTTCCGGGTCGCGCAGGCGTTTCATGATGCCAAGCAGGCGGTCGATTTGAGTCATAGTTCTGTCCTGATGTCAAAATGCCGGGTGGCAGCGTTGCCTTACCCGGCCTACAGAAGAGGATGTTCAGCCGCCGTGCAGACGACGCGCGTCAATCACATCCGGCACCTGGTTCAGTTTACCGAGCACCCGGCCCAGCACCTGCAGGTTATAGATTTCGATGGTCATATCGATGGTGGCAAGCTGCTCGCGGGTATCGCTGCGGCTGGCAACGCCCAACACGTTGACCTTCTCGTTGGCGAGAATGGTGGTGATGTCGCGCAGCAGGCCACTGCGGTCGTTGGCAGTGACGCGCACCACCAGCGAGTAGCCAGCGGAGTAGCTTTCACCCCAGACGGCTTCCACGATACGTTCCGGCGCATGCGATTGCAGCTCAGCAAGCTGATCACAGTCGGAGCGGTGAATTGAGATCCCGCGCCCCTGGGTGATAAAGCCGACAATATCGTCACCCGGTATCGGCTGGCAGCAGCGGGCAATATGGTGCATGAGGTTACCCACCCCTTCAACCACCACGCGGCCATTGTCCTTGCTGCGCTGCTGCGGAGCGTAGGTTTTCTGCTGGAGCTGTTTCAGCGCTGCCGCATCCTGCTCTGCCGCGCTTGGCTTGTTGAACTGCGCTTGCAGGAAGTTCACCATCTGGTTCAGGCGGATATCGCCGCCGCCAATCGCCGCTAACAGTTCGTCGAGCTCGTTGAAGTTGTAGCGCGGCAGCAGGAACTTCTCCGCCTCTTTCAGGTTTATCCCGATATGCTCCAGCTCGTCGTCAAGGATCTGACGACCGGCAAGGATATTCTTGTCACGATCCTGCTTGCGGAACCAGGCGTGAATTTTAGAGCGCCCGCGGCTGGTGGTCACGTAACCGAGGTTTGGATTCAGCCAGTCGCGGCTTGGGTTTGGCTGCTTCTGGGTGATGATTTCAATCTGGTCGCCCATCTGTAGCTGGTAGGTAAACGGTACGATACGTCCGCCGATCTTCGCCCCGATGCAACGGTGCCCCACGTCGCTGTGAATGTGGTAGGCGAAATCGAGCGGCGTAGAGCCTGCCGGCAGATCAACCACATCCCCTTTCGGGGTAAAGACGTAGACGCGATCGTCGAAGACCTGACTGCGCACTTCGTCGAGCATTTCGCCGGAGTCGGCCATCTCTTCCTGCCACGCAATCAGCTTACGCAGCCAGGCGATACGGTCCTCGTGTCCGGAGCGCGCGCCGCCGGAAGTGCCTTCTTTGTACTTCCAGTGCGCGGCGACGCCCAGTTCGGCGTCTTCGTGCATCTGTTTAGTACGGATCTGAATTTCCACAGTTTTGCCGCCGGGGCCAAGCACCACGGTGTGGATGGACTGATAGCCATTCGGTTTGGGGTTCGCGACGTAGTCATCGAACTCATCCGGCAGATGGCGGAAGTGAGTATGTACTATCCCCAGCGCGGCGTAGCAGTCCTGGAGACGCTCCGCCACGATACGCACGGCGCGCACGTCAAACAGCTCGTCAAAGGCGAGGTGTTTCTTCTGCATTTTGCGCCAGATGCTGTAGATGTGCTTCGGACGCCCGTAGACCTCGGCGCGCACATTCTCCTCTTTCATCGACTGGCGCAGCCCGCTGACAAATTCCTCGATATAGTGCTCGCGGTCGATGCGGCGTTCGTGCAGCAATTTTGCAATGCGTTTGTATTCCGCCGGATGCAGATAGCGGAAGCAGTAATCTTCCAGCTCCCACTTCAGTTGCCCGATACCCAGACGGTTCGCCAGCGGCGCATAGATATTCGTACACTCTTTGGCGGCCAGGACGCGCTCGTCTTCCGGCGCATCCTTCACTTCGCGCAGATGGGCAACCCGTTCGGCCAGCTTGATCACCACGCAGCGAAAATCATCCACCATCGCCAGCAGCATGCGGCGGACGTTATCCACCTGCTCGGAAGAGACAGAATCCGTTTGCGCGGCTTTCAGTTGACGGATGGCGGCCATATCACGCACGCCGTGGATGAGCGCCACGACGGACTGGCCGACGCTTTCACGCAGCACGTCTTCCGTCACCACGTTAGCATCTGCCAGTGGGAACAGCAGTGCGGCCTGTAGCGTTTCGATATCCATGTTAAGCATGGAGAGAATTTCAACCATCTCCACGCCGCGCCACAACAGCAGTTCAGCGTCCGGATGCCCCTGCGTTGTGCGTAAACAATAGGCCCAGGTTTCGGTTAAGCGTTCACACGACTGCTGGCTGGAAATCCCCAGACTTGCGATCCATTTTTGAGGGTCAAACTCACCAGCTTTATTTAAATGTGCACTTCTTACCGCAACCATCGTCCTCTCCTTTAGGGACAAGGGCCTGTCGAAGTCGACAAGCCAAACTCATTAGATGTGCTCGAACAACACCATTGATTCCAGATGTCCAGTGTGCGGGAACATGTCCAGCATTGCCAGACGCCGAATCTGGTAACCCCCGCTCAATAATGCTTCGCTGTCACGGGCCAGCGTCGCCGGGTTACAGGAAACATAGACCACGCGTTCAGGCGCGAGTTTAATTATATGCTGCATCACGCCCGGTGCACCTGCGCGCGCCGGATCGAGCAGGATCTTATCAAAGCCCTGCTTAGCCCACGGTTGCTGAGTAACATCATCCTCAAGATTTTGATGAAAGAATGTCACATTTTGCAAGCCGTTCTGTTGGGCGTTCTCCTGGCCTTTCGCCACCAGCGCCTCAACGCCTTCCACCCCGACCACGCTTGCTGCTTTGCGGGCCAGCGGCAGGGTAAAGTTACCCATACCGCAGAACAGATCGAGCACCCGATCGGTGGGCTGGACGTCAAGCCACGCCAGCGCGTTCGCCACCATCTGCTGGTTCACGCCGTCATTGACCTGGATAAAATCCCGCGGGCTGAACGTTAAGCGTAGCCCGTCTGACGCATACCAGGGCGCGTCTCCGCTAACCTGCTCAAGTATCTCGCTTTGCGGCGCGAGGAAAAGCGCAAGCTCATGAGAATGCGAAAAGCGTTCCAGTTTTTCGCGATCTGCCCTGGACAGCGGTGCGGTGTGGCGCAGCACCATCAGCGGGCCGCCGTTGGCCAGCACCAGTTCGACATGGCCCAGCGAACGCACACCATCCAGCGATGCAAGACAGTGGTGCACGGCCGGGAGCAGCGCCTCAAGTTGGGGCACCAAAACAGGGCATTGCGTGATGGAGACGATATCGCTGGAGCTGGCTTTGCGAAACCCCATCTCCAGCCGTTCAGTTTTTGGCTGGTAGCTTAGACTCAGGCGAGCGCGGCGACGGTAGCCCCACGGCTGGTCAGCAACGATGTCACTGACGTCATGTTTTAGCAGGCGGGCCAGCGCGTTGCTTTTACTTTTTTGCTGTAATTCTGTGCTGGCATGCTGTTGCTGACAGCCTCCGCAAACGCCAAAATGGGGGCAGCGAGGCGTCACGCGCTCCGGGCTATCATTAAGACGGCGCTTGACCTGGCCGCGCGCATACTGGCGTTTGTCTTCCGTCAGCGTAATATCTGCGCGTTCTCCTGGCAGCAAACCTGTGATAAACAGTGTCTTACCGTTGTGACGCGCTACCCCCTGTCCAAAAGGATCGAGGTCAGAGGCTTCAACAGTTATGATCTGACGCGTCGTCACGCGTCGTTTTGCAGAGTAGAATTGCGCCATCGCCGAGATTGTTCTCAAATAAACATAATTAGCCTGATTGTCCCATAACGGAACTCCATGACCAACTACAGCCTGCGCGCGCGCATGATGATTTTGATCCTCGCTCCTACCGTTCTCATCGGTTTGCTGCTGAGCATTTTCTTTGTGGTGCATCGCTATAACGATTTGCAGAGACAGCTTGAAGATGCCGGGGCCAGCATTATCGAACCGCTGGCCGTCTCCAGCGAGTACGGTATGAACCTGCAAAACCGTGAATCCATTGGTCAGTTAATCAGCGTGCTGCACCGCCGTCATTCAGAGATTGTGCGCGCCATTTCCGTTTACGATGAGCATAACCGTCTTTTCGTCACCTCGAATTTCCATCTGGATCCCACGTCGCTGAAAATCCCGGAAGGTACCCCTTTCCCGCGTCATCTCACGGTCCTGCGGCGCGGCGATATCATGATCCTGCGCACGCCGATTATCTCAGAAAGCTATTCACCCGACGAATCCGCCCAGTCCGATGCGAAGTCCAGCAATAATATGCTGGGATATGTGGCGCTGGAGCTGGATCTCAAGTCGGTGCGGCTCCAGCAGTACAAAGAAATATTCATCTCCGGCGTGATGATGCTGTTCTGTATCGGCATCGCGTTGATCTTCGGCTGGCGGCTGATGCGCGACGTCACGGGGCCTATCCGTAACATGGTGAATACCGTTGACCGGATCCGCCGGGGTCAGCTGGACAGCCGCGTGGAAGGCTTCATGCTCGGCGAGCTGGATATGCTGAAAAACGGCATCAACTCAATGGCGATGTCGCTGGCGGCTTATCACGAAGAGATGCAGCACAACGTTGACCAGGCCACCTCTGACCTGCGCGAAACGCTGGAGCAGATGGAGATCCAGAACGTGGAGCTGGATCTGGCGAAAAAACGCGCTCAGGAGGCGGCCCGTATTAAGTCTGAGTTCCTGGCAAACATGTCACATGAGCTGCGCACGCCGCTGAACGGGGTGATTGGCTTCACCCGTCTGACGCTCAAAAGCGAGCTCAACCCGACCCAGCGTGACCACCTGCATACCATTGAACGCTCAGCCAACAACCTGCTGACCATTATTAACGACGTACTGGACTTCTCGAAGCTGGAAGCGGGCAAGCTGATTCTGGAGAGTATCCCCTTCCCGCTGCGCAGCACACTGGATGACGTGGTCACGCTTCTCGCCCACTCCTCGCATGATAAGGGGCTGGAACTGACGCTCAATATCAAAAATGACGTACCGGATAACGTCATTGGCGACCCGCTGCGCCTGCAACAGGTCATCACCAATCTGGTGGGCAACGCGATTAAGTTCACCGAGAGCGGCAACATCGACATTCTGGTCGAAAAAAGGGCGCTCAGTAATAATAAGGTCCAGATTGAAGTTCAGATCCGGGATACCGGCATCGGCATTCCGGAGCGCGATCAGTCGCGTCTGTTCCAGGCGTTCCGCCAGGCCGATGCGAGCATTTCCCGTCGTCACGGCGGAACGGGCCTGGGTCTGGTGATCACCCAAAAGCTGGTGAAAGAGATGGGAGGCGATATCTCCTTCCACAGCCAGCCTAACCGGGGCTCGACCTTCTGGTTCCATATCAATCTTGATCTTAATCCGAACGTGCAAACCGACGGTCCGGTCACCGACTGCCTGAAAGGGATGCGTCTGGCCTATGTGGAACCGAACGCCGCCGCGGCGCAGTGTACGCTGGATGTATTAAGCAGCACGCCGCTGGAGGTGGTCTACAGCCCGACCTTCTCCGCGCTGGCGAACGATCATTACGATATTCTTTTGCTGGGGATTCCGGTGACATTTACCGGAGAACTGACCATGCAGCAGGAACGGCTGGCAAAGGCGGCCTCAATGACGGACTACCTGCTGCTGGCTCTGCCGTGCCACGCCCAAATCAACGCCGAAGAGCTTAAAAACGACGGGGCGGCGGCATGTCTGCTGAAACCCCTCACCGCCACACGGCTGTTACCTGCGTTGACCGAATATTGCCGTCTGACGCATCAGTCCCTGCCGCTGGAAAACGACGAACATAAGCTGCCGATGACGGTGATGGCCGTGGATGATAACCCGGCAAACCTTAAGCTGATTGGCGTGCTGCTTGAGGATCAGGTTCAGCACGTTGAACTGTGTACCAGCGGCGCCGAAGCCGTAGAACAAGCCAAACAGATGCAGTTTGACCTGATCCTGATGGATATTCAGATGCCGGGCATGGATGGCATCCGCGCCTGCGAATTAATTCGTCAGCTTCCGCACCAGCAGCAGACGCCGGTGATTGCCGTGACGGCGCACGCGATGGCGGGACAAAAAGAGAAACTGCTGGGTGCGGGCATGAACGATTATCTGGCGAAACCGATCGATGAAGAGAAGCTGCACAGCCTGCTGCTGCGCTACAAACCGGGGCACATTGGCGGGACGTACACCATTTCAGCTGAATCGCCGGAAATCAGCGTTAACCAGAATGCCACGTTTGACTGGCAACTGGCGCTGCGCCAGGCAGCAGGCAAAGCCGATCTGGCCCGCGATATGCTGCAAATGCTGGTGGACTTCCTGCCTGAGATCCGTAACAAGGTTGAAGAACAGCTGGTGGGCGAAAACCCTGAAGGGCTGCTGGAGGCCATCCATAAACTGCACGGTAGCTGCGGCTACAGCGGCGTGCCGCGGTTGAAAAATCTCTGCCAGTTGCTTGAACAGCAGCTCCGCGCGGGTACGCCAGAATCCGATCTTGAGCCGGAGTTTCTGGAGCTGCTGGACGAGATGGACAACGTGACGCGGGAAGCGATGAAGGTGTTGGGAAGCTAAGACAAAAGCCCGGTGGCGCTTCGCTTACCGGGCCTACAGGAGCACGAACGTTAACGCGACATCCCCTGTCCCACCTTAATCACCGCCGCAATATTCCTTGCGGCCATCTGTACATTCTGTTGCGCATTTTCCAGCGCATCCTCCAGCGAGCAGATGGTGTAAATCACGCTGAATACCGCATCCAGTCCGTGCTCGTGCACCACGCCAACATCCGTCGTCAGGCTGCCGGCAATGCCGATAACCGGTTTGTTATAGCGTTTCGCGACTCTCGCCACGCCAACGGGCACTTTGCCGTGGATCGTCTGGCTGTCGATACGCCCTTCGCCCGTGATCACCAGATCGGCGTCCGCGACCTGTTCATCGAGATGCAGGGCATCGGTGACAATCTCAATCCCCCGACGAAGCTGTGCCCCGCAAAATGCATACAGCGCCGCCCCCATTCCGCCAGCTGCTCCGCCCCCCGCCAGGTTTAAGACGTCAATGTCCAGATCCCTGGCGATAATGTTTGCGTAATGCGCAAGCGCGTTGTCCAGCGTCCTGACCATCTCCGGCGTCGCCCCTTTCTGCGGACCGAATACCGCAGAAGCGCCAGTCTCGCCAATCAGGGGGTTGGTCACATCGCAGGCCACTTCAATTCGACAGTCTGCCAGCCGCTCATCCAGCCCACTAAGATCGATCTGCGCAAGGCTTGCCAGTTCGCCGCCGCCCGGCCCAACGGGCTGTGCTTTCGCATCCAGCAGTTTTACGCCCAGCGCCTGCACCATGCCTGCGCCACCGTCATTGGTCGCGCTGCCTCCAATGCCAATAATGATATGCTTAACGCCCGCATCCAGCGCATGACGGATCAGTTCCCCGGTCCCCCACGAGGTGGTGATTAACGGGTTACGCTTTGCAGGAGCAACAAGCTCCAGACCACTCGCGGCCGCCATCTCGATAAACGCGCTTTTCCCGTCTCCGGATAACCCGAAAAACCCTTCCACGCGTTCTCCCAAAGGCCCGGTAACGGGAACATGGACAAGACGCCCATGGGTGGCTGCAACCATAGCTTCCACCGTCCCTTCGCCACCATCGGCAACCGGTAATTTGACGTACTCCGCCGAGGGGAAAATTTCGCGAAAACCGATCTCTATCGCTGTCGCCACCTCCAGCGCGCTCAAGCTTTCCTTATACGAGTCCGGAGCGATAACAATTTTCATAAGCCATCCTTACGCATGTTAGTTACGTTAAGCATACACCACGTAAGGGACCGCTCATGGGAGCGGTCCCAGTTGGCTTATCGTACCATGCACGGACGTTTATTGTCGAATGACCACTCTGGGATCAGGTACTGCATCGCCAGCGCATCATCACGTGCGCCCAGCCCGTGTTTCTGGTAAAGCTCGTGCGCTTTCATGACCTGATCCATATCCAGTTCAACGCCCAGCCCCGGCGTAGCTGGAACCTGCACCATCCCCCCCTTGATCTCAAACGGCTGTTTGGTCAGGCGCTGATTGCCCTCCTGCCAGATCCAGTGGGTGTCGATAGCGGTAATGTTGCCCGGCGCAGCAGCCGCTACGTGGGTGAACATCGCCAGCGAGATGTCGAAGTGGTTGTTGGAGTGCGAGCCCCAGGTCAGGCCGAACTCATGGCACATCTGCGCCACGCGAACCGAGCCCTGCATCGTCCAGAAGTGCGGGTCTGCCAGCGGAATATCCACCGATTGCAGCGAGAGCGTGTGCCCCATCTGGCGCCAGTCGGTCGCGATCATGTTGGTGGCGGTTGGCAGCCCGGTGGCGCGACGGAACTCCGCCATCACTTCACGTCCAGAGAACCCCTGCTCTGCGCCGCACGGATCTTCCGCGTAGGCCAGCACGCCTTTGAGCTGCTTACCGATTTTGATCGCCTCATCAAGGGACCAGGCACCGTTCGGATCCAGCGTGACGCGCGCCTGCGGGAAGCGCTTCGCCAGCGCGGCAATCGCCTCAGCTTCTTCTTCACCCGCCAGTACGCCGCCTTTCAGCTTGAAGTCATTAAAGCCATATTTTTCATACGCGGCTTCAGCCAGGCGCACCACCGCATCCGGGGTCATCGCTTCATCGTGACGCACACGATACCAGTCGCATTTTTCGTCCGGCTGGCTCTGGTACGGCAGCGGGGTGAGTTTGCGGTTGCCGATAAAGAACAGGTAGCCGAGCATTTCCACTTCGCTGCGCTGCTGGCCGTCGCCCAGCAGGGAGGCGACATTGACGCCCAGATGCTGGCCTAACAGATCCAGCATCGCGGCTTCAATGCCCGTGACCACATGGATAGTGGTACGCAGATCAAACGTTTGCAGACCACGGCCACCCGCATCACGATCGGCAAAGGTCGTACGCACGCTGGTCAGCACATTTTTGTACTCGCCCAGCGTTTTACCTACCACCAGCGGAATGGCGTCCTCCAGCGTTTTACGGATCTTCTCCCCGCCCGGGATTTCACCGACACCGGTATGCCCTGAGTTGTCCTTGATCACCACAATATTACGGGTGAAGAACGGCGCATGGGCGCCGCTCAGGTTCATCAGCATGCTGTCATGTCCCGCGACAGGAATGATCTGCATGGAGGTGACTACAGGGGTAGAAAATGTGCTCATCGTTCGATCCTTTTTCAGTGACGTCCAAATACAGGGCGCTTACGGTCAAATGTCCAGCCGGGGATAAGGTACTGCATCGGGCCTGCGTCGTTGCGCGCACCGCCCGGCAGTTTTTTATACGCTTCATGCGCCTTGTGGATCTGATCCCAGTCAAGCTCCACGCCCAGCCCCGGCGCATCCGGTACGGCAATGGTGCCGTTTTTGATTTCAAGTGGATTTTTGGTCAGGCGCGCTTCGCCTTCCTGCCAGATCCAGTGCGTATCGATGGCGGTCGGGTTACCCGGCGCCGCTGCGCCAACGTGGGTAAACATCGCCAGCGAAATGTCGAAATGGTTATTGGAGTGGCAGCCCCAGGTGAGCCCCCAGTCATCGCACAGCTGCGCCACGCGCACTGCGCCGGAAAGGGTCCAGAAGTGCGGATCAGCCAGCGGTATGTCCACCGCATTCAGCATCACCGCGTGGCCCATTTCGCGCCAGTTAGTGGCGATCATGTTGGTCGCAATCGGCAGCCCGGTAGCGCGGCGGAATTCGGCCATCACCTCGCGACCAGAAAAGCCCTGCTCGGCGCCGCAAGGATCTTCCGCGTAGGTCAGCACGTCGCCCAGTCCTTTGCACAGCGCGATAGCTTCATCCAGCCGCCAGGCGCCGTTCGGATCGACGGTGATGCGTGCCTCCGGGAAGCGTTTTTTCAACGCGCGCACGCTGTCAATCTCCTGTTCGCCCGGCAGAACGCCGCCTTTCAGCTTGAAGTCTTTAAAGCCGTAGCGATCCTGCGCCGCCTCTGCCAGGCGTACCACCGCCTCGCCAGAGAGCGCTTCCTGATGACGCAGGTGATACCACGCGTGGCTGCCCGGCGAGCGCTCCAGATACGGCAGATCGGTTTTCGTCCGGTCGCCAACGTAGAACAGATAGCCCAGCACCGTTACTGCATCACGCTGTTTGCCTGGCCCCAGCAGTTCGCAGACCGGCACATTCAGCGCCTTGCCCAGTAAATCAAGGAGAGCCGCCTCCAGCGCCGCCACCGCGTTAACGCGCAGTTCAAACGTCCAGGCGCCTTTGCCGAAGGTATCAAAATCAGCCGACTGGTTGCCCTTATGCACCCGCTGAACCACCTTGTTCAGGCGGGCGACCTCCTGCCCAACCACCTGCGGGATGGCGTCGACCAGCGTCTGGTAAATCACCTCTCCGCCAGGCGCTTCCCCGACGCCGGTATTCCCTGCGCTGTCGGTCAGCACCACGATGTTGCGGGTGAACCAGGCGTTATGCGCGCCGCCAATGTTGAGCAGCATGCTGTCCTGACCCGCCACCGGGATGACTTTCATCTCCGTCACGATCGGGCTTGATTGCGTTGTCATCATCCGCGCTCCCCAACAGGTTTCAGTTCGATTCGTTTGATGTCCCCCACCAGCACCAGGTAACTGAGTACCGCCACCAGCGCATGGACGCCTACATAAATCAGCGCACCATTGAAGGAGCCGGTGGTGCCGACGATGTAACCGATAGCGATTGGGGTGACAATGCCGGAAATGTTGCCAAACATGTTGAACAGACCGCCGCTCAGGCCGCTGATCTCTTTCGGCGCGGTATCTGCCATCACCGCCCAGCCCAGCGCGCCGATGCCTTTACCGAAGAAGGCCATCGCCATAAAGCCGATAATCATCCACTCCGCGCTGACGTAGTTACAGAACACCATGGTCATGGAGAGCAGCATGCCGAGCACGATTGGCGTTTTACGCGCAATATTCAGCGAACCGGTGCGACGCATCAGCCAGTCGGAGATGACCCCGCCGAGCACCCCGCCCACGAAGCCGCAGATGGCTGGCACAGAGGCGACAAAACCCGCCTTCAGAATCGACATCCCGCGCGCCTGCACCAGGTAAACCGGGAACCAGGTGATGAAGAAGTAGGTTAAGGCGTTAATGCAGTACTGGCCGAGATAGATACCGATCATCATCCGTGAGCCGACGAGCTGTTTGATCTGCCCCCATTTCTGGCTGAACGGAACTTTTGCTTTCTGGGTTTTCTGATCCATGTTGATCAGCGCCCCGCCTTCAGCAATGTAGTCCAGCTCTTTCTTGTTCACGCCCGGGTGCTGGTTTGGTTCGTGGATCACTTTCAGCCAGATAAAGCTGATGACGATCCCCAGCCCGCCCATGAAGAAGAAGACGTGCGACCAGCCCACTTCGTGCGTCAGCCAGCCCATAATTGGCGCGAAAATAACCGTCGCAAAGTATTGCGCCGAGTTAAAGATTGCTACCGCCGTTCCCCTCTCCTGCGCCGGGAACCAGGCGGCCACAATGCGGCTGTTGCCCGGGAAAGATGGCGCTTCCGCTAAACCCACCAGGAAGCGGAGGGTAAAGAGCGCAATGATAATGCCGAAGCCGCTGAAGATATCCACGAAGCCCTGTAACAGGGTAAACATCGACCAGATGAAAATGGACCAGAAATAGACCCGTTTTGAGCCAAAGCGGTCCAGCAGCCAGCCGCCAGGGATTTGGCCGATTACGTAGGCCCATGAAAATGCGGAGAAAACATAACCCATACCCACCGGATCAAGTCCGATGTCCTTTGCCATCTCAGAGCCGGCAATGGATAACGTGGCACGGTCGCCGTAGTTGAAAGAGGTGACGATAAACAGCATCACCACTATCCAGTATCGGGCGTTGGTGCGCTTCTCAGCGCTGCTCGCCGCGTGGCTTAATGTACTCATTGTTGCACTCCTGAAACATAGCTTTCGCCTGGTTCATTCTGTACAGCACCTGTAGGGTAATCAGAATGAGAGATTTGTGTTTGGTTTTGGTACGGCCCGAAGCCGTTTTATAGTGACGGGAAAAGTATATGAAGGAGTGACCGGTTCTCTCACCGTGCAGAAACACAACATTGACGGGCGTGGGGAACGTGGATTGGGGCATAAGCCCAAAGTGGTGGAAGATACTTCACGGAATTGAGGATATGGTGCAGCTTCGTTGCCGGGTGGCGGCTACGCCCTACCCGGCCTACAGCTCGTATAGTACAGGGTTAGTTCAGGAGCGTGGCCCAATGTTCAACCCAGGGATTTGACTCGCTTTCCGGTTCGGGGTGCTCGCCAGCATCAATCAGTAACATCTCGCCGACCCGCTGAGCGTGCTGTTCCTGCAACAGCGCGTCGAACTGCTTACCGCCGCCGCAGAAATTGGCGTAAGAGCTATCGCCGAGGGCGATGATGCCATAGTGAACATCTGGCTGATAGCCAAGCTGGTCTTTAATGCCCTGGAAAAGCGGGACGATGCTGTCCGGGAGATCGCCCTGCCCGGTGGTGGAGGTCACCACCAGAATGTATTTATCTTTATACTTTTCCCAGTCCGCCAGCTCCGGGTCTTCATAGACCGTTGCTTTATGGCCCTGATTGACGAGGATTGCTTCTGCTTCCTCCGCAACCAGCAGCGAGTTGCCGTACATCGTGCCGACAAAAATACCTACTTCAGCCATGCTTTGCTCCCGTAATTATTGCGCTTGCTGTTCATCCTGAACGTTGCCTGCGGCAAACTCAACCCTTTCATTTTCGGGGAGTTGTCCCAGCCAGCCAAACTGTGACAGCGCCTGCATCCAGACCTCGTCCAGCCCCGCGCGAATAGTCAGCGGTTCGCCGGTAAACGGGTGCGTCAGGCTTAGCTCGCTGGCGTGCAGCATCAGTCGGTTACAGCCAAAGTGCTCTGCCGCGCTGCGGTTCTGCCGCAGATCGCCATGCTTGCTGTCGCCGATAATTGGGTGGCGCAGATGTGCAAGGTGGCGGCGAAGCTGGTGCTTGCGCCCGGTTTTGGGCAAAAGCTCAACCAGACTGTATCGCGTAGTGGGAAATTTGCTGGTCGCCACCGGCAGTTCTGTGGTCGCCATACCGCGATAGTCGGTCACCGCAGGCTGCGGACCTTTATCTTCGCGGGCAAATTTATCGGCGATTTTATCCAGTTCCTCCACCAGCGGATAATCCAGCGTGGCGGAATCCGTCAGCCAGCCGCGCACAATGGCGTGGTAGCGCTTCTGGATCTGGTGCTGTTCAAACTGCTGCGACAGCAGGCGCCCGGCCTCACTGGAAAGCCCCATCAGCAGAACGCCAGAAGTTGGCCGATCCAGACGGTGGGCAGTAAAGACGTGCTGACCGATTTGGTCGCGCACGGTTTGCATAACAACCACTTTCTCATCGCGATCGAGCCAGCTTCGGTGTACCAGCCAGCCGGACGGTTTATTCACCGCCACCAGCCACTCATCCTGATACAGGATCTCAAGCGTCATGCATCGTCACCGGCGAAAAGCGTATCCAGCTTTTCCAGCTCAACCAACATAACGTCGCGCGCCGGGTGAGTCGCCTCCAGCGCCATTTCGTAATAGGGAGAGACGGCAAACGCCTGGGGCAACGCGTGTCCCCCTTCCAGCAGCGCGTGCATGCGCGGAATTAATACCCACTGGAGCCATTCAAATGGAGACAGCGTATCCAGACAAAACGGCTGGGTGCTGGCGAACGCGTCTGGCTGCGGCGCACTTTCCTGCCACAGCTGATGCTGGCGCATAAGGGCTTCGATGGCGTGCAACTGCGCACGAACGCTATCGTGATGCGTCATAGTAACCTCAACTGAAAAACGGAATGGCGCGAAGCATAGCATTGCGGAAGACAGAAATAAAAAAAGGGAGCACTGTAAAAACAGTGCTCCCGGTTCGTTTCGCAGCATTCCAGCTACAATACGTGCTCCCTGCTCATCCGTGACAACTTTTCCTGATGCCCGAAGGCCTGGTCATCCCTTTACCTTTTGCTTCCTGCTCACATCATCCTGACGTGTAGGTTTCGTCCTGAAACGTCCTGGCCATCCTGACCCACCGACCATCCTGACCGGCTCACGTTCTCCTTCCTGGAGGTGTCCCTTACGCATCCTGCGTGATCCACTTTGCTTCATCCTGAAGCCTTCCTGCGGCGTCGTCCTGACGTGTTCCTGGTGAGAAACGCCATCATCCTGATGTTCGTTTCTCGCGTCGGCATCCTGTCGACACAGATAGAATCCGCTATTCTGCCTCGTCTTACAACCCACCCTGTGAGCAAGGTAAGCCTGGCGAAACGGGGATAATCGTTTCAGGAAATCGCTAACCTGTTGAAAGGGAAGTTAATATTAATCTGAAATCCCTAAGACAAAGCTAATTGTTTCGGCGATGTCTCACAGTGCGTGTAAGAGATCTCTCACACGTCCAGTAGCATCATGGATTACAGAAGCGGCTCAAGTCGGGTAAGAAAATCCGCAAGAGAAGGCGCGAGAACGTCGCGATTGCGGGTGCCGAGCGTCTCTTTAATGACCTCGCCAGACAGGTTGCAGACTGAAATGACGTCCAGTTCACTGTCGAGCGTCGCAATAAAGAGAGTCGGGGAGAGCTTAAGGCGTTTTTGCGTGACCAGGTGACCAATGAGGTTTTCCTGAACGCGTTGAAGATCGTCTTCGCTCCAGGTTTGCAGCAGCGTCAGCGGCTGTCCTGCAAAACATGCAGTCATATCCCCGGCAAACTGCGTGGTATAAATTGCATGAAGCGCAGGTTGTATCACAATGTCCATTGCGCGTTCAACCGCATTTACATTCTGCTCGCCCGTGAACGGTTTCGGTTGCCAGATAACGTAATCATCCTGCGAAGCGATAATGCACGGTGACGGCACGCCATATAAGTCAGTACTTTGCGGCCACGTCCCCCGCTTTTCATGCCATGCATCGCAATAGCGGGTCGTGAAGGACGTCAGGGCATTTGCAGTTTCGATATCCACCGATTTCTCTCTTCTTGTAAGACAGGATAAACTCAGCCCCTAAGTGTACCTGTAAAGTGGCTATGAAACATGTCTTACGAAAATCATCAGGCGTTAACGGGCTTAACGCTGGGTAAATCGACCGATTACCGCGACACCTACGACGCAAGCCTGCTTCAGGGTGTGCCGCGCAGCCTGAACCGCGATCCGCTTGGCCTTCATGCCGACGCGCTGCCGTTCGTCGGCGGCGACATCTGGACGCTGTACGAACTCTCCTGGCTGAATGCGCGCGGTCTGCCGCAGGTGGCCGTGGGCCATGTCGAGCTGGATTACGCCAGCGTAAACCTGGTCGAATCCAAGAGCTTTAAGCTCTATCTCAACAGCTTTAACCAGACCAAATTTAACAGCTGGGACGAGGTACAACAGACGCTTGAACGTGATTTAAGCGCGTGCGCGCAGGGGAACGTAACCGTCTCGTTATACCGTCTGCATGAGCTGGAAGGTCAGCCCATCGCCCATTTCCACGGCACCTGCATCGACGATCAGGACATTGATGTGGAGAGCTACGAATTTAGCACCGACTATCTGGAAAACGCGGCGGGCGGAAAAGTGGTCGACGAAACGCTGGTCAGCCATCTGCTGAAATCCAACTGCCTTATCACCCATCAGCCGGACTGGGGCTCGGTACAGATCCAGTATCGCGGCCCGCAGATTGACCGGGAAAAGCTGCTTCGTTACCTGGTGTCATTCCGTCATCACAACGAATTCCACGAGCAGTGCGTGGAACGCATCTTCAATGACATCCAGCGTTTCTGCCAGCCCGAAAAGCTGAGCGTTTATGCCCGCTATACCCGTCGCGGCGGCCTGGACATTAACCCATGGCGCACCAATACCGATTTTGTGCCTGCCACCGGACGGCTGGTGCGCCAGTAAGATAAATATTTTCACAATATGCGGGCGGTATTCCGCCCGAAGTGTTGTGAAACGTCATAAGCCAGGGCTATTGTAATCAACAGGGAAAGACGATAATCGTCCCATAAGGAGCTCACTTGATTACACATATTAGCCCGCTTGGCTCTATGGATATGTTGTCGCAACTGGAAGTGGACATGCTTAAACGCACCGCCAGTAGCGACCTGTATCAACTGTTTCGTAACTGTTCACTTGCTGTACTGAACTCCGGAAGCCTGACCGACAACAGTAAAGAGCTGCTGTCCCGCTTCGAAAGTTTTGATATCAATGTGCTGCGCCGCGAGCGCGGGGTGAAGCTGGAAGTGATCAACCCGCCGGAAGAGGCGTTTGTCGATGGGCGTATTATTCGCTCACTTCAGGCCAACCTTTTTGCCGTGCTGCGCGACATCCTGTTTGTTAACGGACAGATCAGCAACGCCGGTCGTTTCCAGCATCTCGATCTGGAAAGCTCCGTTCATATCACCAACCTGGTTTTCTCCATTCTGCGTAACGCCCGCGCCCTGCACGTTGGCGAAGCGCCGAACATGGTCGTCTGCTGGGGTGGTCACTCCATTAACGAAACCGAATACCTGTACGCCCGCCGCGTGGGTAATCAGCTCGGCCTGCGCGAGCTGAACATCTGTACCGGCTGCGGTCCTGGCGCGATGGAAGCGCCGATGAAAGGCGCGGCAGTAGGACACGCGCAGCAACGCTATAAAGAAGGCCGTTTTATCGGCATGACCGAGCCGTCGATCATCGCCGCTGAGCCGCCTAACCCGCTGGTTAACGAACTGATTATTATGCCGGATATCGAAAAACGTCTTGAGGCGTTTGTCCGTATCGCGCACGGTATTATCATCTTCCCGGGCGGCGTAGGTACGGCGGAAGAACTGCTTTATCTGCTCGGGATCCTGATGAACCCGGCCAACAAAAATCAGGTTCTGCCGCTGATCCTGACCGGCCCGAAAGAGAGCGCCGACTACTTCCGCGTGCTGGACGAGTTTATCGTGCATACGCTGGGGGAAGACGCGCGCCGTCACTACCGCATTATTATTGACGATGCCGCAGAAGTGGCCCGTCAGATGAAAAAAGCGATGCCGCTGGTGAAAGAGAACCGTCGTGATACCGGGGATGCCTACAGCTTTAACTGGTCCATCCGTATCGCACCGGATCTCCAGATCCCCTTCGAGCCGTCGCATGAGAACATGGCGAACCTCAAACTCTATCCGGATCAGCCGGTGGAAGTACTGGCAGCTGACCTGCGTCGCGCCTTCTCTGGCATCGTGGCGGGGAACGTGAAGGAGGTGGGGATCCGCGCGATTGAGGAGTTCGGGCCGTATAAAATCCACGGTGACCCGGAGATGATGCGCCGCATGGATGACATGCTGCAGGGCTTTGTGGCTCAGCATCGCATGAAACTTCCGGGTTCTGCCTATATTCCCTGTTACGAAATCATCAAATAAAGCGTCCTTTCCCTCCTCTCAAGCCGGATTGTCATCCGGCTTTTTTATTAGTGATGTAATTCATAGCGATCTTCAATGTTATTAACAAATCTGGCGCCTGCGCAAACGATTACCTCGTTTTTGAAACCGTAAATAATCAGCCTTAATCGAAATTACCTGCCAGAAAATCCTAAAATCCTATTTCTTTACAGCGAAAGACACCTATCTCGCGGGTCAGCCTTTTCGAAAACATGTCGTTAATGGTAGCCTTCGCGCCCGTAAATCCTCTTTGATGTTTTTTTAACAGATAAATGGTCTAAATATGCCCACATCATAAGTGGATTATTGCATTTGGGATCGCGATCACTGATAGATTCATAACGAGAATGTATCTTTCCGCCCGCCAATAGTTACGGGCAAAAATTATTAAAAAACCGTCACTGAACGAATTTCATATTACCGTCAGGCACTTTTTCATCGGATTTGACTAAAAACCTGACAATTTGCTTCCTCCAGGAGATACAGATGGAAACCACTCAAACCAGCACCGTTGCTTCGATTGAATCCCGAAGCGGTTGGCGCAAAACGGATACCATGTGGATGCTTGGCCTGTACGGCACGGCAATCGGCGCTGGTGTACTGTTCCTTCCTATCAACGCAGGTGTCGGCGGTCTGATCCCGCTGATCATCATGGCCATCATCGCCTTTCCGATGACCTTCTTTGCACACCGCGGCCTGACCCGCTTCGTGCTGTCCGGTAAAAACCCGGGCGAAGACATTACTGAAGTCGTTGAAGAACACTTCGGCGTCGGCGCAGGTAAGCTGATTACCCTGCTCTACTTCTTCGCGATTTACCCGATTCTGCTGGTGTATAGCGTTGCTATCACCAACACCGTTGAAAGCTTCATGATGCACCAGCTGCAGATGACCCCGCCGCCGCGTGCGATCCTGTCCCTGATCCTGATCGTCGGTATGATGACCATCGTGCGCTTTGGCGAGCAGATGATTGTCAAAGCGATGAGCGTGCTGGTATTCCCGTTTGTTGCAGCCCTGATGGTGCTGGCGCTGTACCTGATCCCACAGTGGAACGGCGCTGCGCTGGAAACTCTGTCTCTGAGCAGCGCATCCGCAACCGGTAACGGCCTGCTACTGACCCTGTGGCTGGCGATCCCGGTAATGGTGTTCTCCTTCAACCACTCGCCAATCATCTCCTCCTTCGCGGTGGCGAAGCGTGAAGAGTACGGCAATGGTGCAGAGAAGAAGTGCTCCAGCATCCTGGCTCGCGCGCACATCATGATGGTACTGACAGTTATGTTCTTCGTGTTCAGCTGCGTGCTGAGCCTTTCCCCGGCGGATCTGGCGGCGGCGAAAGAGCAGAACATCTCTATTCTGTCCTACCTGGCAAACCACTTTAACGCACCGCTGATTGCGTGGATGGCACCGATCATCGCGATTATCGCCATCACCAAATCCTTCCTGGGCCACTACCTGGGCGCACGTGAAGGCTTCAACGGTATGGTGATTAAATCTCTGCGCGGTAAAGGCAAGAGCATTGAAATCAACCGTCTGAACAAAATCACCGCGCTGTTCATGCTGGTGACCACCTGGGCGGTAGCCACCCTGAACCCAAGCATTCTGGGCATGATTGAAACCCTGGGCGGCCCGATTATCGCGATGATTCTGTTCCTGATGCCGATGTACGCGATTCAGAAAGTGCCAGCGATGCGTAAATACAGCGGCCATATCAGCAACGTGTTCGTTGTTGTGATGGGTCTGATTGCCATCTCCGCTATTTTCTACTCGCTGTTCAGCTAATACCTCCTGCGCCGTCTTCGGATGGCGCACTCCTCCCCTCTGACTGAAGCAATGGACGCATCATGATTAGCGTATTCGATATCTTCAAAATCGGTATTGGTCCTTCCAGCTCTCACACCGTCGGACCAATGAAAGCCGGTAAACAATTCACGGATGACTTGATTGCACGCGGCATTTTGCACGACATCACCCGCGTGGTTGTCGATGTATACGGTTCCCTTTCCCTGACCGGTAAAGGCCACCATACCGATATTGCCATTATCATGGGGCTGGCGGGTAACCTGCCGGATACCGTTGATATTGACTCCATTCCTGGCTTTATCCAGGACGTGAACACCCACGGTCGTTTGCTGCTGGCCAACGGCGAGCATGAGGTTGAATTCCCGGTTGACCACTGCATGAATTTCCATGCGGATAACCTGTCGCTGCACGAAAACGGCATGCGCATTACCGCGCTGGTCGGCGATAAAGCGGTTTACAGCCAGACGTATTACTCCATCGGCGGCGGGTTTATCGTCGACGAAGACCATTTTGGTCAAACCAACGGCTCCGCCGTTGAGGTGCCGTACCCGTACAAAAACGCGGCCGATTTACAGCGTCACTGCCAGGAGACAGGCCTATCTCTCTCCGGCCTGATGATGAAAAACGAGCTGGCCCTGCACAGCAAAGAGGAGCTGGAACAGCACTTCGCAAACGTCTGGGAAGTGATGCGCAGCGGCATTGAGCGCGGGATCACCACCGAAGGCGTGCTGCCGGGGAAACTGCGTGTTCCACGTCGTGCGGCTGCGCTGCGCCGCATGCTGGTCAGCACCGACAAAACCACCACCGACCCGATGGCCGTTGTCGACTGGATCAACATGTTCGCGCTGGCGGTGAACGAAGAGAACGCCGCGGGTGGCCGCGTCGTCACCGCGCCAACCAACGGGGCGTGCGGCATTGTTCCGGCGGTCCTGGCGTATTACGACAAGTTTATCCGTGAAGTGAATGCAAACTCACTCGCGCGGTATATGCTGGTCGCCAGTGCGATTGGCTCACTGTACAAGATGAACGCCTCGATTTCCGGCGCGGAAGTGGGCTGTCAGGGTGAAGTGGGCGTAGCCTGCTCTATGGCGGCGGCGGGTCTGGCCGAATTGCTGGGCGCAAGTCCTGCGCAGGTTTGTATTGCGGCGGAAATCGGCATGGAACATAACCTGGGGCTGACCTGCGATCCGGTCGGCGGACAGGTCCAGGTGCCATGCATCGAGCGTAACGCCATCGCCTCTGTGAAAGCGGTGAACGCGGCCCGTATGGCGCTGCGCCGCACCAGCGAACCGCGCGTGTGTCTCGACAAGGTTATCGAAACCATGTACGAAACCGGTAAAGATATGAACGCCAAATACCGCGAAACCTCCCGCGGTGGCCTGGCGATGAAGATCGTTACCTGCGATTAAGCCTCTCAGGAAGCCTCGTTTTGCGAGGCTTCTTCCTGTTTTCCCCACCATTCATAGTTTCATGCTGCGCTCAGTGTTACCCTTCCCCCATTAGACAGAAGGGAGATTATCTGTGGCCGTTCATTTGCTTATCGTCGATGCACTTAACCTGATTCGCCGTATTCACGCGGTACAGGGCACCCCCTGCAAGGACACCTGTTTACACGCGCTGGAGCAGCTCATTCGCCATAGCGAACCCACCCACGCTGTTGCCGTATTCGACGATGAAGCACGCAATACCGGCTGGCGGCACCAGCGCCTGCCGGACTACAAAGCCGGGCGTGCGCCGATGCCGGACGATCTGCACGCCGAAATGCCCGTTATACGCGCGGCCTTTGAACAGCGCGGCGTTCCGTGCTGGGGCGCACACGGTAATGAGGCTGACGATTTAGCCGCAACGCTGGCGGTTAAAGTCGCGAGCGCCGGGCATCAGGCGACTATCGTTTCAACCGACAAAGGCTACTGCCAGCTGCTCTCTCCTACGATCCGCATCCGGGACTACTTCCAGAAACGCTGGCTGGACGCGCCATTTATTGCCAGCGAGTTTGGCGTATCGCCTGAGCAATTGCCGGATTACTGGGGGCTGGCGGGGATCAGCAGCTCCAGAGTGCCGGGTGTCGCCGGTATTGGACCCAAAAGTGCCGCACAGCTGCTGACGGAGTTTCAGAATCTGGAAGGGATTTACGCAAGGCTTGAGGAAGTGCCGGAAAAATGGCGCAAGAAGCTGGAGGCGAATAAAGAGATGGCGTTTATCTGCCGGGAAATCGCAACGCTACAGACGGATTTACAGCTGGACGGGAATTTACAGCAGTTAAGGTTAGAACGTTAAAACAACTACACGATTTTGTAGGCCCGGTAAGCGCAGCGCCACCGGGCGTTACAAACGTTATCGCTCGTCGCGACGCCCACCCACGGCCGCCCACCAGCGACGGATATGCACCGTCACTTCTTCACGGTCGTGATACAGCTGACGCGCCTGGATTTCCGCGTTAATCCCGTGTTCGTCCAGTTGCTGCTGAATATAAGCCAGGTTCTGCGACACCTCTTCGTAACGCTTTTTCATCGGCAGCTTGAGGTTGAAAATCGTCTCACGACACCAGCCGTTCACCAGCCAGGAGGCCATCAGCGCTGCGACTTTCGCCGGTTTTTCTACCATGTCGCACACCATCCAGGAGATGTTGTTACGGGTAGGACGGTAGCGGAAACCATCTTCACGCAGCCAGGTGACCTGCCCGGTGTCCATCAGGCTTTGCGCCATCGGGCCGTTATCCACAGACGAAACCCACATGTTGCGTTTCACCAGCTGATAGGTCCAGCCGCCCGGGCACGCGCCAAGATCGACGGCATACATGCCGTTTGCCAGACGTTCGTCCCACTCGTCCGCCGGGATAAAGACGTGGAACGCCTCTTCCAGCTTCAGGGTTGAACGGCTCGGCGCGTCTGACGGGAAGCGCAGACGCGGGATCCCCATAAAGAACGGCGAGTTATTGGTGGTATACGAGTAGCCGGTGTAGCAACATCCTGGCGCAATAAAGAAGATATGCACGACTGGACGCTTTGGCGTTTCGTAGTTTGTCAGCACACCCGCATCACGCAGTGCCGCGCGGAGCGGCACGGTAAACTTACGGCAGAACTTCATCAGCTCTTTGCTTTCATTGGTGTCAGCCACTTCCACGCGCAAATCGCCGCCCTTCTCCACCACGCCCTGCAACAGGCCAACAATCGGCGTGATGCGATCTTCCGGCGGAAGATCTTTCAGTAATTCGCCCGCGACAAACATCTGACGGGCGAAAATCAGCGAGCTGAACGGCAGTTCGCGCGCCAGCTTGTCGGCATCATCAGGCTGATAGCATTCAAATACCACATAGCCCGCGTTCTCTTTGACGCGAGCGAATCCGAAGACTTCACGCTTCGCCGCTTTATCGGTGATTTCCGCGGCGCACTCTTTCTCAAACCCCGGGCGACAATATAAAACAACCTTATTCATGAACAACGCCCTTGCGTTTCAGACGGATAGCTCCGATAAACATTAAAACCCAACCCGCCAGGAAGCTGACGCCGCCGACAGGTGTAACAAACGCCCACAGGCGTAAATGCGACAGCGCCAGACAGTAGAGACTGCCGCTGAACAGTACGGTACCCAGCGCCAGAAAGACGCTGCTCCAGTAAAACCAAATGCTGATACGGCGCTGCATCGCCACCGCCAGCCCAAAAATTGCCAGCGTGTGGAACGCCTGATATTCAAGGCCGGTCTGGATCCAGCCCATCTCCACAACGCCCAAAGACTTGCTTAAGACATGCGCGCCAAACGCGCCCAGAGCTACAAAAATAAAGCCACTCACCGCGGCGAAAATCAGCATGAATCGGCTGGTCATGTTTAAGTCCTGAATTAATGCGTGCCCGGCACACAAACGTTATTGTTCATACCTGAAGCGGAATTTTTCTTGCTCGCTTGCCGCTTTCGCCAGTATCCACTGCCGGAAAGCGGCTATTTTACCCAGTTCTGCCTGACTGTCATGACAAACCAGATAAAATGCATTCTTGCTGACCAGTACATCGTTAAATGGGCAAACCAGACGGCCTGCCTCAATTTCGGACTGCGCCATGACGTTATTCGCTAATGCCACGCCCTGCCCGTGAATGGCAGCCTGTAACACCATCGCGCTGTGGCTAAAAATGGGCCCCTGCTGCACGTTTATATGATTAAGACCTAACTGGCGGGTATAAGTTTGCCAGTCGCGACGCGACGCATCGTGCAAAAGCGTGTGTTGCGCCAGATCGGCGGGCGTTTTGAGCGCTTTCTCCCCCGTCAGCAGCAGTGGTGAACAGACCGGCAGCAGATATTCTGCGTATAATTTTTCAACACGCAAGCCCGGCCAGTTACCACGACCGTAAAAAATCGCCACATCCACATCGTCTGCAAGCTTGTCTTCCTGACGGTCCACCGCCTGGATTCGGACATCGATTCCCGGATAAGTTGAGTTAAAGCTTGAGAGTCGCGGCACCAGCCACTGAATGGCAAAACTGGGCAATAAACTCACAGTCAGGGCGCCTTTTGCGCTCCGTGCCTGAAGCTTACGGGTGGCTTCCGTCAGCTGGGAGAAAATCTCTTTAATATCCTGAAAATAGCTCTGCCCTTCTTCGGTCAACAGCAACGAACGGTTGCGGCGACGGAACAGCTTAAGCCCCAGAAAATCCTCCAGAGACTTGATTTGATGACTTACTGCGGCCTGTGTCACAAAAAGCTCATCGGCTGCGCGGGTGAAGCTGAGGTGGCGTGCTGCTGCATCAAAAACACGTAATGCATTTAGGGGTGGCAATCGCTTGGACATGGTTATCTGGCTTAGATGTTAACGAGATTTAACATATAGGAAACAACGTTTAACCTATTAGTTTTTTTTATCTGAGCCATTATAATTTGTCCGTTGAGGAACTACCAGCAAATACCTATAGTGGCGGCACTTCCTGAGCCGGAACGAAAAGCTTTTTTTGGAATGCGTGTTCTGAAGGGCTTTTGGCTTACGGTTGTGATGTTGTGTTGTTGTGTTTGCAATTGGTCTGCGATTCAGACCACGGTAGCAACGCTACCAATTTTTCACTTCCTGTACATTTACCCTGTCTGTCCATAGTGATTAATGTAGCACCGCCAACTTGCGGTGCTTTTTTTTCGCTTATCTAACTGTTAATGCTCGATTTCCTTCATCTCTTTCACGTCACTGCGATTGATCTGCTGTTTGTTCCCGTTAGCATCTTTGTATGAAATCATCCCGGTATCATTATCGGTTGTCGGTTTCCCTTCAGAGACGATAGAACGACCATCGTTGGTATGCATTACGTAGTTATTACCAGAACATGCGCTCAGGGCAAAGGTCAACGCACAAGCAGAAATGATTGCAGCTGTCTTTTTCATGATTATTCTCCTTTAGCAATTAATGCTATTCAAACCTCGATTTATAACAGGCTAAAACATCCGCCTAACACTATTTAGCATAACCTGCTTTTTCAGACTCGCCAGGATAAGCAGACAAATCTGATAGATATCAACTTCCTTGCCCTGCCGATGAATTTGCGCGACGATCGTAGAATTGATATGAGGAATTCCATGAACGCTTTCAGTCCTGCGCAGTTTCGCGCACAGTTTCCTGCGCTGGCCGATGCCGGCATTTATCTTGATAGCGCCGCCACGGCCCTTAAGCCGCAAGCGGTGATTGAGGCAACCCGCCAGTTTTACAGCCTGAGCGCCGGGAACGTGCACCGCAGCCAGTATGCCGACGCGCAGCGCTTAACGGCGCAATACGAAGCCGCACGGGATCAGGTCGCGCGCCTGATCAATGCTGACAGCGGTAAGAACATCGTCTGGACGCGGGGCACTACCGAGGCCATTAACATGGTGGCGCAATGTTACGCGCGTCCGCTGTTGCAGCCCGGGGATGAGATCATCGTCAGCGAGGCGGAACACCACGCCAACCTGGTGCCCTGGCTGATGGTGGCCGAACAAACCGGGGCACGGGTTGTAAAACTCCCGTTGGGTACAGACTTCCTGCCTGACGTGGCGCGTCTGCCTGAGCTGATTACGCCGCGCAGCCGTATTCTGGCGCTGGGGCAGAAGTCCAACGTCACCGGCGGCTGTCCGGATCTGGCGCGCGCCATTGAGATTGCCCATGCCAGCGGCGTGGTAGTAATGGTCGACGGTGCGCAGGGTGTGGTGCATTTTCCGGCTAACGTTCAGGCGCTGGATATCGACTTCTATGCCTTCTCAGGGCATAAATTGTACGGGCCAACCGGTATCGGCGCGCTGTACGGCAAACCTGAACTGCTGGCCCGGATGACGCCGTGGCTCGGCGGCGGCAAGATGATTACCGAAGTCACCTTCGACGGTTTCAAAACGCAGGATGTGCCTTACCGCCTGGAAGCCGGTACGCCGAACGTGGCAGGGGTTATCGGTCTGAGCGCAGCGCTCGAATTTCTCGCAGATACGGACGTGGCTCAGGCTGAAAGCTGGAGCCGGGGCCTGGCGACGCTGGCAGAAGAAGAGCTTAAGAAACGCCCCGGGTTTCGCTCGTTCCGCGTCCAGGACTCCAGCCTGCTCGCCTTTGATTTTGCGGGCGTACACCATAGCGACATGGTGACGCTGCTTGCCGGATACGGCATTGCCCTGCGCGCAGGACAGCACTGCGCCCAGCCGCTGCTGGCGGCCATGGGGGTGAGCGGTACCCTGCGCGCCTCGTTTGCACCGTACAACACAAAAAGTGACGTCGACGCGCTGGTTTCCGCCGTCGACCGCGCCCTGGAATTACTGGTGGATTAATGACAAGTTCAGCCTTAGCCGGGCATCCGTTCGGCACCGTTATCACTGAAGAGACGTTAAAACAGACCTTCGCCCCGCTCACGCAGTGGGAGGATAAATACCGTCAGCTGATCCTGCTGGGCAAACAGTTGCCCACGCTGTCAGACGAACTGAAATCGCAGGCGAAGGAGATAGCTGGCTGCGAGAACCGCGTCTGGCTTGGGTTTAGCATATCCGGTGAGAAACTGCATTTCTTCGGCGACAGCGAGGGACGCATTGTTCGCGGTCTGCTGGCGGTGCTGTTGACCGCAATCGAAGGGAAAAGCGCCGCAGAGCTGCTGGCGCATTCTCCGCTGGCGCTGTTTGATGAGCTGGGACTTCGCACGCAGCTTAGCGCCTCGCGCGGTCAGGGACTGATTGCGCTAAACGACGCGGTGCTGGATGCCGCCCGTCAGGCTCAGGCCTGACGTTCCGCCTTCGCCATCATCTTCTTCAGGGCGTGAGAGACCGCCACAAAGCCGAAGGAGGCGGTCACCATGGTGGCCGCTCCAAACCCTGAGGCACAATCCATCCGCTTTGGCCCTTCCGCTGTGCTTTTCATTGCACAGACCGAACCATCCGCCTGCGGATAAACCAGCGCTTCTGTCGAGAACACACAGTCCACGCCCAGCTTGCCTTTACTGTTCTTCACCACGTTGAAGTCGCTTTTTAAGCGCTCGCGCAGCTTAGCAGCCAGTGGATCCTGAATGGTTTTCGCCAGATCTGCCACCTGGATCTGCGTCGGATCAATTTGTCCACCCGCGCCGCCCGTTGTCACCAGCGGCACCTTGTAACGACGACAGTAAGCGATCAGCGCCGCTTTTGGCCGCACGCTGTCGATGGCGTCAATCACATAGCTGTAGCCTTTGCTCATGTACTCCGCGACGTTATCTGCCGTCACAAAGTCGTCAATCACCGTTACGCGGCACTCCGGGTTGATGAGACGAATACGCTCCGCCATCACCTCGGACTTCGCCAGACCGACGTTATCACGCAGGGCGTGGATCTGACGGTTAGTGTTAGTGACGCAGACGTCATCCATATCAATCAACGTAATTGCGCCAATGCCGGTTCTCGCCAGCGCTTCTGCCGCCCACGAACCCACGCCACCAATGCCCACCACGCAGACATGCGCATCCGCGAACAGTTGCAGGGCTTTTTCACCGTATAACCGTGCCGTGCCGCCGAAACGCTGGCGCCAGGCATCGCTGATTACCACAGACATAAAACCTCAGATGTAAAAAGGGTGAGGTATTCCTCACCCTGAACCGTAATCCGTCTTGCGCTCAGAATACCACACTCAGCCGCTAAATACGTTCCCGGTACCCGGCGCTGTCTTCAGCACCCACACGCGCCCGTAGTGGTTATACCAGCCTGCACGGTGGCCGGCATCCGGGCCGATGCCCTGGTAAATATCGAAGTGCTGACCTTTAATCGCCCCGCCCACGTCCAGCGCCACCATCAGGCGTAATTCATACTTGCCGTTGAATTTGCCGTTGTTGTCGAGGAGAGGGACTTCCGCCAGCAGCGTGGTACCCGCTGGGATAATCGAACGATCCGATGCCACAGAAGCGCGGCCAATCAGCGGGACGGCGCTCGCCCCTTTCACCGGCGCAAAGTTCTGCGGTTTGAAGAAGACAAACGATGGATTCTGCTCAAGCAGCTCACGCACTTCCGCTTCGCTGTGTTTTTCGCCCCACTCGCGGATCGCCTGCATCGACATATCTTCTCGTTTCACTTCACCACGGTCGATGAGCACCTTACCGATGCTGCGATAGGCATGGCCGTTTTTCCCGGCATAGCTAAAGAAGTTCAGCGGCGAGCCGTCGCCAAAATCAATATAGCCGCTGCCCTGCACGTCCATGATGAAGTTATCCATCAGCGAGTTGCTGTAGGCCAGCACGTAATTTTCGCTAAGCGCACCGGCATAGATTTCAGCGCGTGACGGGAGACGACCGCGTTTTGGCGGCATGCGGTAAATCGGATACTGGAATTCGCCCTGACGCGTGTGTCGTGCCTGGACAACCGGGGTGTAGTAGCCGGTAAACTGAACGTTACCGTAGTTATCCGCCCCTTCCATCTGCCACGCGTCAATACCAAACTGGCGCATATTGCGCGTATCACCGCCAGCACGCAGCCAGTCCTGCACTGCACTATAAACGTTGTTCTGTGAGCCATACAGGCGCGGCGACGCTTTGCGGATCTGGTACACCTGCTCGGAGAAATCCCCGGCATTGATTGGAGCACCCACGGCATCTGGCTGGTTAACTAAAGAGAAAGGCTGGGATAACTTCCCGTCTTTATACTGTTGACCGCGATCGGTCGGTTTGGAAGAGCAGGCCGCAAGAATCGCTACCATTGCGCCTGTCATCAGATACTTCACCCAACGTCCTTTCATTATATCTCGTCTTTTAGTTGCCCAATTCCGCGTGATGAAGATAACAAACCCACCGTGGTAATGAAATGCGATCGCCTTCCCTTTGGCAAATTCTGGACAAAAAATAGTCCAAAGTGGCTATTCCCGTTCATTTTGCATACAAAATAATGAATTATGCGAAAAAGGGGTTGCATCACAAACCTATCCGAGTATAGTGCGCTTCCACGGACGCGGGGTGGAGCAG
>NZ_JADDTS010000001.1:82041-131199 GCF_015159675.1 Enterobacter cloacae complex sp. S2
AATCCGGCCCCCGCAACCAACACTTCTTAAAACAATAAACACCCTTAAGGGTGTTTTTTTGTATCTGCCGTTTGTGAAAGTGCCGGGCGAGATACCCGGCGTAATACCCTATCCCCGCCGCGCCAGCGTTTCCCCGTCTGAGAAATAGGCCCGAATACCCGCCAGAATCGACTCCGCCACTTCCTGCTGGAATTTAGCCGTCTTGAGCTTGCGTTCCTCTTGCACGTTACTGATAAACGCGGTTTCGACCAGAATGGACGGAATATCTGGCGCTTTCAGTACCGCAAATCCGGCCTGCTCGACGCTGTTTTTGTGCAGCTTGTTGACCCGGCCCAGTTTGCCCAGCACCGCTTTACCAAACTTCAGACTGTCGGTAATGGTCAGCGACTGCACCATATCAAACAGCGTATGGTCGACATAACGATCCCCGCTTTTGCTCACGCCACCGATTAAATCCGAGGCGTTCTGCGTGTCCGCCAGGTATCTCGCGGCGGTACTGGTCGCCCCTTTCGTTGACAGGGCAAACACCGACGATCCGCTCGGCTGGCGGCTGGTGAAGGCGTCCGCATGAATAGAGACAAACAGATCCGCGCGCTGCTTCTGCGCTTTCGCCACGCGGACCTTCAGCGGGATAAAGACATCTTCGTTGCGCGTCATGTAGGCGCGCATATTGCCCTCTTTGTCGATTAACGCCTTCAGACGACGGGCAATTTGCAGCACCACATCTTTTTCACGGGTGTGATATTTCCCAACGGCGCCGGAATCTTCTCCGCCGTGGCCAGGATCGAGCATAATCACAATCGGACGATCGCGCCCCGCCCTGCCCGGCTTAGGACCACTTTGCGCAGGTGGGACCTGCCGCTGGAGATCGCCTTTGTTGTAATCTTCAAGTAACGCCAGGAGCGGATCCTGAATATCCGTTGCATTCGCCGGATAGAGATCCATTACCAGGCGCTCCTTAAAGGCGGCAACAGGCGCAAGGGCAAAGAGCTGCGGTTTCACGTTCTGCTTCAGCTCAAACACCATGCGCACGGTTTGCGGATCGAACTGCCCGACACGCGCCGATTTGATAAAAGGATCGTCGCCACGGATCTGCGCCGCCATGCCTTTAAGCACGGAGTTGAGATTCACACCTTCGAGATCAACCACCACACGTTCAGGATTGCTGAGGGCAAATTGTTTGTATTTCAGCACGCGGTTGGACTCGACCGTCACGCGCGTATAGGTCGACGACGGCCAGACGCGCACCGCGACTACCTGGCTTGTGGCGGCAAGACCCACCTGGCTGACGCTAAGCAACCACATCGCCCCGGCCCCTTTTAACAGGCGGCGGCGGCTTATTGCTGAATTGGATCCCGACATGCTTCTCCCGAGCAAGAAATCTGATTGATGAACAAAACGCCCAAATTGACCGAAAACTTTAACGAATGACGCATAAACTGTCATCTATAAAAGGGTAAACAATCATACGTTAACGCACGGATTACTTATTATTTTCTGTGTGTCGCAGAAAATTTTGGCTTGCACACGCGGCCACAATCGAATAAAAATACATAAATAACGAATAAACATTCATTAAGGGTTGTGTCATGGTTAAGGAACGCAGAACCGAACTGGTCCAGGGATTCCGCCATTCTGTTCCCTATATCAACACCCATCGGGGGAAAACCTTTGTCATCATGCTTGGCGGCGAAGCCATTGAGCATGAGAACTTTTCCAGTATCGTCAATGATATCGGCCTGCTGCACAGCCTCGGCATCCGTCTGGTGGTGGTGTATGGCGCACGTCCGCAAATCGAAGCCAACCTGGCCGCCCATCACCATGAGCCGATCTACCACAAACATACCCGCGTGACGGATGCGAAAACCCTCGAACTGGTCAAACAGGCGGCGGGTCTGTTGCAGCTCGATATCACCGCCCGCCTGTCGATGAGCCTGAGTAATACGCCGCTGCAGGGCGCGCACATCAACGTGGTGAGCGGCAACTTTATCATCGCTCAGCCGCTCGGCGTGGACGATGGCGTGGATTACTGCCACAGCGGCCGCATCCGGCGCATTGATGAAGAAGCCATTCACCGCCAGTTAGACAATGGCGCGATCGTCCTGATGGGACCCGTTGCCGTTTCCGTAACGGGTGAAAGTTTTAATCTGACCTCAGAAGAGATTGCCACCCAGCTGGCCATCAAGCTGAAAGCGGAAAAAATGATCGGCTTTTGCTCCTCACAGGGTGTCGTGAACGATGAGGGCGTGATTGTGCCAGAACTTTTTCCGAATGAAGCCCAGGCGCGCGTCGAAGCGCTGGAAGCACAAGGCGATTACTATTCCGGTACCGTGCGTTTTCTGCGCGGCGCCGTCAAAGCGTGCCGCAGCGGGGTACGCCGCAGCCACCTGATCAGCTATCAGGAAGACGGCGCGCTGTTGCAGGAACTGTTCTCCCGGGACGGGATCGGTACGCAGATCGTAATGGAGAGCGCCGAGCAGATCCGCCGTGCCACCATCAATGACATCGGCGGCATTCTGGAGCTGATCCGTCCGCTGGAACAACAGGGCATTCTGGTTCGCCGCTCCCGCGAGCAGCTGGAGATGGAGATCGACAAGTTCACCATCATCCAGCGAGATAACCTGACCATTGCCTGTGCGGCGCTTTATCCGTTCCCGGAAGAGCAGATTGGCGAAATGGCGTGCGTTGCCGTGCACCCGGATTACCGTAGCTCCTCGCGGGGGGAACTGCTGCTTGAACGCGTGGCGGCACAGGCACGCCAGATGGGTCTGAGCAAGCTGTTCGTGCTCACCACGCGCAGCATTCACTGGTTCCAGGAGCGCGGCTTCACGCCGGTGGATATTGATTCGCTGCCGGAAAGTAAGAAAGAGATGTACAACTACCAGCGCCGCTCGAAGGTGTTAATGGCGGACCTGGGATAACAATCACCCTCTCCTGTCGGAGAGGGTGATTACTCAGACAGATTCAAAAATCGCGCTTAATCCGCTTCTGCGCTCGGTGCGAGTGGCAATCGCCTGACCCAGCACGCGCTCATCCGCATACAGCGACAGACGCTGGCGCGCACGGGTAACGGCGGTGTAGACCAACTCACGGGTTACGACCGGCGAAAGCTGTGTCGGCAGGATCAGCGCCGCATGGTTGAACTCTGAGCCCTGAGACTTGTGTACCGTCATCGCCCATGCCGTTTCATGCTCTGGCAGACGGCTGGGCTGGACGGACTTCACGCTGCCGTCCGGTAGCTGGAACCAGACGCGCAAACCGTTACCGCGATCGAGCGCAATACCGATATCCCCGTTGAACAGCCCCAGCGTACTGTCGTTGCGGGAGATCATCACTGGCCGGCCTTCATACCATCGCGAATGCTGCTGACGGTTAATTTTGCGTTTCTGCACGAGCAGCTGCTCCAGCCTGTCGTTCAGGCCCGCAACGCCGAACGGCCCTTCCCGCAATGCGCACAGAAGCTGGTATTCGCCAAATGCGGCAATGACCTGCCCGGGCTGACTGCGCTGCTGCACGCAGCTCAGAAAACGCTGGTATCCCTGGAGAGCCTCCTCAAGCATAGCCTGATACTCTTCCCCGCTTTGCAGCGATTTCTTTTCAATGTCAGTGAAAGAGCCGTCAAACACCGTGCGCGTGGCATGCCGATCGCCACGGTTGACCGCCGCAGCCAGCTGGCCGATGCCGGAGTTGCTACCGAAACGGTAGCTTTTTTGCAGCAGACACAGGCTGTCACGCAGTGCGCCTGCGACCGGCGAGTGAACGGGTTCAAGCGAGCAGCCGGTCAGGCGGGCAAGCTCCTGCGCCCGCGCGGCGGTATAACCGTAGCTGGCGTAGGTACAGATATCCCCCAGTACCGCCCCGGCTTCCACGGAGGCGAGCTGGTCGCGATCGCCCAGGAAAACCACGCGCGCATGCGGCGGCAGAGCATCGATCAGGCGCGACATCATGGTCAGGTCAATCATGGAGGCTTCATCCACCACCAGCACGTCCAGATGCAGCGGATTACCCGCATGGTAGCGCAGCCGCTGGCTACCCGGCTGCGCGCCGAGCAGACGGTGCAGGGTACTCGCTTCACCCGGGAAAAGCGCAAGCTGCTCCTGAGTGAGCGGCAGCTGTTGCATCGCACCGCCCAGTGATTCGGTCAGTCGCGCCGCTGCTTTACCGGTGGGCGCCGCCAGACGAATACGACATCGCTGCTCGCCTGATAGCTGGATCAGGGCTGCCAGCAGCTTTGCGACGGTCGTGGTTTTCCCGGTCCCCGGGCCACCTGAAATCACCGAAATCCGCCGCGTCAGGGCGACGGCCGCCGCCACTTTCTGCCAGTCTGTAGGCTCACCGGAGTCAAACAGCCTGTCCAGTGTCTGGCGAAGCTGCGCTTCGTCGCAGGGAAGCGGCGCGTTGGTCTCACTAAAGAAACGCGCTACCGTCAGTTCGTTTCGCCACAGACGGTTCAGATATAAGCGCTCCCCCGTCAGGATCAGCGGCGCCTGGTTTTCTCCCGGCCCGACGGCCAACGATTCGCGCAAAATTTTCTGCCAGTCCACCCTCTCCCCCAGCAGCGCAAAGCAGGACTGGAGGACAGGCGGCATTTTCTCGTCAACAACCAGACGCGAGAGCGGCAGACACACATGCCCCTCTCCGGCGTCTTTACTCAATAGGGCAGCGGCAAGCATCACGGCGGGCTGGTCAGCGGCAATCATCATGGCAAACTGCACATCCAGCTGACGCAGCACGCGTTGCTCTACCGCTTCCAGCAATAAGTCCTGCATCGTCATGCCATCTCCTCCGTGTTTGCTGCAAACAGGTTATCCATTTTATTAATCAATTCCGCATCCGGACGGGTGCTGAAGATCCCGGAGCGCGGATCGGCAGCGTCGACCCCGCGCAAGAAGAGGTAGATGACGCCACCAAAATGATCGTCGTAGCGGTAATCCGCAATACGGTGGCGTAAATAGCGGTGCAGCGCTAGCGTGTAGAGCTGATATTGCAGATCGTAGCGATGCATTTGCATGGCTGCCGCCATCGCCTGCTGGGTATAGGCTTCGCTGTTCTCGCCCAGCCAGTTCGATTTGTAATCCAGCAGGTAGTACCGTCCTTCGTGACGGAAGACCAGGTCGATAAAGCCTTTCAGCATGCCCTGCACTTGACGGAAGTTCAGCGGCGGGCAACCGGCTGAGAGCGGATCGTACTGACGGATAAGCGCATCGAGCGCGTCGGCCTTAAGCGGGCCTGCGACAGGCAGATAAAACTCCATCTCAACCTGTTTATTTCTGGCCGTTAGCTGACGAAGAGCGAAGCCCTGCTCAGTCAGCGGCGCCTGCAAAATGGCGTTGATCCAGTCAGTGAGAACGGGCTGCCAGTGCGCGTCATAGCCCCCGCTCTGTAACATCTTCAGCACCCACTCCTCACTGACAGGCTGAGTAAAATCAAGCTCTTCAAAGAGGCTGTGCAAAAAGGTGCCCGGCGACGCGCCGCGTGGGAACTGATGCGGAGTTAACGTCGGTTCAACCGGAATATCACCCACCCCTGCGGCATCCACGTCCAGCTTCGGCATGAGATCCAGCGCAATACTTTGCCCGTGCTGTTGCAGGCCAGAATAGCTGGTGACGCGCCAGTCGTCGGTAAGCACCCGCGTGATCTGGCGCGCATTAAGGTCGGTCGCGGGCTCTTGCGCCATTTGCCAGCGGCTATTGTCTGGCATAGACGGGATATGCAGCGCGATATCGTCACCGGAGAGCGACTCAATGCAGAGGCGCAACCCCGCCGCATCTTTCGGCTCGCCACGCTGAATAAGCCGCCCTAACGCGCTTAAATGGAAATCGCTTTCCCCTGTTTTCTCCCCGCGACGGCGGAAAACCGGGGCGACGCCCAGGCTGCAATGCCAGACAGAACGGGTCAGCGCCACGTAAAGCAGGCGCAAATCCTCCGCCAGACGCTCCGCTTCTGCCAGTTCAACGCTGGTCTCCGCCTTGCTGAGATCGAGCACCGCATCGAAAGTCTCGCGGTCATGGTAAAAGGCCTGATCCTGAACCCGGTAGTTCGCGATGAAAGGCAGCCAGACCAGCGGATATTCGAGACCTTTGGATTTGTGAATGGTGACGATTTGCACCAGATGCTTATCGCTCTCAAGACGCATCTGCTGGCTTGAAGAGTTACTGTTTGGATCCGCGATTTGCTGCGCCAGCCAACGCACAAGGGCATGTTCACTTTCAAGCTGGGTACCCGCTTCCTGTAACAGTTCGCTGATGTGTAAAATATCGGTCAGACGCCTTTCACCGCCGGATGTCGCCAGCATATTTTCGGCAATCTGACGCCGTGTCATCAGCTCGCGCAGCATCGCCATGACGCCGCGCTTTTGCCAGCGTTCACGGTAATGGACAAACTCTTCTACCACCGCATCCCATGCGTTTTCGTCATGGTTGAGTTCATCAATATCCCGTGCGTTCAACCCCAGCATAGAACTGGCCAGCGCGCTTCGAAGCGTATTTTCGCGCTCCGGCGCCAGCACCGCCTGAAGCAACCAGAGCATTTCCTGGGCTTCCAGCGTGTCGAACACGCTGTCGCGGTTAGAGAGATACACTGACGGAATATCCAGCAACGTTAGCGCATCGCGGATTAACGCCGCTTCCTGACGACTGCGCACCAGCACGGTAATATCAGAGGCCTTTACAGGATATGCCTGTTCCCCCTTCCACAGTAGTGCCTCGCCGCGCGCGCCTGCGCTTAGCCAGTCACGGATTTGCGCGGCGCAGTGCTGGGCCATCGCCGCCTGATAATCGGCAACGCCATAGCCTTCCCCCTCAAGCAGCCAGAAGGTCATGGCGGGTTGTACCGCACCGCTGACTTCGAAGCGCAGGGATGCGTTTTTTGGGGCGGATTTCACCGGCAGGAAAGGGATTTCATTGAACATAAACGCCGTCTCCATACGGCTGAACAGCGCATTGACGCTCTCAACCATCCCCGGAGCGGAGCGCCAGTTGGTATCTAACGTGTAATGCGCGACCACCTCACTACGGGCTTTCATATAGGTGAAGATATCTGCCCCACGGAAGGCGTAAATGGCCTGTTTAGGGTCGCCTATCAGCAGCAGGGCAGTGTCGGGCTGCTGTCGCCAGATGCGGCGAAAAATGCGGTACTGCTGGGGGTCGGTGTCCTGAAATTCGTCAATCATCGCCACCGGAAAACGGGTACGGATCGCGCTGGCGAGCGCTTCACCATTCTCGCTGGACAGGGCTTCGTCCAGGCGGCTCAGCATGTCATCAAACCCCAGCTCGCCCCGGCGACGTTTTTCGCGCGCGACTGCCTGGCGGATCTCCGTCATGGCGCGGGTGATCATCAGGTCATTGAGCGTTAATGGCTCCGCAAGCAACGCTTCAATCGCCACAAACAGGGGATGCTCAGGCACAATACCGTCGGCTTTGGTTCGCTCGGTCAAAAAGCGCTGCGAAAATTTTTCCAGTGCGTCCGGAAGCTGGTAACCCCGCGTCTCCTCATGGGCCCAGGCGCTGATCTTTTCGATCCACTTCCCCTGGTTCCCACGGTTGAACTTGCGTCTGTCGATGCCTGAGTTTTCGATGATTGCATCAATTTCACCAACCGACTCATTCCACTTCTGCTTAAGCGCGGTAATTTTGGCGACGATCTTTTCATGGCGCGAGGCCAGCGTTTCATCGGCAGGCGGAGGAGATTTAATGACCGGCGCTTCGCCTTGCAGGTAACGGTCGATGGCGCGAAGAAGCTCTTCCGGACCTTTCCACAGGGCGTGAACCGCTTCAGCAATGTCGCGCTGCAACGGATAACAGTGACGACGCCAGAAATCCGCACAGGCCTGATAGCGAAGCTCGGATTCATCTTCAATAAGCTGCTGCTCAAAGAGCATGCCGGATTCAAACGCATTCAGGCTCAGCATGCGCTGACAAAAACCGTGAATGGTGAAGACGGACGCTTCATCCATTTGCCGTTCGGCCAGCAGCAGCCATTGCGCAGCCTGTTGCTTATCCGCAATCTCGTCCAGCAGGCTCGCGTAGAGGGGGTTATCCGTCGTCTGACGCAGACAGGCGATGCGCAGCTCATGAATGTTGCTGCGAATACGGCCACGCAGCTCGGCAGTGGCCGCTTCGGTGAAAGTTACCACCAGCAGCTCTTCCACGCTTAACGGGCGCGAAAAAGCGGCGTTGCCGCCGAGCCCCAACAGCAGACGCAGATAGAGCGCGGCGATGGTATAGGTTTTTCCCGTTCCCGCTGAGGCTTCAATCAGTCGCTCACCCTGTAGAGGTAAACTTAGGGGATCAAGCGGCTCAGCGGTATGGGTCATTCTTTCTTACTCCAGGGCATAGTTTGTTGCAGCGCGCTGACGCTCTTCCAGACGGTCCACTCTTTTGATTTTACGTAGTCCGTTTTCCCGTTCTGGCTGCCAGAAACCTGAGACAGGATGGCCATACCCTGCGGTTTTACTACCGCCTGATGGAAGAAATCGGCAACTTTTTGTGGCGTCAGCTGTTTTATTTCGGCCACTATTTTATCACGCGAATCAAATTTCATATTACCGCGATCAAAATCTTTGCTCAGCTGCGAGGCCTCTTCACCCAGCGTCTGCGGCGGTTGCATCACCTGGGCGATAACCGCCTGCTGGATCTGGGCAAACTCTTCCGGCTTCATGGCGCGCAGTTTTGCTTCCGCCTGCGGGAAGAATGCCTGATAACGTTGCCACAGGTAAGCGGGTTGCTTGTCGCTGCTTTGCAGAAGGAAGCCCAACCCCCACTGACGGCCCACATTCATCGAGAAAGCGAATACCGCATAACCCAGCTGCTCTTCGGTGCGCAGCTGGTTGTAAAACCACGGCTGAATAATTTGACCGAGCACCGCACTCTGGGCAGAGCTGGTAAATTCGTCATATCCGACAGGGACAAACACCGCGGCCAGCGCGGAATCCGTGCTGCTTCCCGCTTTTTCGAAGATCGCATTCTGCTTTTTCTCTACCAGCACATCCTGGTTACGGCACCACTCATCGCCTTTTGAACCCAGTTGCGCACGCACGTTTTGTGCCAGCTTTTTAGCCTGATCTTCGCTCATGTTCCCTACAACCAGGAACTCCGGACGGGTATTGGTTTTCAGCGAATCACGGTAAGCCAGCACCTCTTTTAAGGTGACTGAGGGCAATAACGCGCGGCGATCTTCGCGCTGGAAATAAGGAATTTGGGACAACATCTGTGCTGGCATAATCGCCTGATCGTAGGCTTTACCCTTCTCGGCAGAATCCATCATCTGGGCATACCAGGACTTAGCCTGCTCGAGCTGTTCTTCCGTAGGCGTATAGCTGAAATAACCGTCCAGCAGCGCCTGGAACAGCTGCGGCAAACGCTGGGTATAGCCGTTGGCATTCACCATCAGGCCGTTATTGGCATTGGTGGAGAAACTGATACCGCCAACGGCAGCCTGGTTGCTGAGCTGATCGAGGGCAATACCGGCCAGATAATCGTTAAGCGCAAACAGCACCTGGTTTCTGGCGCTGTCCATTGCTTTAGGATTACGCAGCACTACGCTGACATCCGCTTTTGGCTCGTCGCCGAAATAGCGGCTTGGGGTGTAGACCACGCGCAGCGTCGGCTCATCAACAATCAGCTCCGGATGCGGATAGGCCTTTGCGGGTTTGATCAGCGAGAAATCGTCCGGGATGTAGGGGTTAAGCTCCGGTAACTTCAGCGCAATTTCCCCCGCCTTTTTCTGCCAGCCCGCGAAGGTCTGTTCGCTGATTTTTTCAACCTGATACGGGGCATCAACGAAGTAGGCCATTTTGTTATGCGGTTCGTTCGGGCTGATATACCAGACGCGGGCATTCTGCGGAGTCATCATCGCCAGACGCGCTTTGAGCGCCCCGGCGTCATACTGATCGGCAATATTTACCGCATCCAGCGTATGTTCCACCGGCACGCGGATCATGGTATCTGCCAGCCACTCGACGTAGTCCATATCACGCGTAATAGAGGGATAGCGGAAATCGAGATCCAGCACGTGCGCCAGCTCGTCGAAGTAGCGTTTATCGACGCCTTTGTCGCGCAGCAGAGAGAGGTAACTGAAAATGGCCGCAACGACGTCGTCACGGTGAGCCAGCCCTTTATCGGTCAGCGTCGCGGAGATGGCCAGCACGCCGCTATTCCCGTTTACGACGGGATCGGAGTCAGCGCGAATACCTTCCACCAGCCCCTGCTTTTGCAGCCAGTCGGAGAGCGTACCCGGGCTGCGGTTACCGATAAGATAAGTCACCAGCTCGTCGGTTTTGCTGCGGAACTGCGCCGTGTTGTTATCAATACGGAATTCAACGCGTAACACCTTGCGCGGCAAGGCCGGCACATAGTGAATAACAATGCCTTTTTGCGCGTCCGTGACAACCGGCACGTTAATCTGCGGCAGATCGATATTTTTATTTGGCACCCTGCCATAGGTCTGCGCAGCCATGTTTGCCAGCGTCGGCAACGGTTTATTGCTGTAAATAACCGCTTTCATCAGATTGGCGGAATAGTATTTTTCACGAAACGCATGCAGCGCATCGAGCACCGGGCTACCCGGCTTGTCGCTCAGCGTTTCAAGGTTGCCGCCTGAGAAGCGCGAACCCGGATGCGCCGGATTGATGGTTTCAGCGCTAACCTGCGCCATGCGCATACCGTCTCGCGTGCGCGCCATCGTCAGTTCGGCGTTTACGGCGTTGCGTTCCCGGTCAGCATATTTTTTATCCAGCAGCGGTGCGGCGATGGCATCCGCCAGACGGTCCACCGCCCCGTCAAGCGCATCATTTTCCACTTCCAGGTAAAACGCGGTACGATACGGCGCAGTGCTGGCGTTGTGGCTGCCGCCATGCATTTTCAGAAATTCGGACAGGCTGTCAGGCTGTGGGTATTTTTTAGACCCCATCAGCGTCATGTGCTCAAGGTAGTGCGCCAGTCCCGGATGGGCGTCAGGATCTTCCAGCGACCCCACCGGCACAACCAGTGCGGAGAGCGATTTAACCGCCTGAGGATCGGAAACCAGCAACACGGTCATCCCGTTATCAAGACGAATCGCCTGATACTGACGGGTGTCCTTATCGCTCTTACGGATTGTTTCCTGGACAGGTTGCCAACCGGAATCGGCCTGAGTGACGGGAGCCCAAAGGGCGATAAACAAAACAAATGCTTTGAACAAGGTGCTGCCTGGCATTACGACCTCTTTATCACGGCTACATCATTAACAACGTGCGTGCTGGACACGCCAGCATCTCTTTCTTTGGGTACATCAGTCCGTGATAAGAGGTGCATCATAAATGAACACCCCGTGCTGTGCAATTTTTATACAACACTCAGGACTGCTTAAATTTGAACAACGGTAACAGGTAGCGTTGCGCCTCTTCCGTGATAATGTCGAAATATTCTGGCTCCAGCGTTCGCCATAAACGTTGATACCAGACATCGTCGCCCTCGCCACGTACCATCATGTTCCCTTCGTAGGCCTGCAAAAACTTGCTGCGCGCTTTCTGGAGCGAAGCCTCATCCGTTAACATGGCATCATTCTGCGCGTCGTAACAGGCTTTTATCCATGCCCCCCCACTTTCAGGCAGCAAAAGCAGAGGCTTGTTCATGCCCTGACGATAACCTTCTATATAAAGCGACAGAAACGTCAACGCCTGCTCAGGCTCCATCGGCGGGAAGCGCCACTCGCCGTCCTTACGTACAAACAACCGGCTTTCGCCTTCGTGACCACTCGCACTGTAGACAAGATGTTCGAGCCAGAGTTGCAGGCCATGTGAAACGCTGAGCATAGATGGGCGCCAGCGTAGCAGTCCGTCAGACTGCACGTGCGTGAGCCAGCCGCTGAGGTGCATACCGTTACAATCGAGATCAATTTCAATGCTGCTCGCCGGTTGCCGACACGCGATAACCCGGTCAGCAAGCGCTTGCATCTCCTCACACTGGGCATCCCAGACGATTTCGCCGAACGCACCATACGGCAGTAATCCCGACGCCCTGTAACGTCGGAACAGTTTACTGGCGTCTTCTTCGTCAACCAGCGCATTCAAAAGCTGGGAATTAAGCTTAAAACGCTCCAGTCCATCAAGAATAAACGGTTCCGCATCAGGGATTTCGCTCTCTTCCGAGCGGAAGTTCACCTGCAAGCGTTGCTGGAAAAAAGCCCGAACCGGATGGGCCCAAAAGCGCTGCAGCTGCTCAAACGTAAGGGTGTCTATGGCGCGCGGTTCGAGCGCCTGAATGAAATCGGTTTGCGGTGTGCCCGCGTTCTTCGCAGCGGGAAGCCACTCGCGGGCGTAGCTTTGCAGTTCATCAGGAACGTAATTGACAGGATCAAACGGCATACGGCTATGGTGACAGGTAATATGCGCTTTCACCCGACGTTCGCTTTCGTCGCAGTTACAGGCCTCATCGCCCGGCAGATAGTGACTCTGCCCGATGTAGTCCACCAGCTCCTGCACCAGCACGGACGGGAAACGCTCGCTGTTGTCCTGAATTGAACGGCCGATATAGCTGATATAAAGCCTGCTTTGCGCAGACATCAGCGCCTCAAGGAAGAGATAACGGTCATCATCGCGGCGGCTGCGGTCGCCCCGCTTCGGCTGTGCGCTCATGAGATCAAAGCCCAGGGGTGGCAGCGCACGTGGATAAATACCGTCGTTCATGCCAAGCAGACAGACTACTTTGAACGGGATTGAACGCATCGGCATCAGGGTGCAGATATTCACCGGCCCAGCAAGGAAGCGCTGGCTGATGCGCTCCTGATCGAGACGTTGCGTCAGCTCATCACGCAGAAGCGAAAGGGGTACCGCCTCGTGATAGTGCGAATTAACCCCCTCATCAACGATGGCCTGCCACTGCTTCTCGATAAGCGCCATGGCGGCTTCCGTTTCGCTGTCCGGCAGGAAGAAGTCATTTAGCATTTCGCGGCAAATCGGCAGCCACTCTTCGAGTGGACGGGGCTGCATCAATGCACGGCGCCAGCGGTTGAGCTGCATCAGCAGCGAGGCTAAGTGACCAACCAGTTCCGCAATTAACCCACTGGACTCATCGTACGGCAGCACGTCATTCCATTCGCCGTGGATGCTCTCCATCGCATACCCCAGCAGCATACGCGTCAGGCCAAACTGCCAGGTATGCTGGCCAGTCGCGGGCAGCTCAAACTCCTGGACGTTATCATCGTCGATTCCCCAGCGGACGCCGGATTCGTTGACCCACTGGCGCAGGTAGCGCAAGCCCTCTTCGTTAATGCTGAAGCGTGCGGCCAGAACAGGCACATCCAGTAATGCCAGCACATCCTCAGAGATAAACCGGCTATCAGGCAGCGAAAGCAGGCTGATAAAGGCCTGTAGCGCCGGGTGTGACTGACGAGCACGGCGGTCAGAGATCGCGTAGGGAAGATAGCGGTCGCCCGTTGCGCTGCCAAATACAGCCTGAATAAACGGGCTGTAGCTGTCGATATCCGCCACCATCACCACGATATCGCGGGGTGTCAGGGTTGGGTCGTCCTGCAACATGGCCAACAGGCGGTCATGAAGAATTTCAACTTCACGCTGTGGGCTGTGGCAAACGTGGATCGCGATACTGCGATCGTCAGGATCCAGTTTTCGCTTCTTATCGCTTCGCGCAAACTCCTCGGCAGTGATCCCGGCCACGGCACGGTTTTCTAAATCCAGAATATCAAGCTGAATATTGTGCAGCAGGCTGTCCGGCGTAATATCCGCAAACGCGTCCACGTCCCCCTCTCCCGAGGAGGTGATATCTGAAAGTAGATAAATATAGTCGCGCCCCAGCTTGCCCCACGAGGCAAGTAGCGGGTTCGGCAGGTTCTGAATCCCCTCTTCATCGAAAAGCTGCGCAGCGTTTTCAGTGTCTTTAAACAGCGGCACGGCGCGTTCCTCAAAGAGGCGTTTACGCTGGCGGGTGACCAGCCGTGAAAGCCAGCGCGGATCCTGAATATCTCCCCAATAGTGCCGACATGGGTTGGTAAAGAGGATATGGATATCAATGTGCTTACCGAGCGCTTTTAGCGCGTTCAGGTAGACAGGCGGCAGCGCGGAGATACCGCAAATGAACACGCGTGACGGCAAACGGGCTGGCCGTTCTGCGGTGTTCTCAAGTGTTGAGATAAAGCGATCGTACAAGTTAGCACGGTGCCATTTAGGCTGACCGAGCTGCCCGGTATGCTCGACCAGCGCTTTCCAGAGCGGCGCCTGCCAGATTTGCGCTTCCGGTAACCCATCGACTAATTCTCCCGCTTCCCAGCGAATCAGCCATTCTGCGCGGTAAACCAGATACTGGTCATAGAGGTCAGCAGTGCGTGAGGCCAGCTGAAAAAGTTTGCGCTTGTCGGTGTCGTCATTCAGATAGTGGCGCAGTATGGCGAACTCATCATGCGCCAGCATGTCCGGCAGCAGCGTCATCAGTTTCCAGGCCATGCTTTGTTTGTTGAAGGCACTCTGCTCAGGAATATCCGGCAGGACGCGTACAAACATCTCCCAGATAAAGCTCGCGGGCAGCGGAAAATCGATATTCGCCGCAATGCCAAACTTCTGCGAAAGGGACATTTGTAGCCACTGCGCCATACCGGTGCTCTGCACCAGCACCATTTCTGGCTCAAACGGATCGTCAAGACGCTCTTGCTCAACGATATACTCCATCAGTGCTTCCAGCACATCCAGACGATTTGAGTGGTAAACCCTTAGCATAAACGCTCCCGACTAGCGGCTAACCGGGCAATGCAGACGCGTCAACGCGCCCTGCCGCCCCAGAGGAGAAATAAGTGTGACCGTGATGCTGACACATCCGGACTGTGTTGTCTGCCCCCGACTGACCTGCCAGCCCGGCGGGAGCGTTAATGTTGAGATCTGCGACTGATTCCACGCATGATGCCATAGCTGACGATACTGGCTAAGCGCCGCATACCGGGCTGCCAGCGCGCGATGATATCCGGATAACGCCGTCACAACTACAACCAGCAACATCATTGCCAGCAAAACCTCAACCATGCTAAATCCTTTTTGTCTGCTCAGGGTAACTGACATAGCGCACTTTCCTTAAGGGGGCAGAAGTCGCTCCAGCCGTGGGCAGAAAAGCGTATTTGTCCTTCCGCGATATCCCCGCCTCGCCATAGCAACAGATCGTCATTTCCGGCAATAAGCAAAACACGCTCCCCAAACAGCCTTACACAGACCCTCAGACCTTGTGTCAGTTTGCACTGAACCTCTGGCCGTAAAGCCCAGTCCTGAACGCGTCCCCACTCCAGTGCAGATTGCAAGGCAGCCTGCTGGCGAACAGACAAACTCTCGCCATTCACCAACGTACTAAAGGTTTGCAACTGCTGGTTTAATCCGGTGAGGATCAGCGTGCCGAGCACCAGCAATAGCAGGACCAGCGCCAGCGATGACATGCCCCGCTGACGATTCACAGATTAAACCCCGTTACGGTGTGGCGAGCCGAAAAGGGTGCAGTCAGTTCACCTTTGCGGCGGGCACGCAGCTCGATACTGATGACCGGCGCAAAGCCAGCACGATCGGTTTTAGTGACCATAAACTGCTCTATCAGGACCCGATCCGGGTCAGTGAGCTTATCCCTTCCCTTACCTTCACAGGATGTCGCGCCCCGCAGCGTTTCGAGCGTTCCGGACTCAAGCCGGAATCCCGTGCTGTCATTTTCTGACGCGGTGCTATCCCACTGGCCGTTGCTGTTTGCATCCCATTGCACAATTGCACATCGCCCTTGCCTGCCGATAATTAACCCTTGCCCCTGACAATGCCCTGCACAGTATCCTGCTCGCTGGAGCTGTTTACCCATCGCAAGCAGGCGTTGCCACACCTCATCTTCCAGCTCCCGTTGCCCGGATTGCAGTAAAACACCCCGCTGTAGCCCCGGTAAAAAACGTGACGTGCTGAGTAACAGAATACTGCTTATCGTCATCGCAATCAGGACCTCCAGCAGGGAAAACCCTTTTTGTTTTACTGGCATAGACTTTCTCCTGCGGCATTACACAGCCTGATACGTCCGCCATTTGAGACAATAACCCACCACGCACCGGCGCGGCTCTGCACGCGAATATGTCCGGCCCATGCGTTATCCCTTAAGCCGTAAAATCCCAGCGCAGGCGTTACGTCGCTCAGCGTGACCTCCGGCCATAACGGTTTCATCACGAACGGGTCGCCGCTGTCGCAGCCCGGGACCACAGCGCTGACAAGGCAGGCCTGATTCCCGTCAGCGTGAAGCGCGATCCTGTGCTCGCTGTTGTGACGATTTGCGTCGTTTCGTAAGAACGCCAGGTAATCCCGCACCTGACAGGCTGTCTGCCAGAGCCGCTGCCGCTGTTGCCAGCTGTCCCAGCCATAAAGACCCGTCGCGCTGAGGATCACAACCAGCGAGATGGCGAAAAGGGTTTCGATAAGCGTAAAGCCATGTTCGTTTTTCATGGCGGAAGTGTGGCGGAATGGCAGAAAAGGCGCGAGCGTTAAACCAGAACATTACGAGCCGCTTTCCGGAGATTTTCACCCGTTGCAACGCGTTACATCGTCTCTGGAAACAGGCTCGAAGAACAAAACGAGCGCGAAAAAAAACCGGCGCTAAAGAGCACCGGTTGTGTCAGGATTCGCCGTATCAGATGGCGACAGGGGCTTTGATGCCAGGATGCGGGTCGTAGCCTTCAATCTCGAAGTCATCAAAACGGTAATCGAAGATCGAGTCCGGTTTGCGTTTGATCACAAGCTTCGGCAATGCACGCGGTTCGCGCGTCAGCTGGAGATGCGTCTGTTCCATATGATTGCTGTAGAGGTGGGTATCACCGCCCGTCCAGACAAAATCGCCCACTTCAAGATCGCACTGCTGCGCCATCATGTGCACTAACAGCGCGTAGCTGGCGATGTTAAACGGCAGGCCGAGGAACACGTCGCAGGAGCGTTGATACAGCTGGCAGGAGAGTTTGCCGTCCGCCACGTAGAACTGGAAAAACGCGTGGCAAGGCGCCAGCGCCATTTTATCCAGTTCACCCACGTTCCAGGCAGAAACAATGATACGGCGCGAGTCCGGGTCATTTTTCAGCTGGTTCATGACGGTCGTGATCTGGTCGATATGGCGGCCGTCCGGGGTAGGCCACGCGCGCCATTGCTTGCCGTAAACCGGCCCCAGGTCGCCGTTCTCATCTGCCCACTCGTCCCAGATGGAGACATTGTTTTCATGCAGATAAGCAACGTTGGTATCGCCTTGCAGGAACCAGAGCAGTTCATGAATGATCGAGCGCAGATGGCAGCGCTTCGTCGTCACCAGAGGGAAGCCTTCTTGCAGATTGAAGCGCATCTGGTGGCCAAAAATGGAGAGCGTACCGGTGCCGGTGCGGTCGTTTTTCGGCGTGCCCTCGTCGAGCACTTTTTTCATCAATTCAAGATACTGTTTCATGATTCCTCAGGAAAGTTGTTGCTGTGGACGACGACGATACGCCCAAATCATCATAATGGCACCCGCGACAATCATCGGAATGGAGAGGATCTGCCCCATGCTGATGTACTGTACCCACTCGCCGGTAAACTGTGCATCCGGCTGGCGGAAGAACTCGACGATGATACGAAACGCGCCGTAGCCAATCAGGAACAGACCAGAGACTGCCCCCATTGGGCGCGGTTTGCGGATATAGAGATTCAGGATGATAAACAGCACCACACCTTCCAGCGCCAGCTCATAAAGCTGAGACATATGACGCGGCAGAACGCCGTAGGTATCGAAAATGGACTGCCACTCAGGATGCGAAGGCAGCAGCGCGATATCCTCTGCGCGGGAGCCCGGGAACAGCATGGTAAACGGCACGCTCGGATCGACACGCCCCCAGAGTTCACCGTTGATGAAGTTGCCCAGACGCCCTGCACCCAGCCCAAACGGGATTAATGGCGCAATAAAATCAGCCACCTGGAAGAAGTTACGTTTGGTGCGTTTGGCGAAGATCACCATCACGAGGATCACACCAATCAGTCCGCCGTGGAAGGACATGCCGCCGTCCCAGACGCGGAACAGATAGAGCGGGTCGTTCAGGAATACCGGGAAGTTGTAGAACAGGACATAGCCGATGCGCCCGCCCAGGAATACGCCAAGAAAGCCAGCATAAAGCAGGTTTTCCACTTCGTTCTTCGTCCAGCCGCTGCCCGGACGACTGGCGCGACGACCAGCAAGCCACATGGCAAAGACGAAGCCCACCAGGTACATCAGTCCGTACCAGTGAAGCGCTACAGGTCCTATTGAGAAAATAACCGGATCGAATTCCGGAAAATGCAGATAACCACTGTTCATCTGTCACCACAAGATGTTGTTATTCCGCTGAAAGTGGACAGCGGCTGAATTGCATTCCCGCCGTTGGCAGGTGCTCCAAAGTTGCGAATCATAGCATAAGGCAGGCGCGGAGGATGCGCCTGAGATGTAAAAGATGTGTATAGGGTTTTATGCGCGCTGTTCCCCCTCACCCCATTCCTCTTACTCAAGGGAGAGGGGGTCGTCCGAGCAGTCATTATTTTGTGGGGGATCAGCGGCCGCCGCGGATCAAACCGCCCATGCCGCGTCGCTCCATAAACGCCGCCACCTGATGGCGCACTTCGGCTGCCAGCTGTGCTTCCAGGCTACGCGCGGCCAGCTCATGCGCCTCATCTTGTTCGATGTGACGTAACAGGTATTTCACACGCGCAACGGAACGTCCGTTCATTGACAGGTGACGGAAACCGAGGCCAATCAGGATCGCCACGCACATCGGATCGCCGGCCATTTCACCGCACAGGCGCAGGTCGATATTATGCTGCTCGGCTTCGCGGGCGATCATCGCCAGGGCACGAAGCATCGCCGGATGCAGGCTGTCGTAGATACTGGCCACGCGGGTATTGTTGCGATCGACCGCCAGAATGTATTGCGTTAAGTCGTTGGTGCCAACGGAGATAAAATCAACGCGGGTCGCCAGCTGCGGCAACATAAAGACCATCGAAGGCACTTCCAGCATCACGCCAATACGGGGTTTAGGGATCGCGTAGCCGATCATCTCTTCCACTTCGCGCCCTGCACGTTCAATCAACCGCCGCGCTTCGTCGATCTCGTCAATACTGGTGACCATCGGCAGCAAAATGCTGAGATTCCCCGTGGCCGCGTTGGCACGCAGCATCGCACGAACCTGGATAAGGAAAATTTCCGGCTGATCGAGGGTAATGCGGATCCCACGCCAGCCGAGGCAGGGATTCTCTTCACTGATGGGCATATAGGGCAGTTGCTTATCCGCGCCGACGTCGAGGGTGCGCAACGTGACGGGTTTGTCGTTAAACATCTGCAACATGCCCTGATACTGCGCAACCTGCTCCTCTTCTGACGGGAAGCCGCTTTGCAGCATGAACGGTATTTCGGTGCGGTAGAGACCAATGCCATCGATGCGGCTGCCGAGCTTCTCTTCATGCTCGGGGCTTAATCCCGCGTTGAGCATCACCTTTACCCGCTCACCGCTCTTGAGCTGCGCGGGCAGGTTGACATCATCTTCCGCCAGCTTGCTTAATTCATTCTCTTCGCTGATAAGACGCTGGTACTCCTGAAGGAGAACAGGCTCAGGATCCACCAGCAACTCACCGCGATATCCGTCCACCACCAGCGTGCGGCGATGCAGTACGGAGGGCTGAATATCCGCCCCCATCACGGTCGGAATACCGAGCGCACGCACCATAATGGCGGCATGAGAGTTAGCTGCGCCATCGCGCACCACCACGCCCGCCAGCCTGTCCTGCGGTAATTCCGCCAACGTCGTCGCCGAGAGTTCATCGGCCACCAGCACAAACCGGTTCGGCCAGGCATTCGCCCCCTGAATAGTATCATCGAGGTGGAACAGCAGACGTTGCCCAAGCGCGCGTAAATCGCCGGCGCGCTCTTTCAGATAGCCGTCAGTCAGTACCGCAAACTGCTCGGCAAATTTTTCAATGACCTTTTTAACCGCCCACTCTGCCACCGACCCCTTATCGACCTCGGCAAATAACTCACGACGCAAACGCGCATCGGAAAGCAGGTGTGAGTAGAGATCGAAAATGGCCGCCGTCTCTTTTTGCGCGCCAGCGGCAAAGCGTTTGCTGTAGCGACGAAACTCATTCGCCGCCTCTTCCAGCGCAGCGGTGAGCCGTTCGCGCTCAAGCGCCTCATCCAGCGTAGAGGCTTCGTAGACCTGCTCCATCAGCGGGAGCGTGGCATCCATCCAGCCTTCGGCAATAGCGACCCCCGGCGAGGCCGGAAGCGCGCGAATACGCGTATGACGATACTGACCAAAAAGAGCTGTCAGTTGGGACTGAGAGAGGATCGCCGCCATCTGCGTTGCCAGCGTGACGAGGAAGGACTCCTCGCTTTCATCGTACTGGCGCAGCTCGCGCTGCTGAACAACAAGCACGCCAAGCAGCTGGCGGCGCTGAATAATCGGTACGCCAAGAAACGCGCGGAAACGCTCTTCTTTGACGGAAGGGATATATTTGAAGCTGGGGTGTTTTTGCGCATCGGCAAGGTTGATTGGCTCCGCCAGTCGCCCGACCAGGCCAACAATACCTTCATCAAACGCGAGCGTGACGGTACGTCCCCGTGGTTTTTTTAATCCGCGGGTTGCCATAAGGTAGTAGCAACGTCGGTCATGGTCGGCCAGGTAGACCGAACAGACCTCGGTTTCCATCGCAAGACAGATGTCCGTCACCAGAATATTCAGCGCCTCGTTGAGGCGAGGCGCACTGGCGACCTTTTCAACTATTTCTCGCAAGCGGGTGAGCATGATTTGCGTAGCTTAACCTCTTTTACGTCGCCAGGCAGGTGCGCTCTGTGGCTTCGGAGTCGTCTCCTGAAGCTGCATCACGACACTTGCGAACTCTTTCATCACCCTACGGTATACATCGCGCTTGAATGACACGACCTGACGAACCGGATACCAGTAGCTTACCCAGCGCCAGCCATCAAACTCTGGCGTGCTGCTGGTTTGCATATTGATATCTGAATCGTTGCCCACCAACTGCAAAAGAAACCACTTCTGTTTCTGGCCGATACAAACCGGCTTTGTGTCCCAACGCACCAAACGTTTCGGTAACTTGTAACGCAACCAGTTGCGGGTCGAAGCCAGGATGCGAACATCTTTTCGGCTTAAACCAACCTCTTCAAACAGCTCCCGGTACATCGCTTGTTCTGGGGACTCTCCAGGATTGATCCCGCCTTGCGGGAACTGCCAGGAGTGCTGACCATATCGCCGGGCCCACATCACCTGGCCCTGACGATTACAAATTACTATTCCTACGTTTGGGCGGTAGCCATCGTCATCAATCACCGGACTACCCCAAACTAAATCTGATATATGAATGATTGTTTCACACTACAGGGAGGCGGTAAACCACTCTCTTACAGGCCTGCAACCTAATAACATTTGAATAACTCACAATTTTGTGAGGAGTTATAAACAGATGAGGGCGACTGAGACCATTTTTATTCACCTTTTCTGTGGATATAGTTGTGAAGAAGTATGGAATTACCGATGAACAACCTTGTGGCCCGGCGAATCGGCAATTTTCATCACTTAAAATAAATTATTTAAATTCATCTAGTTAAACGTAAATTTAGGGTATCAAAGGCGATTAACGTGACGATCGTCACATCAAAGATCTTCCTGGTGATGAAAGATCGAACAGCGTCGGTTTTATCCACAGATTGTGCCAATAAGTTAGGCACAATTTGTGTGAAAATTCGATTTTCATCGCACGTCAAGGCTGTAAATTGAAACAGTAGTGGCGGTTATTCGCAGTTATCCCATTTTTCTGTGGATAACATGGTGTAAGATCCTGTTTATTGTCAGTGACCAGAATTGCACAACCTGTTTTTTAGCCATGGCGCGACGGGATACATTCCTAAAAAACATAATATAAATCATCCACATGGAATATATACTCAGAAAAAAGTAAACTCTATCCACAAGGGATAAAATATCAGTTCATTTTTTAACCAAAAGGTTGTCAGCATGCATTCTCTCGCCCCACTGCTCTCTCCTCCCGTCAGTGAAGCCCAGTTACTCCAGCAGGCACAACGTTTGGCAGGCTATGCACTGGGCGAGCTGGCCGTGATGGCGGGGTTGACGATACCCAACGATCTGAAGCGCGATAAAGGCTGGATCGGCGTGTTGCTTGAACGTTGGCTGGGCGCAAGCGCGGGCAGTAAACCCGAGCAAGATTTTGCGGCGCTGGGGGTGGAACTGAAGACGATCCCCATTGATAGCCTGGGGCGGCCACTGGAAACTACCTTTGTCTGCGTTGCGCCGCTAACGGGTAATAGCGGAGTGACATGGGAAACCAGCCACGTCAGGCATAAGCTGAAGCGGGTGTTGTGGGTACCCGTTGAGGGTGACAGGCAGATCCCGCTGGCAGAGCGTCGCGTTGGCGCCCCGCTGCTCTGGAGCCCGGATGAAGAAGAAGAAAGACAGCTTTCCCAGGACTGGGAAGAGCTGATGGACATGATTGTGCTGGGACAGGTTGAGCAGATCACCGCCCGGCATGGCGAAGTGCTGCAACTCCGTCCCAAAGCCGCCAACAGCAAAGCGCTCACTGAAGCGGTAGGTGCACAGGGCGAACCGATCCTGACGCTGCCGCGCGGCTTCTATCTTAAAAAGAATTTCACCGGTGCACTGCTGGCACGACACTTCCTGTTGAAAACATAGTTTTTTAACAATTTTGCGCTCCGGCTAACATAATCTCCTCCTTTTTAAGATTTCCCCCCTTTCACCTGTCGTAATATCAGGTTATTACTACACTATGATTTGATACGAGCCAGGTGAGGATGAGAACGATGAAAAAATGGGCAGTAATTATCTCAGCAGTCGGTTTAGCGTTTGCGGTATCGGGTTGTAGCAGCGACTATGTCATGTCAACGAAAGATGGTCGTATGATCCTGACCGATGGCAAACCCGAAGTCGACGACGATACCGGTCTGGTGAGTTACCGCGATCGCGAAGGCAATCAAATGCAAATTAATCGCGACGAAATCTCCCAGATCATCGAGCGTTAAACAGATAAAGGTCAGTAGCTTGCTGGCCTTTTTGATTTTTTCCTTCCCCTTTTGCCTTCCCTCTGCCATGTTTATATTCCTTTGTCGGGAGGTTCCTGACGCGGTCTGTATGTCTAAAAAAGGAAACCGGCTATGCATTATCACCGTATCCCCCATAGCGCTCTGGAGATCAGCCAGCTGGGGTTAGGCACCATGACATTTGGTGAACAAAACAGCGAAGCCGATGCCCATGCACAACTCGATTACGCCGTCAGCCAGGGCATTAACCTGATTGACGTGGCGGAGATGTACCCAGTTCCTCCCCGCCCGGAAACTCAAGGTCTTACCGAAACGTATGTCGGCAACTGGCTGGCGAAACGCGGCAATCGCGAAAAGCTGGTCATCGCTTCTAAGGTTAGCGGCCCTTCCCGTAATAACGATGCCGGGATCCGCCCTAACCAGATCCTCGATCGCAAGAATATCCGTGCTGCGCTGGATGCCAGCCTCAAGCGCCTGCAAACCGACTATCTCGATCTTTATCAGGTGCACTGGCCGCAGCGTCCGACGAACTGCTTCGGTAAGCTTGGCTACACCTGGAACGAGAGTGCTCCGGCCGTCACCCTGCTGGAAACACTGGAGGCGCTTACGGAATGCCAGCGCGCGGGTAAGATCCGCTACATCGGCGTTTCCAACGAGACGGCGTTTGGCGTAATGCGCTATCTGCATCTGGCCGATAAACACGACCTGCCGCGGATCGTGACCATCCAGAACCCGTACAGCCTGCTGAACCGCAGTTATGAAGTGGGTCTCGCGGAAGTGATGCAGTACGAAGAGGTGGAGCTGCTCGCCTACTCTTGCCTGGGCTTCGGAACCCTGACGGGCAAATACCTGAACGGCGCGAAACCGGCTGGTGCGCGTAACACGCTTTTCAGCCGCTTCACCCGCTATAGCGGCGAGCAGACACAAAAAGCCGTGGCGGCCTATGTGGATATCGCGAAGCGTCACGGACTCGATCCGGCGCAGATGGCGCTGGCCTTCGTGCGTCGTCAGCCGTTTGTGGCGAGTACCCTGCTCGGCGCAACGACAATGGATCAGTTAAAAACCAATATTGAGAGTTTCCACCTGAACCTGAGTGAAGAGGTCTTAGCGGAGATTGAAGCGGTGCATCAGGTTTATACCTACCCGGCACCTTAAGTTGACGATTTGCCCGGTGGCGGCGTTGCCTTACCGGGCCTACAAAATCCGCCAACATCACGAAACGTAGGCCGGGTCAGGCGGAGCCGCCACCCGGCAAAGATATCACCGCCGACGCTGCCAGACCCACAGCCCGGTAATCGCCAGCGCAAACAGTGCGCCAAACCCCACCCCGATTGCCACAACCGGCGCACCTGCTTTTACCGCCAGCGAGTAAATCCCCAGCATCAGCAGCATCGCCATGTTTTCGCCAAGGTTTTGCACCGCAATGGCGTTGCCAGCCCCGACGGTCTGCTTGCCGCGCTCCTGCAAAAGCGCGTTGAGCGGTACCACAAAGAAACCGCCTAATACGCCGATCAGTAACAACAGGGCATAGGCTGGCAATATGGCATGTTGCAGGGAAAAGAACAGAACGCCGACGCCGATCAGGATCCCTGCAGGCATGCAGCGCGCAACGGTTTCAAGCGTTACCAGTTTGGCCGCAGCCCCGGCCCCGACCACAATCCCGACGGCGACCATGGCATTCAGGTAGGTCGGCGTGGCGTTGTCTGTTATACCCAGCGCCACCGGCACCCACAGCACCAGCAGGAAACGCAGCGTAACGCCGGCCCCCCAGAACATGCTGGTGCCCATCAGCGAGAAGCGTGTTTCACCGTTACTCCACAGTACGCGGCAGGCGTTAAAGAAGCTGCCGGTCATTGGCCCAAAGCGCCAGGATTGTCCCGGACGCGCCACGGCCAGTTTGGGGATAAACAGGTTGGCGATCACCGCGCCACCGTACATCAGGGCACAGATGCCAAGCGCGGCGAGCACGTGCCAGTCTGCCAGCACGCCGCCCGCCACCGAACCCAGGAGAATAGCCGCAATGGTGGAGGACTCCATCAGGCCGTTGGCCTTCACCAGCTTATCGCCGGTGGTGAGCTCACCCAGAATGCCGTACTTCGCTGGGGAGTAAGCTGCCGCGCCAATGCCTACCAGCGTGTAGCCAACAAACGGGTTGATACCAAAGCAGATGCTTGCCGCGCCCAGAAGCTTAAGACTGTTGGCAAACATCATGACCCGACCTTTGGGGAAGCTGTCCGCCACCTGGCCAACAAACGGCGCAAATACAATGTAAGCACCCACAAACACCATCTGTAGGATCGGCTGGCTCCAGTCGGGATAAAACTCAGCTTTCAGCAACGCCAGCGTAGCAAACAGCAACGCGTTATCGCCGAACGCGGAAAGAAACTGGGCGGCGATAACCGCCATCATGCCTTTCGACCAGATTGAAGTGTTAGTGTGTACTGACTCACGCATTATGCTGTTCCGCCTCTTCAACCATGCCCTTCAGGGTCACAAAATCGGGTTTACCGCTGCCCAGCACCGGTAACTGTTTGAGGTAACGAATATCGCGGGGGACCGCCAGCTCGGGGATACCATGTTCGCGCGCATACCTGAGAAGCGCATCACGCTTCAGTTCACCGTCAGTAGTAAAGAGCACCAGCGCCTCGCCTTTACTGGCATCACTTTTCACCACGGTCGCATGCATTTTCTCCGCCGAGACTGCGGTCGCCAGCGTCTCGACCATTTCAAGAGAGACCATTTCCCCGGCGATCTTGGCGAAGCGTTTTGCACGTCCCTGGATCTGCACGAAGCCCTGATTGTCGAAGCGCACGATATCGCCCGTGTCGTACCAGCCCGTTTCAACCTCGCCATTGACGTTCTCGGCCGTCGGCGCCTCAAGCACGCCCGGGTTTTCCACACGCAGATAGCCGTTCATGACGTTCGGCCCTTTCAGCTGAAGACGTCCGCCGTCTTCAATACCCGGTACCGCCAGCAGACGCGCGTCCAGCCCCGGCAGAATGCGGCCAACCGTTCCCGGTTTCGCCGCCATCGGAACGTTGATGGAGACCACCGGCGCGCACTCCGTCACGCCATAGCCTTCCAGAATCCGCAGGCCAAACTTGTCCTGCCAGATCTGGCGCGTACTGTCCTGGAGTTTTTCCGCCCCCGCCACCACGTAGCGCACGCGGAAGAAATCATACGGGTTGGCGAAGCGCGCGTAGTTTCCGAGGAAGGTGGACGTCCCAAACAGCACCGTGCAGTTACGGTCATAAACCAGCTCCGGCACAATGCGGTAGTGCAGCGGGCTTGGGTAGAGGAACACCTCGGCACCGGTCAGCAGCGGCGTAAAGAGACCCACGGTCAAACCAAATGAGTGGAACAGCGGCAGCGCCGACATAAAGCGATCGTTGGCGGTAAAGTCAGCGATGGTTTTAATCTGTTCGACGTTTGCCAGAATGCTTTTGTGGCTATGAACCACACCTTTCGGGTTGCCTTCAGAGCCGGAGGTAAAGAGGATAATGGCATCATCCTCCGGCTGCTGCTTAACCTGCGCCAGACGCGGCATCAGCAGGTGCGCGAAAATCCACAGCTTGTCGGCGGTCGTGACGTCTGCTTTCAGATCTTCCAGGAACACCCAGCGCACCTGCGTCAGCTGTTCCGGCAGGTGCCACAGCTTGCCTTTGTCCAGGAACTGGCGGGAGGTAAAGATGGTGTTGATTTGTGCTGCGGTAATCGCGCTGGAGAGCCCTTTCACGCCCGCCGTGTAGTTCATCATCGCCGGAATGCGGCCCCGGGAGACGGCACCAAAGATCACCGCCGCGCTGATACCCGCGTTTGGCAGCATCAGGCCGATCTTTTCGCCCTGTTTGCTGTACTTTTCCAGGATACGCCCGACAAACAGCGTTTTGGTCAACAGCTTACGGTAGGTATCCGGCGTAAAGTTGATGTCTTCGATGCAGTTTTTCTTCGCACCGTAGCGATACTGCGCCGACAGCAACGATTCATACAGCGTTTCGCGCGGGCGAACGGCCATGCGCGCTTCCATCATAATCTGGTGCAGCATTTCCCCGGCGATTTTACGGCGGTCGCGCGCGCGCGGCGCCTCGGGCATCGGCAGTGACGTCGGCGGTAATATATGCAGCGTAATTTTCGGGAACAGACGCTGCTTCACCAGCCCTTTCAGACGGCTGAAAAAGGTCAGCTCAGCCCCGTCGATGCGTAGCGGCACGACGGTGGCCTGAGACTTCGCCGCGACAAAACCGGCGCCGTCGTAAATTTTCATCAGGGAGCCCGTCACTGAAATCCGCCCTTCCGGGAAGATAACCACCGGACGCCCCTGCCCAATCAGACGCACCAGATGTTTAATCATCATCGGTTTGGTAGGGTCGAGCGGGACAAAATCAATCAGCGGCCTGAGCCAGCGCATGTACCATTTTTCACTGATGGAGCTGTACACTGCGAAGACGGGCCGCACGGGCAAAAAAAGCGCCAGCAATACGCCATCAAGAAAAGAGACGTGATTCGGTGTGATAAGAACACGCTCGCCATAGAGTGCCTGCGTATCGCCAGTCACGCGAATGCGAAACATGACACGAAACAGTGTGCGGAAGAACCCAAAAAGCATTTCAACTCCCTTTGCCAGCCAGTGTGAAAGGTATAAATGGTGGCAGATTACACGAGAAGTAGTGAGGGAGCGATAGCAAAAACAGAGGCGAAAAAAAACCTGCGCATCCGCGCAGGTTGGTGCAAGTGAAGAGTACGAAAACGTACCAGGAATTCTCACCAATCAATACCTCTGGGATCTTGATTGTGGCCTCCGGCGACAGGCTTCGCCAGCAGGAAAACGCAAGGGAATGAGCCGAAGTGCAACCAGGTGTGAATAATCTCTTTTGCTGTTACAGGTTGAACTTACAGGCAAAAAAAAACCTGCGTAAAACGCAGGTTGGTGTAAATCGTGTTAATCAACCGAAGTTGATTCCACCTATCAATACCTCTGGGATCTCGACTCTAGCAATTCACAACGCATCGTTGCCAACGGACAATCGCAACAGCCTGAGGCAAAGTGTAACTAAAGGTTCAGATTGACATTATTCAGACATGACTGGCCGTGTAACGATTACACCGCGAGGGATGTTCTGCTTCACGTTTGCAGAGGACGCTCACCCGCTCCCCTTGAATGCGCGCCGCTTTTCCGCAACACTAGTTAGTGTGTAAACGCTTACCCCTATAAGAAGGTATTGAATGGCGACAATTAAGGATGTGGCTCGTCTGGCCGGTGTTTCCGTCGCGACCGTCTCCCGCGTGATCAACAACTCCCCTAAAGCGAGTGATGCATCACGCCAGGCCGTGCAGGACGCCATGGAAAACCTGAATTATCACCCTAACGCCAACGCACGCGCCCTTGCCCAACAGTCGACAGAAACCATCGGGCTGGTGGTCGGGGATGTATCCGATCCGTTTTTCGGTGCGATGGTCAAAGCCGTAGAACAAGTTTCTTATCACACCGGTAATTTCCTGCTGATTGGTAATGGCTACCACAATGAACAGAAAGAACGCCAGGCCATTGAGCAGCTGATCCGTCATCGCTGTGCGGCGCTGGTGGTCCATGCCAAAATGATCCCCGACGCCGAGCTGATCCATCTGATGAAACAGATGCCGGGGATGGTGATTATCAACCGTATTATTCCCGGATTTGAAACCCGCTGCGTGGCGCTCGACGACCGTTACGGCGCATGGCTCGCAACCCGTCACCTGATCCAGCAGGGCCATACCCGAATTGGTTATCTGTGCTCCAACCACCCAATTTCCGATGCGGAAGATCGCCTTCAGGGCTATTATGACGCGCTGCGCGAAGCCGGTCTGCCGTGCAACGATCGTCTTGTGGCGTACGGAGAACCGGATGAGAGTGGCGGCGAGCAGGCGATGACCGAGCTGCTGGGCCGCGGGCGGAATTTCACCGCCGTGGCCAGCTATAACGACTCCATGGCCGCCGGCGCGATGGGCGTGCTGAATGATAACGGAATCGACGTCCCGGCAGAAATTTCGCTGATTGGCTTTGATGATGTGCTGGTGTCGCGCTACGTGCGCCCTCGCCTGACCACCGTGCGCTACCCGATCGTGACCATGGCAACGCAGGCGGCAGAACTGGCGTTAGCGCTGGCCGAGCATCGCCCGCCACCGGAAATTACCCACCTGTTCAGCCCAACCTTAGTGCGCCGTCACTCGGTGGTATCGCCCGCGGAAGCCGTGAGCGAACAGCGATAGAGATGGACGGTTTTATCCGGGTATTCCAGCGCATCACCGATGTAGTGCCAGCCGTAACGTTCGTAGAAGTCGCGGCAGGCAGACCAGAGATGAAGCTCGTGATACCCGGCGCGTCGCGCGTAGCCGATAACATGCTGCTGAAGTTTTCCCGCCAGCCCGTTTCCCCGCGCGGCTTCATCGACATACAGCGCAGCCAGCCAGGGATGGAGATCCTGCCGGGAAATTAAATCGCAACGCCACAACCCAACGGTGCCCAGCAGCCGGTCTTCCTCAACAGCAATAAAGGTGAGCGGTAACTCGCCCGGCGTCAGGCTGTGCTCGACAATGCTCTGGAAAAAGGCACGCGGCATACCTTCACCAAACGCGTTCCAGATCCAGTCGATCACCTGCTGTGTAAACTGCGGCGCAGCGTGAAGCGGCAGTATATTCACACCAGCTTCCCCTGGAAAAGAGGGACCGATTCGAAGAGATAGCCGTCAAAATCGGGCGCGTCTTCGTCTGACAGCTCGAGCAGGCTCTTTTTGACGTTTTCAAGATGCTGGAACATCGCCTGCCACGCCCCCATCACGTCGCGGCGGCGGAGCGCAGCGAGAATGGTTTGCCTGTCTCCGAGCCACTTCAGGCGCCAGGCGCGGCTGGCGATATGGCCATTGAACTGCTGCCACAGCGGACTGCTGTCCATGTGATGCCAGACGCTCTCAACCGTCGCCAGCAGCATCTGGTTTTGTGTGGCCCCAGCCAGCACCAGGTGGAACATTTTGTTGTTGTCCTGGCTGCGATCGTCGACGGCAATCGCCCGTTGCTCTTGCTCGATAATGCGGCGCAGGTTGTCGATGTCCGCCCGTGTCGCCATTTTTGCGGCAAAGGCAGCGATGTTGCTTTCAAGCAGTTGACGCGCCTGGAGAATTTCAAACGGCCCAACGTCACTGTTCAGAAAACGCTCTTCCTCGTTTTCATGCTCTTCCGGAATGCGCATCACGTACACGCCTGACCCCTGGCGAATATCCACCGTTCCCTGAAGCTCAAGCATCAGCAGCGCCTCGCGCACGATAGTGCGGCTGACGCCATACGTCTCGGCGATGTTGCGCTCCGGCGGCAGACGCGATCCCACGGGATAATGCCCCTGGATAATCTGCGCCCGTAAATCCTCGCCAATCTCCTGGTACTGTTTTTTTTCCGGCAGGATGACAGCCTTATCCACGTTTTCACCTGTGTTTTTCAATTAATGCGCGGGCCGGACGTCCTCCCGGCCAGTTTGTGCGCTATTTTACCAGAAGGCTTACTTCCATTCATCGTCTACCCTGAGCGTCAGCACACGCTCATCGCGCAGCTGGCGGAACCAGGACGCTGATTTCTTTGCCCGCCGTGCGCGTTGATTTTCAAGGTCGATCTCAATCAGCCCGTAGCGGTTTTTAAACGCGTTCATCGGGGAGACATTGTCGGTGAAGGCCCACAGCATATAACCGTGACAGTTCGCCCCCGTCTCCCGCGCCAGCAGCGTGTAGTAGAGATGTTCGCTGATAAACGCGATGCGGTACGTGTCGTCAATGACGCCGTCACGATTGCGATACTGCGCTTCGTTCTCCACGCCCATCCCGCTTTCCGCCACAAACCAGTCAATGTTGCGATAGTCGTTTTTAATCCGCATCGCCATGTCGTAAATAATGCGCGGAAAGATCTCCCAGCCGCGGGAGGTGTTCATTCGCCGTCCGGGCAGCTCAAACGGCTCGTAGTAGTACGCCGGATGGAACGGCGTCTCCGGGTGCCAGGCGCGGGACGGGGCTTTGACGCGATGCGGGTAATAGAGGTTAATGCCCAGCTCATCGACGGTGTTGTCGGCAATCAGCGCCAGCTCGTCAGCCGTGTAGTCCCACTGCACCTGATGCTGCGCCAGCAGGGTAAAGAGCGCCTGCGGATAGCGCCCGTGCACCAGCGGGTCGAGAAAGACGCGGTTGTAGAACAGATCGTACATCTCTGCCGCTCGCACGTCATGCGGCGAGCGGGAGCGCGGATAGGTCACTTCCGGGTTAAGAATACAGCCCACCGTGCCGTCATACCCTTTCTCGCGAAACAGCTTCACCACTTTCGCCGTCGCCAGCACCTTATGGTGGTTCCACTGCATCCAGGTGCTGGTGCTCTGCTCATAGGGCCAGCGCAGCGCGTCAAGGTAGACGCGCGTCTGGACCACAATCGGTTCGTTGAAGGTAAACCAGCGGGTGACTTTGCCGTGAAAGCGCTCAAATACCTTTTCCGCATAGCGAACGAACAGCTCGACGACGTGCTTTGACGCCCAACCGCCGTAGGTCTCCAGCAGCACGCCCGGCAATTCGTAGTGTTCCAGGCAGATCATCGGCTCAATGCCCTGACGGTGCATTTCATCGAACAGCGCGTCGTAATACGCGGCGTACTCTTCATCTACCGTCGCATTTTCATAGTCGGTTAAAAAGCGCGACCAGTTGATCGAAGTGCGATAGTGCGTCAGTCCCGCCTGCTTCATCAGCGCTACATCTTCGCGGAAGCGATTGATAAAGTCGGTTGCCACCGCCGGACCATAGCCGTTGTGCCAGACGTGACGATCGTTCATGTACCAGAGATCGATCCACGAATCCTGCCCCGACTTTTTGCCGCTCCAGCCCTCGGTCTGCCAGGCCGATGCCGCCGCGCCCAGAATAAAATCTTGCGGTATGGCTATCTGTTTTGTGCTCATCGTATCCTCATGCGTTATCGGTGGCTTGTTGCAGTGCGGCCTGCTCTGCGCGGCGTGAAGCAATTTTCACAAACGGCAGATAGATAATCACCGCGGTCACGATGCAGATAAACTGGGTGATGACCGCCCCCATGGAGCCCGCCGTTGACAGCCAGGCGTTGATCAGCGGCGGCGTGGTCCAGGGCACCATTACCACGGCTTTCCCGGCAAATCCGGTCACGGTGGCAAAGTAGCCAATCGAGCCCGTCACCAGCGGCGTGATGATGAAGGGGATAGCCAGGATCGGGTTGAGCATGATTGGCATACCGAAGATCACCGGCTCATTGATATTAAAAATACCCGGCCCGATGGAGAGCTTGGCTATCTCCTTCATCTCTTTACGTTTGGTGGCAATCATGACGGCTATCAGCAGGCCGATGGTCAGGCCGGAGCCGCCGATGCTCATATAGACGTCCCAGAACGGCATGGTGATGATGTTTGGCACCTCTTTGCCCTGCTCGAACGCGCTCATGTTAACGGTGATTGCCCCCAGCAGCAGCGGCTCGCGGATCGGCTTGATCATCTGGTTGCCGTGAATACCAATCACCCAGAACAGCTGGGCGACAAACATCAGCAGCAGGATCCCCGGCAGGCTTTGCACCACGCGCTCCAGCGGCTGTTGCACCACCTGATAAACCGCGTCGTAGAGATACATGCCGGTAACCTGATGAAACACGAAGCCAAAGGTGGCGATGGCGGTGGTGGTGATAATGGCCGGGATCAGCGCAGAGAACGACGCGGCAACGTTCGGCGGCACCGTGTCCGGCATCCTGATTTTCAGCCCCTTGCGGTTTTCCAGCCAGCAGTAGATCTCCACCGACAGGATGGCGATAAACATACCGAGGAACAGGCTGCGGGTATCTGAGAACTGGCGCAGCAGCACATCTTTCACCACGTGCATCTCACCGTCCACCAGCATTTCCACCGTAGTCGGCGTCACGCAGATAAAGCAGATCACCGCCAGCAGGCCGGGGAACAGGGACTTAATGCCGTTAATACGCCCCAGCTCAATGCCGATTAAAAACACCGCGCCGATGTTGAGAAAGTTCAGCGTGGCGTAGTTGAGCGCGCTGGTGATCGGCTTTAAGGCCGCGAGAAACGACAGCGACTGAAAGCTCGCCAGACCGTTTTTCGGATCCAGCACCATATTGGAGATCAATACCGAGAACGCCCCCACTATGATGACTGGCATTAAGGTAATAAACGCAGACTTGATCGCCTGGATATAGCGATAGCTGTTGAAGGTAGTGGCAAAACTGCCCAGAGCGTCGATCAGTTTTTCCTGAAATGCCATAGGGTAATACCTCAGTAAAAGGGCTTTTATTGAATAAGGTGTACAGCCGGATACTATTGGTATGCCAAAAATAGCGTCCACAGGCGATTTGTTCTGTGATTAAGCTCCCAACGCCGTTAGAGGTATTCCAGATTATGATTTATCACCATTTTGGTATACCAATGGCAGGCATTTATTCCGCGGGCGATGATCGTTACTGAAAAGCGTGATCGTTATGGGGTTTTGTCCTTCCCACGTCGCTTATGCGCCGGATGGTCTGTGTTAAACTGCAAACCATTACGTGGAAACAGGAATTTCGAATGGCAACAATGCTGGATGTCTCACTGCGTGCGGGCGTGTCGAAGGCCACCGTTTCGCGCGTGCTGAACGGCACAGGTCAGGTTAAAGAGAGCACGCGCCAGCAGGTATTTCGCGCGATGGAGGAGCTGGGCTATCGTCCGAACTTTCTCGCGCGCTCGCTGGCTAACCAGACCAGCAACAGCATCGGTCTGGTCGTCTCGACGTTCGACGGTTTTTACTTTGGTCGTTTGCTACAGCAGGCGTCACGGCAGACCGAAACGCACGGTAAACAGCTGATTGTTACCGACGGTCACGATGCCCCTGAACAGGAAGAACTGGCGGTGCAGATGCTCGCCGACCGCAAGTGCGACGCCATCGTGCTGTACACGCGTTACATGAGCGAAAAGACGATCCTGAAGCTGATCAACAGCGTGCAGACGCCGCTGGTGATCATTAACCGCGAAGTGAGCCAGGCGGCGGATCGCTGCGTCTTCTTTGAACAGCAGGACGCAGCCTTCAAAGCGGTGGATTACCTGATAAGCCAGGGCCATCGGGAGATCGCCTGTATCACCGTCCCGATCCACACCCCAACGGGTAAAGCGCGGCTGATGGGCTACCGTAAGGCGCTGGAGAAGCACGGTATTCGTCTTGACGAGCGGCGGATTAAATACGGCGATGCAGGCATGACGCGGGGTTACGAGCTGTGCAAGGAGCTGATTGCGGAAAAGACATCGTTCAGCGCCCTGTTTGCCTGTAACGATGACATGGCCCTGGGCGCCTCCAAAGCATTACACCAGGCCGGGCTGAAGATCCCGCAGGATATTTCGCTGTTTGGTTTTGACGATGCCCCCAGCGCAAAGTGGCTGGAGCCTGCCCTGTCGTCGGTGTATTTGCCGATCGACAACATGATCGTCACGGCGATCGACCAGGCGATCCGGCTGGCAAAAAACCAGCCGGTTGAAGCGATCCCACCGTTCACCGGCACGCTGGTATTACGCGATTCCGTGACAACAGGCCCCTGGTTTAATCAGACCAGCTCTAACGCCAGCAGCTCCTGAATGGTCTGGCGACGGCGAATCAGCCGCGCCACGCCGTTATCAAACAGCACTTCCGGCAGCAGCGGACGGCTATTGTAGTTCGAAGACATAGACGCCCCGTACGCACCGGTATCATGCAGCACCAGATAATCTCCCGGTTTTACCTCTGGCAGCGAACGGGTTTCGACTTTCCCGCCTTCCTGCTGAGTAAAGACGTCACCGGATTCACACAGCGGGCCGGCAACAACGGTCTCGATGCGCGGGGCGTTGACCAGATCGCGGCCATCGGCGGCAAGCGCGGTGATGTGATGATAGCTGCCGTACATGGACGGGCGCATCAGGTCGTTGAAGCCAGCATCAATCAGCACAAAGTGACGGCTTCCCATCTCCTTCACGCTCCGCACCTGCGCCACCAGCACGCCAGCTTCGGCGACCAGGAAACGACCCGGCTCAATCTCCAGCTTCACCGCATGGCCCAGATGAGCGGCGATGCTGTCACGCGCGGCGCTCCACAGGCCGTAATAGTGATCCGTGTCGATCGCCTCTTCCCCTTCGCGGTAAGGGATCGAAAGCCCTCCCCCGGCGGAGATCGCCTCCAGATCCTGACCAAAATCGATAACCTGACGCACCATCGCGCCACAGACCTGCTCAAGATGGCCATAATCCACGCCGGATCCGATATGCATGTGAATACCCACCAGCTTAAGGTTGTAACGTTGTAAAACCTCCAGCGCCGCAGGCATATCGGCATACCAAATCCCGTGCTTGCTGTTTTCGCCCCCGGTGTTGGTTTTCTGACTGTGACCGTGACCAAAGCCTGGATTGATGCGCAGCCAGACGCGATGGCCCGGGGAAACCTGCCCAAGCTGTTCCAGCATATCCACCGAACCGGCATTCACCGGGATTTGCAGCTCGTGCACGCGCGCCAGCGTGGCGTCGTCTATCAGGTCAGCGGTGAAGACGATCGCGTCGCTATCGGCCTTTGGATCAAACCCGGCCGCCAGCGCACGTTCGATTTCACCCAGCGATACGGAGTCAACCTTCACGCCCTGCTCGCGCATCAGGCGCAGAATATGAATATTGGAGCAGGCCTTCTGCGCAAAACGCACCACGTCAAACTGATGCAGCGCGGCGATTTTCTCGCGAACAATCTGCGCATCGTAGACCCACACCGGACAGCCGAATTCGGCAGGCAGGCGCAGCAGGTTATCGGCGTTTAAATCGGTTTCGGTCTGGTTGAGCGGGCGTGGCATGGTCGTCTCCGGTATTCTGTTTTTTATCATTACGCCACAGCCTGAAGAGAATAAAAAATATCGTTTTATCGTGAGTCTATGCAAAAATGATATGGACCACGCTCAGCCATCAGGTGCCCTATGCCCGCCGTTAACCTACGCCATATCGAGATTTTTCATGCGGTGATGACCACCGGCAATCTCACTGAAGCCGCGCAGATGCTGCACACCTCGCAGCCGACGGTCAGCCGCGAGCTGGCGCGTTTTGAGAAAGTGCTGGGGCTGAAGTTGTTTGAACGCACCCGCGGCAGGCTGCATCCAACGGTGCAGGGTTTACGCCTGTTTGAGGAGGTTCAGCGCTCCTGGTACGGGCTGGACAGGATCGTGAGCGCGGCAGAGAGCCTGAGGGAGTTCCGCCAGGGTGAGTTGTCCATCGTCTGCCTGCCGGTCTTTTCCCAGTCATTCCTGCCGGTACTGTTACAGCCGTTTCTGGCCCGCTATCCGGAGGTCAGCCTGACCATCGTGCCGCAGGAGTCGCCGCTGCTGGAGGAGTGGCTTTCGGCCCAGCGCCACGATCTGGGTCTGACCGAAACCCTCGTCACGCCAGCGGGAACGGAACGCACGGAGCTGCTCTCGCTGGATGAGGTCTGCGTGCTGCCTGCCAGCCACCCGCTTGCTTTCAAAGCAGTTCTGACCCCGGCAGATTTTCACGGTGAGAACTATATCAGCCTGTCGCAGACCGACAGCTACCGGCAGCTTCTGGATGGCCTGTTTGCCGAACATCAGGTGAAGCGGCGGATGGTGATGGAAACGCACAGTGCGGCATCAATTTGCGCGATGGTGCGCGCGGGCGTGGGTATTTCGGTGGTGAACCCGCTCACGGCTATGGACTACGCCAGCAGCGGCGTGGTTCTGCGCCGTTTTAGCGTTTCCGTTCCCTTTACCGTAAGCCTGATCCGCCCGCTGCACCGGCCCGCCTCAGCGCTGGTTGATGCCTTTAGTGAACACCTGATTGCGCACGCGCGTCAGGTGGCGCTTCGCTTACCTGACCTGCAAAAACCTTTATGACAGCATAAACTCCACCGCATCCGCGGCATGGATGGCGGCGGTATCAAAGACCGGTATCGGGCTTTGGTCTGCCGGCACCAGCAGGCCAATTTCGGTACAGCCGAAGATGACTCCTTCCGCCCCCTGCTGCGCCAGTTTCTCAATCACGCTGACGTACCAGGCGCGCGAAGCTTCGCTGAAGGTGCCGAGGCACAGTTCATCAAAAATAATCTGGTTAATGCGCGCCCGGTCTGCCTCCTCCGGGATCAGGCTTTCAATCCCGAACTGGCTACTCAGCCGCCCGCGGTAAAAATCCTGCTCCATGGTGTAGCGCGTCCCCAGCAGCGCCACGCGCGTCATGCCGGCGGCACGTATGGCACGCCCGGTGGCATCCGCGATATGTAAGAACGGCAGCGAACAGCGGTCTTCAATATGCGACGCCACCTTATGCATGGTGTTGGTACACAGCAGAATACCCTGCGCGCCCGCACGCTCCAGGCCAAGTGAGGCGTCTGCCAGCATTTGCCCGGCTTTGTCCCACTCCCCGCTCGACTGGCAGGCTTCTATTTCATGGAAATCCACGCTGTGCAGCAGCAGGCTGGCCGAATGCAGACCGCCCAGACGCTGTTTGACGCCTTCATTAATCAGGCGGTAGTACGGGATCGTTGATTCCCAGCTCATGCCCCCTAACAGACCGATCGTTTTCATCTTTCCTCCTGTACGTTTCACCCAGTGAAGCAAACTTGTGATCGCCTTTCCAGTTATTTGGCTAAACGTTTTCTTTTCGCTGCGGCTGAGATAAGTTAAATGAAACAATGTTTCATTACATAACAGGGCGAAAATATGTTTATTTTCCATAAAGAGACCACGCTTGAGGATTTGGGCAACGGCGTGACGCGTCGTATTCTGGCGCACGACGGCAGGATGATGGCAGTGGAAGTGAATTTCGAGCAAGGTGCGATTGGCCCGCTGCATAACCACCCGCATGAGCAGCTCACCTACGTTCTCTCGGGGGAATTTGAGTTCACCATTGGCGAGGAAAAGCATGTGGTAACGGCGGGCGACACTCTCTATAAAAAGCCGCACGTGATGCACGGCTGCGTTTGCCTCAAACCCGGCACCTTGCTGGATACCTTTACGCCGGTACGCGAGGATTTCCTGAAATAAAAAAAGGCGCTCATCAGAGCGCCTTTTTTCATGTTATTCCGTAACCGGCTCAGGAAGTTGTTCCGGCAGCGGGTTGCGGGAGCGCATTGCTTCGCGCAGCAGCACGCTGCCACAGGCGAACAGCCCACCCAGAATACCCGCCAGCAGCACGATCAGTGCTTTGCCCGGGCCATCTTTTTTCACCGGCATAGAAGGAGAGAGCTGGTATTTGAACGGCTCCAGGCTCACGTCTTCGAAGGAGAGTTTTTGCAGCTGCGCCAGATAGTATTCGCGGTTCTGGAAATCGGCGTTCAGCTCAGAAACATCCTTCAGATTTTTTTCAATCTGCAATTTCTGCGCAATCCCGTCCGCGCCGAGCGCGACGGAGTAATCCGGATCGTCTTTCACCGCCTGTCCGTTACTGTAAACCGGCTTTTTGATCCCTGCCGCGTTCGCCACTTCCAGCGAGTAGTTAAGGCGTTGCAGGTTGGTATTGTGGATATTGGTCAGTCGAACCCGATCCATATCCAGCTGCTGCTGAACCGTTTTGGTTCTCAGGATCAGCTGATCGCGGATGTTTTGCATGGTCTCCTGCTCGACGATGCGGGAAATGTACTGAATGTAACCATTCAACACTTTCTGCGCGTCCTCTGCCGTTGGGGCAGTGAAGCTTAACGTCCAGGAGAGATACGGTGCTTTATCAGCATTTTTTTCCTGGGTGTTATCAATAGCCTTCATCTTTTCGGCGATATTGACCACCGCGCGGTGCAGCTCCAGCGGGTCAACCTCGGCGCCATCGAGCTGAGCCATCACGTAAGGAGAGCTCTTCATGTACTCTTCAAGCAGGGACTGAGACTGAAACTTTTTGATAAACAGATTAAATACATCCGCACGGGTAACTTTAACGTCCACATCAAGCACCTGCAGCGTCACCATCATCTGGCGCAGCGAACTCCACTGCGTCTGTTCCGCTGGCGTAATGACCGCTTTACTGGTCCATTTTTGCGGTATCAGGAAGGCGATTGCCAGGCCGACCAGTGCAAATGCAAACACAATGGTAATGATGCGTTTTTTTGCTGCCAGCAGGACGTCCAGCAGACCCAGGAGATCTATTTCTTTAGCGCTCACCGCCGGGGGAGCATAGTGAGGAAAGTTGAGATCCGTATGTTGTTTGAAATCCATTGCTGACATAACTGTTCTTCTTTTAAGGATGCAGTGAAATTCTGCCTGACTGGTTCCGGTTTGAGAAATCATACAAGAATGTAAGAATTATCTGAATGCCGAATTGGTACATCTGTAGACCTGCTATCAGATCTGGTAGTTAGCCACGCTGCGTGACTATTGTTTTTCCCGTTTCCACTTGTGCTTCGTCTCGCCTCCTCGCAGTCCCGACGAACGTCCGTGAAAGTCAAAAATGCCACCTCCCTCACTATATTGAAACAGCGTTTCGACGCTGATCACATTTCCATCATTAAGCGAATGACGCAGAAATAAATCGCAATAATATAAAATAAAACGATGTTTTAGTATCCAAGAACGGCGGTTCAGCTCTTTTGAAACCCAACGCATTTAGCGCAAAGAGGAAGGCAAAAAAGCGTTAATAAACAATTTTATATTTAGCCGACGCCAGATATTGCACCCTAAAATTCAGCTCTCATGCCGCGCGATGCTGGCCTGGGAAGATGTAACAAAGCAGATTCCGTTTTAAACCATTGATCGCCAGGTAGGTATGTATGAATGAAAACAAGCTGCTGGGGCTCGCATGGATATCACCCTACATCATCGGGTTGATACTCTTTACGGCATTCCCCTTCGTCTCATCATTTTTCCTCAGCTTTACGGATTACGATTTGATGAGTCCGCCGGTGTTTAACGGCATCGAAAACTATCGCTACATGTTTACCGAAGACACGCTCTTCTGGAAATCCATGGGCGTGACCTTTGCATACGTATTTTTAACCATTCCGTTAAAGCTCGCCTTCGCATTAGGGATTGCCTTTGTCCTGAACTTTAAATTACGCGGCATCGGATTTTTCCGTACTGCCTACTATATTCCGTCGATCCTCGGCAGTTCCGTCGCCATTGCCGTATTGTGGCGCGCCTTATTTGCCATCGATGGCCTGCTGAACAGCTTTATCGGCGTATTTGGTTTTGACCCGGTGAACTGGCTGGGTGAACCGTCACTGGCGCTAATGTCCGTTACCCTGCTGCGCGTCTGGCAGTTCGGTTCCGCGATGGTCATCTTCCTGGCCGCGCTGCAAAACGTACCGCAGTCCCAGTATGAAGCGGCGATGATCGATGGCGCATCGAAATGGCAGATGTTCATGAAGGTGACCGTGCCGCTGATTACGCCGGTGATCTTCTTCAACTTCATCATGCAGACCACGCAGGCGTTCCAGGAATTTACCGGGCCGTACGTGATCACCGGCGGCGGGCCGACCTATTCGACCTACCTGTTCTCGCTCTACATCTACGACACCGCGTTTAAGTATTTCGATATGGGTTATGGCGCGGCGCTGGCGTGGATCCTGTTCCTGGTGGTGGCCGTCTTCGCCGGTATCGCCTTTAAGTCGTCGAAATACTGGGTGTTCTACTCCGCCGATAAAGGAGGCAAAAATGGCTGATATTCAACAACTCTCCACGGCAAGAAGCATCGCCGAACGCGAAGTAGCCCGCACGCTGCGCAGAGAGAAAATCAATGCCACCGTTCGCTATGCGATCCTGCTGTTTGTCGGCCTGCTGATGCTTTACCCGCTGGTGTGGATGTTCTCCGCGTCGTTCAAACCGAACCACGAGATCTTCACCACCCTGAGCCTGTGGCCTGCACATGCCACCTGGGACGGCTTCATCAACGGCTGGAAAACCGGCACCGAGTACAACTTCGGCCACTACATGCTGAACACCTTTAAGTATGTGATCCCGAAAGTGATCCTGACCATTATCTCCTCCACCATCGTGGCGTATGGCTTTGCCCGCTTCGAGATCCCGTGGAAGAAGTTCTGGTTCGCCACGCTCATTACCACCATGCTGCTACCCAGCACCGTGCTGCTGATCCCGCAGTACCTGATGTTCCGTGAGATGGGCATGCTGAACAGCTATATGCCGCTGTACCTGCCGCTGGCCTTCGCCACCCAGGGGTTCTTCGTCTTCATGCTGATCCAGTTCCTGCGCGGCGTCCCGCGTGACATGGAAGAGGCGGCGCAGATTGACGGCTGTAACTCCCTTCAGGTGCTGTGGTACGTGGTTGTGCCGATCCTTAAACCGGCCATTATCTCCGTCGCCCTGTTCCAGTTCATGTGGTCCATGAACGACTTTATCGGGCCGCTGATTTATGTCTACAGCGTGGATAAATACCCGATTGCACTGGCGCTGAAAATGTCCATCGACGTCACCGAAGGGGCGCCGTGGAACGAAATTCTGGCAATGGCGAGCATCTCCATTCTGCCATCCATCATTGTCTTCTTCCTGGCACAGCGCTACTTCGTACAGGGCGTCACCAGCAGCGGAATTAAAGGTTAAGAGGGAAATACCATGGCTGAAGTTATTTTCAACAAGCTGGAAAAGGTCTACTCCAACGGTTTTAAAGCGGTACACGCTATCGATCTTAAAATCGCCGAAGGGGAATTTATGGTGATCGTCGGACCATCCGGCTGCGCCAAATCCACTACTCTGCGCATGCTGGCGGGACTGGAAACCATCAGCGGCGGCGAGGTGCGTATCGGCGACAAGATCGTGAACAACCTCGCGCCGAAAGAGCGCGGGATTGCGATGGTGTTCCAGAACTACGCCCTATATCCACACATGACGGTGCGCGAGAATCTGGCCTTTGGCCTCAAGTTGAGCAAGCTGCCGAAAGATCAGATTGAGTCCCAGGTGAATGAAGCCGCCAAAATTCTTGAGCTTGAAGAGCTGCTCGACCGCCTGCCGCGCCAGCTTTCCGGCGGCCAGGCGCAGCGCGTGGCGGTAGGCCGTGCGATTGTGAAAAAACCGGATGTGTTCCTGTTCGATGAGCCGCTTTCAAACCTCGACGCCAAACTGCGCGCCTCGATGCGTATCCGTATTTCCGACCTGCATAAGCAGCTGAAGAAATCCGGAAAACCGGCCACCACCGTTTACGTGACCCACGACCAGACCGAAGCGATGACCATGGGCGACCGCATCTGCGTGATGAAGCTCGGCCATATCATGCAGGTGGATACGCCGGACAATCTCTACCACAAGCCGAAGAACATGTTCGTGGCGGGCTTTATCGGCGCGCCGGAGATGAATATACGCAAAAGCGTGCTGGTCGAAAAAGCGGGACAGCTGCACATCGCCATTGGTGATGAAAGCATGCCGCTGAACGCGGAGAAGCAGGAGAAAGTCGCCGCTTACGCGGGTCAGGAGATCTTCTTCGGCGTGCGTCCGGAATTTGTGTCGCTCTCTGATGAGCCCTTCCCGAACGGCGGCTGTAGCGGGGAGATGGTGCGCGTTGAGAACATGGGCCACGAATTCTTTGTGTACCTGAAGGTCGCGGACTACGAACTGACCGCCAGAATCCCGTCCGATGAAGCTAAACCAATGATTGATAAGGGACTTCATCGTAAGGTGTATTTCACGTTTGATATGAATAAGTGTCATATTTTTGACGCAAAAACTGAACAGAACCTCTCTCTCTGATGGAGTGATAAAAATGAAAAAAGTGCTTTTAAGCGCAGCTATCTCCGCGACCCTGGGCCTTACCGCTTTGCCATCGATGGCGCAGAATGTGGATTTACGGATGTCCTGGTGGGGCGGCAACGGCCGTCACCAGGTCACCCTGAAAGCGCTGGAGGAGTTCCATAAGCAGAACCCGGACATCAACGTGAAAGCGGAATACACCGGCTGGGACGGTCACCTCTCCCGTCTGACCACCCAGATTGCGGGTGGAACCGAGCCAGACGTAATGCAGACGAACTGGAACTGGCTGCCGATCTTCTCCAAAACCGGTGACGGCTTCTACGATCTGAACAAGTTGAAGGAGGTGATCGACCTGTCGCAGTTCGATCCCAAAGAGCTGCAAACCACCACCGTGGATGGCAAGCTGAACGGCATTCCGATCTCGGTGACGGCGCGGGTGTTCTACTTCAATGACGAAACCTGGAAAAAAGCGGGTATTGCGTACCCGAAAACCTGGGACGAGCTGATGGCGGCCGGTAAAACCTTCGAGAGCAAGCTCGGTAAGCAATACTACCCGGTGATCCTGGAGCACCAGGATACGCTGGCGCTGCTGAATTCGTACATGATCCAGAAGTACAACACTCCTGCGGTGGATGAGAAAACCAAAAAGTTCAGCTACACAAAGGAACAGTGGGTGGAGTTCTTCCAGACCTACAAAAAGCTGATCGACAGCCACGTCATGCCGGACACCAAATACTATGCCTCGTTTGGTAAGAGCAACATGTATGAGATGAAGCCGTGGATCCAGGGAGAATGGGGCGGCACCTATATGTGGAACTCCACCATCAACAAATATTCCGACAACCTGAAGCCACCGGCGAAACTGGAGCTGGGCAGCTACCCAATGCTGCCGGGCGCCACCGACGCGGGCCTGTTCTTCAAACCGGCGCAAATGCTGTCGATTGGTAAGTCGACCAAAAACCCGGAAGCGGCGGCGAAGCTGATTAATTTCCTGCTCAACAGCAAAGAAGGGGTCGATACGCTGGGCCTTGAGCGTGGCGTACCGCTGAGCAAAGTAGCGGTGCAGTATCTGACTGAAGACGGCACCATTAAAGAGGACGATCCTTCCGTGGCAGGCCTGCGTCTGGCGCAGTCGCTGCCGGCGAAACTCACCGTCTCGCCATACTTTGACGACCCACAGATTGTGGCGCAGTTCGGTACTTCTTTGCAGTATATCGACTACGGCCAGAAAACCGTGGAAGAGACGGCCGCTGACTTCCAGCGTCAGGCGGAGCGTATTTTGAGACGTGCGATGCGGTAAACACTAAGCCGTTTACCGGGCCTACACGGTATCGTAGGCCCGGTAAGCGAAGCGCCACCGGGCAATTACATTACACGCCGATATTACGTAGTTTCTCCCCTCTCATCAGCTTGCGTTCAATATGCTCCAGGGTCACGCCCTTGGTTTCGGGGATCAGCCAGAAGGTCACACCGATAAACGCCACGTTCAGCACCGTATAGAGCCAGAAGGTGCCTGCCGCGCCAATCGCATCCAGCAGCGTCAGGAAGGTCGCGCCAATGATCATGTTCGACACCCAGTTGGTGGTGGTGGAACAGGTGATACCAAAGTCGCGGCATTTCAGCGGCTGTATTTCAGAGCACAGGATCCACACCACCGGCGCGGCGCTCATCGCGTAACCGGCGATACACATCATGGTCATGCCCACGGAGAGCCAGGAGAGGCCGCTTGACGCCGTGCCGTTATCGAACTGCATCAGGCAGTAGCCAAGGATTAAGGTGCCGAGCGCCATCACGCTAAAGCCAATTTTCAGGGCGGGTTTACGTCCGGCCTTATCAACGGTGAACACCGCGATAAAGGTGGCGAACATAAAGGTCAGCCCCACCACCAGCGTAGCGATCATCTGCTGTTCGGTGGTGGTAAAACCGGCCATTTTAAAAATGCGCGGGGCGTAATACATAATGATGTTCATCCCCGTAAACTGCTGCATCGCCTGTAACAGCATGCCGAGGAACACCGCGCGGCGCACGTTGCGGTTCGCCTTAAACAGGGACCAGCCGCCCTGCTTCAGCTTCAGGCTTTCGCGGATTTCGTTCAGCTCTTCACGCGCTTTTTCAGACGTGTCGCGCAACATGCGCAGCACCTCTTCCGCCTCCACGTGACGCCCTTTTTGCGCCAGCCAGCGCGGGCTGTTCGGCAGGAAAATGACTAACACAATCAGCACCAGCGCAGGCAGCGCCAGCACGCCAAGCATTGCCCGCCAGTTGCCGCTGTAGCTGAAGTACGTATCCGACAGAAACGCCAGCACGATACCGAGCGTCACCATCAGCTGATACATACTGATCATCTTCCCTCGCACGTTCTCACTTGCCATTTCAGAGAGATAAAGCGGCGCGGTGTAGGACGCGATACCCACCGCTACGCCAAGCAGCACGCGTGAAAGCAGCAGCACTTCTATGTTTGTCGCAAACGCGGAGCCGATGGAGCCTGCGACGAACAGGATCGCCCCAACCATCAGGCTGTATTTGCGCCCGAGACGGAACGACAGCCAGCCGTTAAACAACGCGCCGATGGCCGCGCCCAGCATCATGCTGCTTACCACCCACTCTTGCAGGCGGTTGCTTAACGTAAAGTGGTCGGTAATAAAGGGCAGTGCGCCAGCGATAACGCCGATATCCAGACCAAACAGTAGACCGGCTACGGCGGCCGCAACAGAAACAAACTGGTTCATGCGTCGGGTATCGCGCAGCGCAGCGGGCATAAGGGTAGAGTCATTTATAGATGTCATAGTTTCCTGCCTCAACAGCGAAATTCGTTAAGTGAAATTACGAGATACCGGAAGAAAGTGTCAGGTCGGAACTGGTGAAGATATGGATTATTTCGCTACGACATACCGTTCTGTGATGGACATTACAATTTCAAATCAGGGTGGTTTAACCTTATTTTTTATTAATTAGTTAATATTTAAGCAATAAATGTGTGATACCCGTCATTTATTCCTTTTTAGTATGGATTTTTCATCTTTAAGGATATGGATAAAGCCAATTTTGGCGCAAAAAAAACCTCCACCCGAGGGCAGAGGTTCTTTATTAAGGCTGAATTAACGTGCCAGCCAGCCGCCGTCAACGGCGACGGTATAGCCGTTAATGTAATCCGAAGCCGGAGAAGCCAGGAACACAACCGGGCCCATCAGATCGCTCGGCAGACCCCAGCGACCCGCTGGAATACGTTCCAGAATTGCCGCGCTGCGCTCTTCATCAGCACGCAGCTGCTGGGTATTGTTGGTAGCCATGTAGCCCGGCGCAATCGCGTTGACGTTGATATTGTGCTGCGCCCACTCGTTCGCCAGCAGACGGGTCACGCCCATCACGGCGCTCTTCGATGCGGTGTAAGACGGTACGCGGATGCCGCCCTGGAAAGAGAGCATGGAGGCAATATTGATGATCTTGCCGCCTTTCCCCTGCGCGATGAAGTGCTTCGCAGCCGCCTGGGACATAAAGAACACGCTCTTGATGTTCAGGTTCATCACGTCGTCCCAGTCCGTTTCGCTGAAGTTAATCGCATCTTCACGGCGAATCAGGCCCGCATTGTTGACCAGAATATCGATATGCCCGAACTCCGCCACCGCGCGATCCAGCAGTTCAGGGATCGCATCGATTTTGCGCAGGTCCGCGGTCAGGCTCAGGAAACGACGGCCCAGCGCGGTGACGCGCTCGATGGTTTCCGTTGGCTCTACGATGTTAATCCCGACGATATCACAGCCCGCTTCCGCCAGACCTAACGCCATACCCTGCCCCAGCCCGGTGTCACACCCGGAAACCACAGCCACTTTACCCTGCAGAGAAAATGCATCCAGAATCATGTTTGTTCCTTAATCGTTCAGCGCCTGTCACCAACAGGCAGATGTGTGCTTAACTGCCTGCGACTAGCGCAGATCCTTAACAGCGACGTGGTCCATGTCATCGAAGACCTGGTTTTCACCGACCATACCCCAGATAAAGGTATAAGCTTTCGTTCCCACGCCAGAGTGGATGGACCAGCTTGGCGAAATGACCGCCTGCTCGTTGTGCATCACGATATGGCGAGTTTCCTGCGGCTGTCCCATCATGTGGAACACGCAGGCATCTTCATCCATGTTGAAGTAGAAATAGACTTCCATGCGGCGCTCGTGGGTATGGCACGGCATGGTGTTCCACAGGTTGCCCGGCGCAAGCTCGGTCAGCCCCATGCTGAGCTGGCAAGTTTCCAGCACATCCGGTACGAAGTATTTATTGATGGTGCGGCGGTTGCTGGTGAGGTTGTCACCAAGGGTCACCGGGGCAACGTCCGCTGGCGTGACTTTTTTGGTTGGGTAAGTCGTATGAGCCGGGGCGCAGTTGTAGTAGAACTTCGCCGGTTTGCTGCCATCGATGCTGGCGAACACCACTTCTTTCGCGCCTTTGCCGACGTACAGCGCGTCACGGTGACCAATTTCGTAGCACTGGCCATCGACGGTTATGGTGCCCGGCCCGCCAATGTTAATCACGCCCAGTTCACGGCGTTCGAGGAAGTAGCTCACGCCCAGCTGTTTGCCCACTTCACCGCCCACGGAGACGGTTTTCGCCACCGGCATAATCCCGCCCACAATAATGCGGTCAATATGGCTGTAGACCATGGTGTACTTGTCGGCTTCGAACACTTGCTCAACTAAAAACTCACTGCGCAGCCCCTGAGTATCCAGCGTTTTTGCGTGCGCACTGTGGATGCTTTGTCTGACGTCCACGTAAACCTCCAGAATTGATCGTGCCCGAAGGCAAAGATGAATAACGAAACAATGTTCCGTTTTCGTGATGAACACATATTATCGCCTGTACATGGGGTTTTCAATTACATTTAAAACAACGTTTCATTTTTTCTGTATGTTTATGCCAGAAATGGGGTTTCGATCACGATAAATCTTTAAGCCCCTCAATCTGGCTAAAGAAACTGAGAATTTGCGCTGTCAGTCACACACAATGAAACGATGTTTTGATAATTTAACACCTAGTTTTCAACCTATATTACGCGTTCAAAGGAGTGCATTATGGCTAAAGGTATGCGGGTCAAGCTGAACTACGAGGTCAGCCGCGATCCGGATACAGGCGTGGAAGTTACCCGCCTGACCCCACCGGAAGTAACCTGTCATCGCAACTACTTTTACCAGAAGTGCTTCTTTAACGATGGCAGCCACCTGCTGTTCGCCGGGGAGTTCGACGGTCACTGGAACTATTACCTGCTGGATCTGAAAAACGCCGAAGCGGTGCAGCTGACCGAAGGCGCGGGCGATAACACCTTTGGCGGGTTCCTCTCTCCGGACGATCAATCCCTCTACTATGTGAAAAACGATCGCACCCTGCTTGAGGTGGATTTACAGACGCTGGCAGAGCGCGAAGTGTACCGTGTCCCGGAAGAGTGGGTTGGCTACGGCACCTGGGTCGCGAACAGCGACTGCACCAAACTGGTAGGTATTGAGATTGCCAGACGTGACTGGACGCCACTCAACGACTGGAAAATTTTCCACGACTTCTTCCACAAAGGGCCGCACTGCCGCCTGCTGCGCGTTGATCTAAAAACGGGTGAAAGCACCACCATCCATGACGAGAAGATCTGGCTGGGACATCCGATTTATCGCCCGTTCGATGACAATACCGTGGCCTTCTGTCATGAAGGGCCACACGACCTGGTTGACGCCCGCATGTGGCTGGTCAACGAAGATGGCAGCAACGTGCGGAAAGTGAAAACGCACGCGGAAGGGGAAAGCTGCACGCATGAATTTTGGGTGCCGGACGGGTCCGCGCTGATCTACGTCTCTTACCTGAAAGGTCAGCAAGGGCGCACCATCTCCCGCTTCAATCCGGACACCGGTGTGAATGAAGCGGTAATGAACATGCCCGCCTGTTCGCACCTGATGAGCAACGTCGACGGCACCATGCTGGTTGGCGACGGTTCCGGCACGCCTGTTGATGTGAAAGACACCGGCGGCTACACCATTGATAACGATCCTTATCTGTATGCCTTTGACGTGGCGAAGAAAGCCTATTACCGCATTGCCCGTCATGACACTTCCTGGGCTACGGTGGCGAACAGCCGCCAGGTAACCCACCCGCATCCGTCCTTCACGCCGGACGAAAAAGCGGTGCTGTACAGTTCCGATAAAGACGGCAAACCAGCCCTCTATATCGCGAAACTCCCCGAGCAACCTGAAATGTTGCATGCCTGAATGAGTTAGTGTTTCTGTAACTGGCCTTGCCCTCCGATTCGGAGGGCTTTTTTTTTGGGTGATTGCGGCGCTTTTTGCCGGGTGGCGCTAACGCTTACCCGGCCTACGAAACGACTGATTGGAGAGAAAGTGTAGGCCGGGTAAGCGCAGGGCCACCCGGCATACGAAACGACGGA
>NZ_JADDTS010000001.1:131371-151257 GCF_015159675.1 Enterobacter cloacae complex sp. S2
AGTGTAGGCCGGGTAAGCGAAGCGCCACCCGGCGGTTTTTAGCGAAGAAGCTGGATTATCAGAAGGAGTACGCCACGCCTAAACGGAAACGGGTCTGGCGTTCGTCAGTGTCTTTAACCCCCACGTTGCCCACCTCAACATAGGGTGCCCAGTTTTTATCCCATTTGTAGGCCAGCTTGGCGTTATATTCATTGGAATAATCTTTATTGTTATTTCGGGCCACGCCTTCAGAGCTTTTCGCGTAAACATAGTTCAGCTCGGTACGCCAGTCACCTAATACCCAACCGACCCACGCATCACCACGGTTAACTTTATCATCGTCCTTATTTGAGCTTGACGGGTAGCGGGTATATTCATAACGGTAACGCGCGGCCACGTAGAAGCCATTATCGAAACTATATTGCACATGCAGATTCGGTTTATAAATGGTACGACTGTCTGTGCTTTCAATCGTAAACGCAGGCGTCAGGGCGATATTGTCTGTCGCTTTCCAGCGCCAGCTAATCTGATCTTCGTGACCGTTCCCCACCACATCCGCGAATGGCTGATCTGCCTTGTCCCCGCCTGATTTCCACTTCGCCTCGACTGAAAAACCGAAGCCATTGTCAAAGCGGTGCGAGACGGCAACACGGTCGGCATTCGAGCCGCTGTCAATATATTCGTGACGCAGATCGACGGTAACGGCGCTAGCCGCAAAAGAGGCACTAATAAGGGAAGCAAGGAGCAGAGATTTCTTAAACATGAAAAAACCCTCAATTAAAATAACGTTTCGTTTTTATGAAACTTGAGTTTATTTTTTATGTACCGTTATTTTAGTGACAAGGATCGAAATTATTTGTTTCATTTTTTTTGGCAAAGATCGACGTGAACCTCATCAACAAAAAAGGCGTATAACGCATAAATTCCAGGCGTGAGATCACACTAAGAACTTCACAAAGCGAATAATTCACCGCGCAATAATTATTGTGGGCTTAAGAAAGAACGCAGAAGTGTTAAAAAAGGATTCTGCGGACATAAAAAAACCTCCCGAGGGAGGCTTTCTGTGCGCAGAGGGGGAAATTACCGTTCGATAGCCAGGGCTACCCCCTGCCCTCCGCCAATGCAGAGCGTTGCGATCCCTTTTCGGGCGTTACGCTTTTTCATTTCGTGGACTAGCGACACCAGAATGCGGCAGCCGGAAGCGCCAATAGGATGACCGAGCGCGATCGCACCGCCGTTGACGTTGACCCGCAGCGGATCCCATTCCAGCATTTTCCCGACCGAGATCGCCTGTGCAGCAAAGGCTTCATTGACTTCAATCAGATCTACATCGTTCAGCTGCCAGCCCGCCCGCTCAAGACAGCGGCGCGTGGCATAGACCGGGGCGATCCCCATTAACGCAGGATCAACACCCACGCTGGCAAACGCTTTGATGCGCGCCAGCACCGGCAGCGCCAGCTCCTGGGCTTTGCTTTCACTCATCATCATCACCGCCGCCGCACCGTCGTTAATGGAGGATACGTTACCTGCCGTTACAGAACCGAGCGTTTCGAAGGCCGGATCGAGTTTTGCCAGCCCTTCTGCGCTGGCATCGGTGCGCGGCTGCTCGTCGGTATCAACGATGAGCGCTTCGCCGTTCTGGCGCAGGGTACTGACCGGGACAATTTCATCGCGAAAACGGCCGGAGTCGATCGCCGCGCGTGCTTTTTGCTGCGAGCTAAGCGCATACGCATCCTGAAGCTCGCGGCTGATGCCGTATTCCCGCGCCAGGTTTTCCGCCGTTACGCCCATATGGTAGTCGTTGAAGGCGTCCCACAGCCCGTCATGAACCAGGCTGTCAAGCAGTTGACTGTTCCCGAGCTGCGCGCCGGTCCGGCTGTCGGTCAGGACATGCGGGGCGCGGCTCATGTTTTCCTGCCCTCCGGCAATGACCACGTCCGCTTCACCGCACTGGATGGCCTGCGTCGCAAGATGGAGCGCTTTCAAACCTGAACCACAGACGTCGTTGATGGTAATCGCCGAAACGGTATTAGGCAGGCCGCCCTTCAGCGCCGCCTGGCGCGCAGGGTTTTGTCCCGCGCCCGCGGTCAGCACCTGGCCGAGGATCACCTCATCAATTTCATGTGCGGCAACCCCGCTGCGTTCCACCAGCGCTCTTACCACCACGCTGCCGAGATCAACCGCAGAGTGACGCGCAAGCGCTCCCTGAAAACAGCCGATAGCCGTACGTAACGCACCCACTATAACGACATCTTTCATCACGACCTCTGTGCAAAATGACATGACGATAGTAGAGGATTGTTATCAACAATTGACGCAAATGTTTAAAATTAGTGAGTTTAGTCACAGGATTATCGTGCGTCCTGCAAGTACTGGCGCAGCCAGCTTCCGGCGACGCCGGGCGGGGTTCTTTTGTTCCATACCAGATCGATGGCAATCGACCTCGGCCATCCCGGCACGTTCAGCTGCACCAGCGATTTCGATGCGGCAAATTCGTCGACCAGCGCGCAGGGTAACGCGCACCAGCCAAAGCCCTGTACCGCCATGCTTAGCAGCAGCAGGTAGTTCGGCGCAGACCAGACCGGCCCGCGCGCAAGGGGCGCTTCCCGTTCAAGATAGGTACTCAGCCGCAGCTCGCGCCAGCCATGCAGCTCGTCCGCCTGCGTCTCATGTTGCCCTGCCAGAGGATGTCCGGCAGAAACGTAAATAGCCATCCGCGTCTGCATAGGCAGGCGGGTCGCGCCAATATCGGTCGGGTAGCTGTCGCGTGCTTCCGTCAGGCCAATTTGCGCCCGCTCCTTTTGCAGCAGATCGATCACGTCCTCCTCTTCCCCAATCAGGCACTCAAATTCGGTGTGCGGAAAACGCTGGTCGAACTGGCTCATCATCTCTTCCAGCACGGTCGGGTTAAGCGTATCGGAGAGAACAAAGGTAAAACGCGCCTCCGTTTGCGCCGTTAAGGATACGGCCAGCTCATCAAGGCGCGCGCTGGCGGCGAGGATTGACTGGACATAGCCCAGCACCTGTTCACCCTGGGCGGTTAACACCGGGTGACGCGCCGAGCGATCAAACAACTCAAAGCCAAGGTCAGCTTCAAGGTTGGCGATGGAGGTGCTGATGGTGGACTGGCTTTTACGCAGCCGTCGTGCCGCAGCTGAAAACGAACCTGCGGCGACAGTTTCAACAAACGCGGTCAGTGCTTCGGGAGAATAACGCATGATGTATCTACTTTATCGATGGATACCATCTTTTATATATCACCTTAAGCGATAAGAATAGGCCGCATCAACGCCCATACTGGCGTCTTTATGAGGTAAATATGCAACATCAGGATGCACTCCAACGTAAATTGCCGGAGCGGATCTTCCATGCCGTCTGTTTTGAAGGTATTGCTACGGCGATCCTCGCCCCTACAGCCGCGTGGCTAATGCAGCGCTCGGTGGTTGAAATGGGGGGTCTCACTATTATTCTGGCGACCACGGCAATGCTCTGGAACATTATCTATAACTTTGGCTTCGACCGTTTCTGGCCCGTTCAGCGGGTGAAGCGCACGGCAAAAGTGCGCGCCCTGCATGCGCTGGGTTTTGAATGCGGCTTTATTGTGATTGGCGTAACCATCGTTGCCGCCGTGCTGGGCGTGACGCTGCTCCAGGCCTTCACGCTGGAGATTGGTTTCTTCCTGTTCTTCCTGCCGTACACCATGCTCTACAACTGGGCGTATGACACCCTGCGGGAGAAAATTATCAAGCGCCGCCAGCAACGTCGCGCCCTGGCAAGCGAATGACCTTCCGGCCGGAGACCTTCTCCGGCCCAACCCCAGCGAAGCAACGGCGACCTCAACGCATAATTATGGTAAATTGCACTCCTTTTTGTTCGTTTTATAGTTGATACGTTGCTCTAATGTCGAAAATTTGGTCAAAAGAAGAGACTCTCTGGAGTTTCGCCCTCTACGGCACTGCCGTGGGCGCAGGAACCCTGTTCTTGCCCATTCAGCTCGGCTCTGCTGGTGCAATTGTCCTGCTGATCACCGCCCTTGTGGCGTATCCCTTAACCTACTGGCCGCATAAAGCGCTGGCGCAATTTATTCTGTCGTCGAAGACGAAAGGCAACGAAGGGATCACCGGTGCCGTTTCCCATTACTACGGCAAAAAGATCGGCAACCTCATCACCACGCTCTATTTCGTGGCCTTCTTTGTGGTGGTTCTGATTTACGCGGTGGCGATAACCAACTCACTTACTGAACAGCTGGCGAAACGGATGACGGTGGATACCAGCGTGCGGATGCTGGTGAGTTTTGGCGTGGTGCTGATTTTGAATCTGATCTTCCTGATGGGGCGGCACATCACCATTAAGGTGATGGGTTTCCTTGTCTTTCCGCTGATCGCCTATTTCCTGTTTGTCTCGCTGTATCTGACGGGCAGCTGGCAGCCGTCGCTGCTGACCAGCCAGATGGCCTTCGACCAGCATACGCTGCACCAGGTGTGGATATCGATCCCGGTGATGGTTTTCGCTTTTAGCCATACCCCGATCATCTCGACCTTCGCCGTAGATCGTCGCGAGAAATACGGTGAAGAGGCTATGGGTAAATGCAAAAAAATCATGAAAGTGGCGTACCTGATCATCTGCCTCAGCGTGTTGTTCTTTGTGTTCAGCTGCCTGCTTTCGATTCCACCGTCCTATATCGTGGCGGCAAAAGAGGAAGGGGTGACGATCCTGTCCGCGCTGTCGATGATGCCTTCGTCCCCGGCATGGCTGGGCATTTCCGGCATTATCGTGGCAATTATAGCGATGTCGAAATCGTTCCTCGGCACCTATTTTGGCGTGATTGAAGGGGCAACGGAAATTGTGAAATCGTCGCTGAATCAGGTGGGTGTGAAGAAAAGTCGTGCCTTTAACCGCGCGGTTTCGATTCTCGGCGTGTCGCTGATTACCTTTGCGGTCTGCTGCATCAACCCGAATGCGATCTCGATGATTTACGCCATCAGCGGTCCGCTTATCGCCATGATCCTGTTCATCATGCCGACGCTGTCGACGTACCTGATCCCGTCGTTAAAACCGTACCGCTCCATCGGTAACCTGCTGACGCTGATTGTGGGTGTGCTGTGTGTGTCGGTGATGTTTGTCGGTTGAGTGTGCTGCCCGGCGCAATGCCGGGCATCTGTTTTACGCCCGAATATCGTCATACTCCCGCGTATTATCAAACTCATGCTTCGCAAACGGACACAGCGGGATAATTTTACGGTTCTCCCCGCGCATCTTCTCTACCACCTTCGCCACCAGCTGCTTACCCACACCCTGCCCTTTCAGGCTCGGATCCACATCGGTGTGCTCGATGATGCTCAGATGCTCGCCGGTCGGGACAAAGACGATCTCCGCAACCTGATTGCCTTCGGCGTCGTTGACATAAAACTTGTTATGGCCTTCAAGAATATCCATGGTTCCTCACTTATTTTAGGCGGTACTTCAGCGCACCGCTCGGGCAGGTATCAATTACGCGCGCAACAGTTTCTGCATCCACTTCATCCGGTGCGATCCAGGGTTTACGCTTCAGGTCGAACAGCGCCGCGCTGCCGCGTACGCAGTTGCCCGAGTGTTTGCAGATCCCTGTGTTGAAGTAGACATCGATTTTCTCACCGGTATAGGCCCGGTACCCTGCATCCAGTAGCTCCTGATCCATGACATTGCCTCTGTAATTATTGTGGTGACAAATGCAGCATACCCTCACCCGATCCGCCTGACCACGTCAAAAACGACGATCGGATACACTGTTTCGGCTCGTTATTTTACTTCTCGCTTAAGACTATTCCGATTATAAATACTCAGGTCGGTAAGATATATTTTTGCGCTACGTCAATTCTTGTAATCTTTTCCGCCGCGTTCACATTAAGATTATTAGCTAAGCGAAATCCTAACGACACAATTTATTTCCCCCTAAGCAATGGATTTACTTCCGATTTTCAAAAATCGTAACGAAGCGGTATTTCCCCCGCATCTCTGAAAATGGTGCAAAACAACCCAGACAGGAAATTTGACTCTTCTCACATAACGACTAATGTTAATTTCTGAACGACAACTGATACGAATTACTTATCGTATCACCTGACATAAACGCAACATGAGGGTTGATATATGGCAGAGCAACATCGTGGTGGTTCCGGTAATTTCGCGCAAGACCGTGAAAAAGCATCAGAAGCTGGACGTAAAGGCGGCCAGCACAGCGGCGGTAATTTCAAAAACGATCCGCAACGCGCATCTGAAGCGGGTAAGAAAGGGGGACAGAACAGTCACGGCGGGGGCCGTAAATCTGATAACTCCTGATCTTATTTAAAGCTCTTATAAATATACCGAGAGCATGCTGCGGGCCTGTCGGCTCGCAGTACCTTCCCTTTATTTCACTGGAGCGAATATATGAATATGAAAACTGTTGAAGATGTATTTATTCACCTGTTATCCGATACCTATAGCGCTGAGAAGCAGCTGACCCGCGCGCTGAGCAAGTTAGCCCGCGCCGCATCAAGCGAGAAGCTGAGCGCTGCCTTCACGGCTCACCTTGAGGAGACGCAGGGACAGATCGAACGTATCGATCAAATTATTGAGCAGGAATCCGGCCTCAAGCTGAAGCGCATGAAATGCGTTGCAATGGAAGGCTTAATTGAAGAAGCCAACGAAGTTATTGAGAGCACTGAGAAAAACGAAGTGCGTGACGCTGCATTAATTGCCGCCGCACAGAAAGTCGAGCACTACGAAATTGCTAGCTACGGCACCCTGGCCACCCTGGCTGAACAATTAGGCTATAAAAAAGCTGTTAAACTTCTTGCAGAAACACTGGAAGAAGAAAAAGAAACCGATCTCAAATTAACCGATCTGGCTGTCGGCAATATTAATCAAAAAGCCCAGAAAGGATAAATAAAAATTTGATGAGCATCAGCACCAACAATTAACCAGAAAATAAATCACAGGAGTTAATTATGAATCATGTAGAACACTACCATGATTGGCTACGCGATGCCCATGCGATGGAAAAGCAAGCCGAATCCATGCTGGAATCAATGGCCAGCCGTATTGATAATTATCCCGACTTACGTGCACGAATTGAACAACACGTTAATGAAACTAAACATCAAATTACCGTGCTGGAAGAAATTCTCGACCGCAATAATATTTCCCGTTCGGTCATAAAAGATTCCATGAGCAAAATGGCGGCGCTCGGCCAGTCCATTGGCGGCATGTTCCCTTCCGACGAAATTGTTAAAGGCTCCATCAGCGGCTACGTTTTTGAGCAGTTTGAAATTGCCTGCTACACCTCTCTGCTGGCCGCGGCCAAACAAGCGGGCGATACCGCCTCCATTCCAGCCATTGAATCCATTTTGGAAGAAGAGCGCCAGATGGCGGACTGGCTGATTCAACATATTCCACAGACGACGGAACAGTTCCTGCTGCGCTCCGACGCGGACGGCGTTGAAGCGAAAAAATAACGGAAGAGGGAGAATATATGTTTCGACACGTAAAACAGCTGCAATACACAGTACGCGTAGCCGAACCGAATCCGGGTCTGGCTAATCTTCTGCTTGAGCAGTTTGGCGGGCCACAGGGCGAACTTGCCGCGGCATGTCGTTACTTTACGCAAGGATTGAGCGACGACGATCCCGGTCGTAAAGATATGCTGATGGATATCGCGACCGAGGAGTTAAGTCACCTGGAAATTATCGGCACCCTGGTGGGTATGCTTAATAAGGGTGCGAAAGGTGAACTGGCGGAAGGCGTTGAAAATGAAGCGGAGCTGTACCGTTCCATGACCGAAAACGGCAATGACAGTCATATCACTTCCCTGCTCTACGGGGGCGGTACTCCGCTCACTAACTCCGCAGGCGTACCGTGGACGGCGGCGTACGTGGATACCATTGGCGAACCCACCGCGGATCTGCGCTCTAACATTGCGGCCGAGGCGCGCGCCAAAATTATCTACGAACGGCTTATTAACGTAACGGACGATCCAGGTGTTAAAGATGCGCTGGCGTTTTTAATGACGCGTGAGGCAGCACACCAGCTTTCGTTTGAGAAGGCGCTCCAGTCGATCCGTAACAACTTCCCACCGGGTAAATTGCCTCCAATCGAAGAGTACACCAACAAGTACTACAATATGTCTGAGGGGGGAGAAGTTCGCGGAAGCTGGAACAGCGACAAGCATTTCGACTACGTGGAATCTCCTCAGCCAGCGGTCGATGGCGGTGACGGCGGCGCAAGCGTAACGCTCACAACAGAGCAGGCTACGCTGGTCAAAGCAATGTGCGCACGTACGAAATCCGATCCTAAAGCCGATCCGCTTACCGGTGCCGAGCTTGGCGCGGGTAAGAAAAAACCGTAACCGGTTTTGCCAGGCAGCCTGAGGCTGTCTGGCAATGCCTTGTGGGCTATCAGTTCCAGAGGTACGGAGCATGTTCGAGCTTGATGCGTTTCATCTGGCCAGGATACAGTTCGCCTTTACCGTCTCTTTCCATATTCTCTTTCCGGCAATCACCATCGGGCTTGCGAGCTATCTGGTGGTTCTCGAGGGCATGTGGCTTCGCACAAAAAATGATGTCTGGCGCTCGCTTTACCATTTCTGGCTGAAAATTTTCGCCGTTAACTTTGGTATGGGCGTGGTTTCCGGGCTGGTAATGGCTTACCAGTTTGGGACTAACTGGAGCGGATTTTCCCAGTTCGCAGGCAGCATAACCGGCCCTCTGCTCACTTATGAAGTCTTAACCGCCTTCTTCCTCGAAGCCGGTTTCCTGGGCGTGATGTTGTTCGGCTGGAACAAGGTCGGCCCCGGCCTGCACTTCTTTGCCACCTGCATGGTGGCGCTGGGCACGCTGATGTCCACCTTCTGGATCCTCGCCTCCAACAGCTGGATGCACACCCCGCAGGGCTTCAGTATTCAGAACGGTCAGGTCATTCCCGAAGACTGGCTGGCCATTATTTTTAACCCCTCATTCCCTTACCGTCTGATCCATATGTCCATCGCCGCCTTCCTGTGCAGCGCCTTGTTTGTGGGCGCGTCCGGGGCATGGCATCTGCTGCGCGGCAACGACACGCCCGCTATTCGCAAAATGTTCTCCATGGCCATGTGGATGGCGCTGCTGGTCGCGCCCATCCAGGCAGTCGTTGGGGATATGCACGGCCTGAATACGCTTGAGCATCAGCCTGCCAAAATCGCCGCGATTGAAGGCCACTGGGAAAATCCGCCCGGCGAGGCTACCCCGCTGCTGCTGTTCGGCGTACCGGATATGGAGGAGGAGCGCACCAAATACGGGCTTGAAATTCCGGCGCTCGGCAGCCTGATCCTGACGCACAGCCTGGATAAACAGGTCCCGGCGCTGAAAGATTTCCCGAAAGAGGACCGCCCGAACTCGCTCATCGTCTTCTGGTCTTTCCGCATTATGGTCGGCATGGGGCTGCTGATGATTACGCTTGGTGTGCTGAGCGTCTGGCTGCGCTATCGCCGCCGACTCTATCACTCGCGACCATTCCACTGGTTTGCCCTGTGCATGGGACCAGCCGGACTGCTTGCGCTGCTCGCCGGGTGGGTCACCACCGAAGTGGGCCGCCAGCCGTGGGTCGTCTACGGCTATCTGCGCACGATAGATGCGGTGTCTCTGCACAGCACGTTGCAGATGAGCATCAGCCTGCTGGCCTTTATCGTGGTCTACTGTTCGGTATTTGGCGTGGGTTATGTGTATCTCGCCCGGTTGATAAAGAAAGGGCCGCAGCCTGTCGGCACGCTAACGTCTAATACGTCGGGCACCCCTGCCCGTCCGCTGTCCGCCGCCGAGTCTGTTCCGGAAGAGGAGAAGATCTGATGGGCGTCGATATCCCGGTCATCTGGTTTGCCATTATTGTCTTCGCCACGCTGATGTACATCATCATGGACGGTTTCGATCTCGGTATCGGCATGCTGTTCAGCTTTGTGGGCGATGCCAAAGAACGCGACGTGATGGTGAACAGCGTCGCACCGGTCTGGGACGGAAATGAAACCTGGCTGGTTCTCGGCGGCGCAGGGTTGTTCGGCGCGTTTCCGCTGGCCTACGCGGTGATTATCGATGCCCTGACCATCCCGCTCACGGCCATGCTGATCGGGCTTATTTTCCGCGGCGTGGCATTTGAGTTTCGCTTTAAGGCGACCCCTTCCCACCGCAAATTCTGGGACTATTCTTTTGCTGGCGGTTCCCTGCTGGCAACCTTCAGCCAGGGGATCGTGGTCGGCGCGATGATCAACGGCTTTGACGTGGAAGGGCGACGCTTTGTGGGCTCCTCGCTGGACTGGTTAACCCCGTTTAACCTGTTCTGCGGGCTGGGTTTGATTGTCGCCTATACCCTGCTGGCTACCACATGGCTGATCATGAAAAGCGAAGGCGCGCTCCAAAACCGGATGCGTGAGCTGACCCGCCACGTGCTGCTGGCACTGATCGCCGTCATTGCGGTGGTGAGTATCTGGACCCCGCTCGGCTGGCAGTTTGTCGCCGAGCGCTGGTTTACACTGCCTAACTTCTTCTGGTTCCTGCCGGTTCCGGTTCTGGTGGCGGTATTCAGCCTGTGGATCTGGCGGCTGACGCGCAATCCCGACAGCCATGCCCGTCCGTTCCTGTTAACGCTGGGCCTGATTTTCCTCGGCTTTAGCGGACTGGGCATCAGCCTGTGGCCACACATTATCCCGCCGCACATCACCCTGTGGGAAGCCGCCGCGCCGCCTGCCAGCCAGCTGTTTATGCTGATCGGCACGCTGTTAATCATCCCGGTGATCCTGGTTTACACCGCCTGGAGCTACTACGTCTTCCGGGGCAAAGTGTCTGATACCGAAGGTTATCACTAAGGATTGCTATGGCAGGCTGGCATACACGCGCCATTATTTACCAGATTGATACCGCCCTGTTTTACGATCTTAACGGCGATGGCTGTGGCGACATCGCCGGGATCGCCGCGAAGTTGCGCTACATCCGCCGGATGGGCGCGACGGTTATCTGGATCACCCCGTTTTACCTCACCCCTTTTCTCGATGAAGGCTATGACGTAAGCGACCATTTGCAGGTCGATCCCCGCTTCGGCAAGCTCAACGATATCATCGCCTTTATTGAACAGGCGCGGGAGCTGGGGATGAAGGTCATTATTGAGCTGCTGATCCAGCACACCTCGGATGCGCATCCCTGGTTTCAGCAAGCCCGCCGCAACCCGCAGTCACCCTACCGTGACTATTATCTCTGGTCTGACACGGACGAGGACGATACGCCACCGATGTTCCCCGGCGTGGAAAAGAGCGTCTGGACATGGGACGACGAAGCGGGGCAATACTACCGGCATATGTTTTATCACCACGAGCCGGATCTCAATCTGGCCTCCCCGGCGGTGCTGAAGGAGGTTGAGAACATCATCATCTTCTGGCTAAAGCTCGGGGTGTCGGGCTTTCGCCTGGATGCAGCGTCGCACCTGACAAAACAGGCCGGGCGTGGAGATGAAAAACGTGGCCTGTGGATCCTGGAGCATCTGCGCCGTCTTATCGAACAGCGCAATCCGGACGCGATCCTGCTCGGCGAAGTCGACGTGGAGGTCGACGCCTACAAAGATTATTTTGGTCAGAATGACCGGCTCAACCTGGTGCTGAATTTCTGGCTCAATAAGTACTTTTACGTCAGCCTTGCAGAGAAGAGCGCACGACCGCTGCGCAACGCGGTGAAAAAGATGATTGTGCCGCCGGACTCCTGCTGCTTCGCCAACTGGCTGCGCAATCATGATGAGCTGGATCTGGAAGGGATAGGCAAAAAAGCGAAGCAGACCGTCATTGATGCCTTCGCCCCTGATGAAGAGATGAGCGTGTATCAGCGAGGGATCCGCCGCCGTCTGGCGCCGATGCTTAAGGGCGATCGAAAGCGGCTGGCCTTTTGCCATGCGGTCTTGTTTTCGCTGCCGGGCGTACCGGTCATGCGCTACGGGGATGAAATTGGAATGGGCGATGATTTAGATCTGGAGGAGCGTTACGCCGTACGCACCCCGATGCAGTGGGCCGGATCGCAGGGCGGCGGTTTCTCAGATGCCGCCCCGGAAACCTTTATCGCCCCAATGATAGACCATGGTCCGTACCGCTATCAAAAAATCAACGTGGCGGATTCGCTGTTGCACCGCAACTCACTCCTGCACTGCATTATCGATATCGCCAATACGCGCTCGGAGTTTCCTGAGATCGGCGTCGCGCCGTTTCGTCTTATTACTATCGACAACGATGCGGTACTGGGGATCTATTACGAAACCGACACGCGCAGCATTCTGACCTTCGTTAACTTCAGCGATAAGCCCGTTAATTTTACCGCCAGAGGGATCCGGCATGCGACCTGGACCGCATGCCTGGCGGACAAACGCTACGACGACGCGCTGGTATGCGGCAAAACCGTCGCACTTAACCTCAGCAGCTATGGCTACCGCTGGTTCTGGACCGATCGTACCGCACTGCGCTGATTATCGTCTCCGCGAGAGCAGCAGACGCGCCACGATCGCGCCCGTGACGGCGAGGGAGCCGAGCAGCACTTTCCCCGGCATGCCGGAGGTAACGCTGGTGGCGCGCTCTTTTGCTTCGTCGGTGAAATGCCCGTGGATTTTATGCAGATCGTTAACCGGCTGATCCAGATAGTCCTGACGGTCATCCGCATTTAGCGTATCGGTCATCTGCCCTTCCCAGGCCTTTTTAACCATCATCCGGTCCAGAAAACCGGGGAAAAGAAACTGCCCGACAATCGACTGGACAGTGCTGCTGCCCACCCACAGCTCCCGCACCGGTTTCTGCGCCACCTTAAAAATAGCGCTGGCAGCCACTTCCGGCTGAAACACGGGAGGAACCGGGCGCATCGCCCAGGCAAATTTATTCCTCGCCCACTCGAACTGCGGCGTATTGAGGCCCGGCATCTGTACCATTGCGATCTGCACCCGGCTGTTTTCATGCATCAGCTCGGTGCGTACGGCATCGGTAAATCCGCGGATCGCGGCCTTCGCGCCACAGTAGGCTGACTGCAAGGGAATGGAACGGTAGGCCAGCGCGGAGCCAACCTGAATAATCGTTCCGCGATCGCGAGGGGTCATTAACTCCAGCGCGGCGCGGGTGCCGTTAACATAGCCCAGATAGGTCACCTCGGTGACGCGGCGAAACTCCTCCGGGGACATGGTGCGAAACGGCGCCAGCATCCCGCCCATGGCGTTATTCACCCACACATCGATGGCTCCAAGCCGGTATTCAATTTCGTTAGCAGCATCGGTCACCGCCTTGCTGTCCGCCACGTCGGCCTGAACGGCACACGCGTTGATCCCGAAACGGCGCAACTCCTCTTCTGTGGAGCGCAGGCTCTGCTCATCGCGGGCAATAATGCCTACATCGTAGCCCGCTTTAGCAAAGTGCAGCGCCGTGGCTTTCCCCACGCCCGCCGTACCGCCGGTAATAACGATAACAGCCATAGCCTTTCCCCTTGTCTCAGACGTTATCCCATCCGGAGAGTATTTCGATCAGTTCAGACAGCGAATAACGCACCGCTTTTTCCACCACATCCTGACATTCACCGGAAAACAGCACGGTGCGGGTTTCCGTCTGTCCGCGAATATTCCAGCCGAAGCAGACCGTACCGGCTGCCGTGCCATCGTCTCCGCCTTCCGGTCCCGCATAGCCGCTGATGGCAACACCAATATCCGCCTCGGCAATATCGCGAATTTTAGCGGCCATCTCAGTAACCGTTTGTTCACTGACGGCGGTGAAGCGCTCAATCGTTTCGTGCCGCACGCCGAGGATCCTCTCCTTCGCCGCATCGCTGAACACCACCATGCCAACATCATAAAATTCCGCCGTGTTCTCTTCGGCACAAAGCGCAACCGCGAGATTACCGCCGGTGCAGGACTCCGCCGTGGTTAGACGCAGTCCTCTTTCTGTGAGCGTCGTGGCAAGCTTTTTCGTCAGCTCGCTGATGGTCGTATTATTATCGTGAATAAGGTTGCTCATGGATGTGCCCCTTAGTTAATTTTCTTCAGGAATAATTGAAATATGGCCGTTACGCTCAAGGATCGCGTACTTAATATCCTTTAATTCCGTTATGCCGTGGTTCTGCCGTGCTGAAACCAATATATCATCGCAGGATACATCGACTTTTTTCAGTTTATCCGCAATGGGAATACCATTCTCTACCAATATCACCGGGGTGCCATCAAGAACATTCTCAACAGAAGAAGAATATTTTTTAATCAGGCCAAAAATAATATCCACCACCACCAGCGTTGTTATTGTAATCATCGCACCGGTGACGGAAAAATCTTCGCCCAGTAGCGCCTGCTGTGTCGCCTCACTGATAATTAAGAGCAAAATAAGGTCAAAGCTGGTCATTTGCAGCAGGGCGCGCCGTCCGGCGACTTTAAACACGATCACCAGAAACAGGTATATTGCCAGGGCACGAAAAACCATGTCCATATTCGACTCCTAGGGGTAAATAAACTGCCAGAAGCGGATATCTGGCCCGTTGTTTACGCGGATGCTGTTTGTCCATTTCCCTGCTTTTGTCGGCGTGATGAACAGCAGGACGGTGAACTTATCGCTCTGTTTCAGATTGTCGTAAACGAGAAACAGGGTGTTCCCCCGGCTATACATGCTGTCCGGCTGCGGCCAGACGCTGCCCGGCTCATATACGTCGCTGCTTTCGCTGGTCAGGCTGAGAATATATTTACCCTCAGACGTCACCGGAAACGTCAGCGTCATCCGCGATTCGGTCTGGCGGCGGCCGAAGCGCTCATAGCTCAGGTTCAAGGATTTTGCTTCGTTTGTTTTCTCCACGTCGCTAACCGCACCGCTGGAAAACAGGCCGGCTAACGCGGCCACGATAATACCTAACAGTACAATAAAACCCACCTGACGAAATGCATACTCAAACGTCAGTAAACGATAACTCTCTTTTATCCCAGGCACTTTTTCATTTTTTGGTTCCATGGCTTTTGTCACCGTTTCGCTTAATTGCCGAAATTTTTGATTTTTCTACGCAAATGCTTTTAAGACTTATCACATTTGCCACATAAAGGAATAGCAACAATACTTAATAAGTCAAGACATCCAAAATGAAGGATATCAGATGAAATTATCAGTGATTTCAGCCTTGTTAATATTAATTATCCCTTCCGCATGGGCAGATAATAACGGCGGGTTACAAAAGGGTGAAGCGCCGCCACCGCCGCATGCCCTGGACAGTGGTTATCGTGGTACCGATGATGCGCGCATTATGACCATTACTCAGGCAAAAGAGATGCATGATGGCGCCTCTATTTCATTGCGCGGCAATCTTATTGATGGCAATGGCGATAAATACGTATTCCAGGATAAAACCGGGAAAATCGACGTTATTATCCCGAAAGCCGTATTTGATGACAGAACCGTGGAACCTGACAACATGATCAGTATTAGCGGCTCGCTCGATAAAAAATCATCCCCACCCGTAGTGCGGGTCAGCCACTTGCAAAAATAATTCAGCGAAGCGTTAACGCTGTAACTATCCATCAAATCTCACCCCTAACAAGGAGTTAGCTATGAGTGATAATGAACAACGTACGAACGCTTACCCAACGCCACCTTTCCCGGAGCAGCCCCAGACGCCACCGGGCCTGGCCTCTGAAATGGACCCTGTTCCCGATCACGGCGAGACAAGCTACAAAGGGCATGGCCGGCTTACCGGTAAGAAGGCGCTAATTACCGGGGGCGATTCCGGCATCGGACGCGCAGTAGCCATTGCCTATGCCCGCGAAGGGGCAGATGTCGCCATTAACTATTTGCCGGAAGAGGAAGAAGACGCTGCGGAAGTGATCGCCCTGATTAAAGCGGAAGGACGGAATGCCGTCGCGCTACCGGGCGATGTGCGGGACGAAACTTTTTGTCAGAACCTGGTGGAACAGGCCGTCGGAAAACTGGGCGGGCTGGACATCCTGGTGAATAACGCAGGCCGCCAGCAGTACCGTGAGACGCTGGAAGAACTGACCACGGAAGATTTTGACGCGACCTTTAAAACCAACGTCTATGCGCCTTTCTGGATCACAAAGGCGGCGTTGCGCCACATGAAAGCTCCCGCTTCCATCATTAACACCTCATCTGTACAGGCGGTAAAACCGAGCGCCGTACTGCTTGACTATGCGCAGACCAAAGCCTGTCTCGCGGTGTTTACCAAAGCGCTGGCGAAACAGCTGGGTCCGAAAGGGATCCGCGTGAACGCGGTAGCGCCCGGACCTTACTGGACCGTGCTCCAGCCCAGCGGTGGGCAGCCACAGGAAAAAGTGAAACATTTTGGCGAGAGTACCCCTCTGGGACGCCCGGGACAGCCCGTGGAGATCGCACCGCTGTATGTCACTCTGGCCTCGGATGAGTGTTCATACACCTCCGGGCAGGTCTGGTGTTCAGACGGCGGCGACGGCGTCATCTAGCGCTCAAGCAGCGCAGAGTGTAGGCCGGGTAAGGCGAAGCCGCCACCCGGCAAATTGTTGCTGGCGAATGCTAAAAGGCTGCGAAAGCAGCCTTTTTTACATTTAAGGGGTGACGACAGGAAACCAGAAACTGAAGCTCTCCATGCAGCGCAGCATTTCGTCTACCTTCGCGGCGTTGCCGACGATCGTCACCTCTCCTGCCTGTTGCGCCTTTTTCAGCGTGGTCTCCTTAAGGATGATTTTGTTCAGCGTTTCGCGGCTGAGCGTAATGGTTGCATCCGGATCTTCTGCCTGGATATTGGCACTGTGGTTTAGCACGCCATTCTCCAGCTCCAGCTTATACCTGCCGCCCTCGCGGCCTAAATCAACGTTAAAAACGCCTCTGGCATTCGCCGCTCTGACGCCGTTAAGGTGAACGCCGAAGTAGTCAAAAATCATCTCAGTCGACATGGCACGGACCGCATCCGGGCTGGCGGTTTTGGGCGTCGGCTTTATCTTCACGCCGTTACGCAACTCTTGCGCACCGGTGAGGTAGGCGTTACGCCACGGCCCTGACTCCGCATGGTATCCCAGCTGTTCAAACGCATCGGCTTCCAGTTCGCGCGCCGCCTTATTATTCGGATCGGCAAAAACGACTTTACTGACCACCTGAGCCACCCAGCGATAATTCCCCCGGGCATAATCGACACGGGCTTTTTCAAGGATCGCGCTGGCTCCGCCCATGTAATCGACATACTTTTTCGCCGCCTCGACCGGAGGCAGTTCATCGAGCGTCGCCGGATTGCCGTCGAACCAGCCAAGATAGTAGACATAGGTGGCTTTGACGTTGTTGCTTACCGAGCCGTAATAGCCACGGCCTGCCCAGGATTTAGCCAGCCCGTAAGGCAGGGCGAAATTAGCGGCTATTTCATCCCTCGTCAGCCCCTTATTCGCCAGTCTGAGCGTCTGGTCGTTGATATAGCGGTAGATATCACGCTGGCTTTTCATCAGCTTCGCCACTTTTTTGTTACCCCACGTGGGCCAGTGGTGCTGCGCGATAATGATTTCCGCTTTATCACCCCAACGATCGATGGCGTTATTGATGTACTTTGACCATGCCAGCGGATCGTGTATTTTAGCCCCGCGCAGCGAGTAGGTATTGTGCAGGGTGTGAGTGACGTTCTCTGCTGCTTCGATCAGCTTTTTCTCTTCCACATACCAGAGCATTTCAGACGGCGCTTCCGATTCCGGCGTCAGCATAAAGTCATAGGTGAGACCGTCAATGACCTCTTTCTGCTCCTCTTCGGTAATAGAGTGAGTGGGCGCGATGAGCGTGACCGTTCCGGCTGAGGTGGTAGTCCCCAGACCTGCCCCCACCTGCCCCTTCACACCGGGCTTCAGCAGGTTTCCGTGGATATAGCTGGCACGGCGGCTCATGGCGTTTCCGGCCATGATATTTTCCGATACCGCCTCTTCCATAAAACCGGCTGGCGCATAGACTTTCACTTTGCCGGACATTACCCCGGCTTCATCAATTACGCCACGCACGCCGCCATAATGATCGACGTGGCTATGGGTATAAATAACGGCAACAACCGGACGTTTGCCGCGATGCTTAACGTAAAGATCCATGCCCGCTTTAGCCGTTTCCGCAGACACCAGCGGATCGATAACCGTGATCCCCTCTTTGCCCTCTATGATTGTCATATTCGACAGATCGAGGTTGCGGATCTGGTAGACGCCTTCCGTGACTTCAAACAGACCGCCGATATTATTCAGCTGCGCCTGACGCCACAGGCTCGGGTTGACGGTATCCGGCGCTTTTTGCCCTTCTTTGATAAAAGCGTATTTCTGGGGATTCCAGATAACGGCGCCTTTTTCACCTTTAATCACCGCAGGTGGCAGCGGGGCAATAAAGCCTTTATGCGCATTTCGGAAATCGGTTTTATCAAAGAAGGGCAGTTGACCATAAAGTGCATCATTCATGTGTTTCGTATGGGCAGTAGCTTCCTTCACCTCCTTTTGTGCCAGGACAGGCAATGAGATCAACGAGGCCAATAGCAGACCAGCAACGGCCATCGCACTAACGAGAGTTTTAAATTTCATACATCCTCGAGACGTCATATTCACGCTGGCGGTACATGGGGGGAAAGGAGGCTATCACCGGGCTTTTCTTTTACCTATGGAAATAACGTTTATAAATAAATAAGTTTATTCTTTCGTCGCTGCGGCCTTCAGGGATAATGCTGAGTCCAATTATTTCCCCGGAGTGATTCGATGAAGAGCCTGCCGTTCTTTTTCGCTATATTAAGTCTGAGCACATTAACAGCATGTAGCTCTCCACCACCAGACAACGTTGAAAAGATTAATCATCTGCAAATTCCGCTGGTATTACCGGGGGAAAAACCGCCGCAGGCACAGATATCTCATATCGCGTCTCTTTATCAGGAAAATAAACAGCAGATCGATAACTTAACGCGCAGCGTAAAATCACAGTATCTTCAGGACACTACCGCAAAAGAAATTTTTGTTGCGGACAGCGCTGTTCAACGCGTTTACGCCTCGCTGACCAAACTGGAACAGTTAGATATGGTTAATCAGCAATACCTGAAAGACAATAATGTCACGGGCCTGCAAAATATTCATATTATGCTTGAACCGTTATTCGCCAGCTGATAACAAAAAACCCGGCAACATAGCAGCCGGGTTTTTCTTAATCGCCATATCACATGCATCAGTCGTACTGACCAAAGCGATAGCTAAGCCCTGCGGTGACGGAACTCAGGTCGCTGCTCACACCGATCTGGTTTGCATTACCCACATTGCTTACCCACTGATATTCCAGGCGGCCAGCCCAGTTTTTATTGAAGGCGTATTCAGTACCCACAGCTGCAAGCGGGCGCACACCGGTTTCAAAACGATTGTGACCACTTACATCGGATTCAGCGCGATAGCCCATCGCACCGGCACGGCCGTAGATATCCCAGTCATTGGTCAAGGCATAGCTGGCCTTCAGGGACATTTGCAGACCCTGCGTCTTCATTTGCGCCCCTGCGCCATGCTGACCCTTGATCTGCATGTTGCCTAAATAATCATAACCGCCTTCTACCGCAAGCCATGGGGTAATCTGGTAACCCGTATAAACACCCCCACCGACATTATCATGGTCAAAATCGAAGTGGTCGGAATTATTGTTATCAAACGCTTTTGAACCCATATTGGTATCAAAATAGTGTGACCAGCCGAATTTCGCTCCGCCATACCAGGTGCCCGCATCAGCGGCGGCGAACGCGGAAGTGGCGGTAAACGCATTAACCATAATCAAAGCGAGAACTGTCTTTTTCATAAATATACCGTTTACTTAATAAAGATAAAACTTAGAAAGCAAACGATATAGAAAATTAACAGCCTCGTTAATTCCATTTCTGTTTAATTTTAAACTTCCCCTAGAATGATTCAGGTAAGTGTCTGAC
>NZ_JADDTS010000010.1:0-378 GCF_015159675.1 Enterobacter cloacae complex sp. S2
GGGCGAGGCGCAGGGATGCGCCGAGAGGGCGGCTTTACAGGGACGTTGCCTCCGCCCGTACCCGATAAGCCGGAAGGAATAAGCCGAGGGCACCGCGAAGCGGCGATTTACCGCCGGGAGCCCGGGTCGCCAGGGTGGTGGCGACTGAGCCACCCTGGCACGTTCACCGGTCATGTCGTTACAGAGTAGCAAGGAACATAAAGTGAACGGAATGACCACCACCGCCGTATGTTCCCCTCACCCTAACCCTCTCCCCGGAAGGGCGAGGGGATTGCTCAGTGCTCGCATTAATTTGTGGGGAACCCTCAGCCCACAGGGAGAGGAAGAATCTCATTTCGCAATTCCTGCGCTTTAACTTCTCGTTTCTTGATACTTACC
>NZ_JADDTS010000099.1:0-927 GCF_015159675.1 Enterobacter cloacae complex sp. S2
CAGGGCCGGATGAACGACCGTCAGCAGCTGGATAATAATCGATGCCGAAATGTACGGCATAATACCCAGTGCGAAAATAGAAGCACGGCTGAGAGCACCACCAGAGAACATGTTGAACATTTCAATGATGGTGCCTCGCTGTTGCTCAAGCAGTTTGGCAAGTACAGCGGCATCAATACCAGGGATCGGAATAAAAGAGCCAATACGGAACACAATCAGCGCGCCGATTACAAACAGCAGTCTGCGTTTCAGCTCGCCAAATCCACCTTTGGCACTTTGAAAATCTAATCCCGGTTGCTTAGCCATCTGCTACTTATTCCTCAATTTTACCGCCAGCAGCTTCGATAGCAGCACGAGCACCTTTAGTAACACGCAGGCCACGAACAGTTACCGGAGTAGAAACTTCACCAGACAGGATCACTTTCGCGAACTCGATCTGGATGCCGATAATGTTAGCCGCTTTCAGCGTATTCAGGTCTACAACGCCGCCTTCAACTTTCGCCAGGTCAGACAGACGGATTTCCGCTGTAATCGCTGCTTTGCGAGAGGTGAAGCCGAACTTCGGCAGACGACGGTACAGTGGCATCTGGCCACCCTCGAAACCGCGACGTACGCCACCGCCAGAACGAGAGTTCTGACCTTTGTGACCACGACCACCGGTTTTGCCGAGGCCAGAACCGATACCACGACCCAGGCGTTTACCCGCCTTTTTAGAGCCTTCGGCCGGAGACAGAGTATTTAAACGCATCTCTTACTCCTCAACTTTAACCATGAAGTAAACCGCGTTGACCATACCACGAACAGCAGGAGTATCCTCGCGCTCAACGGTATGACCAATACGACGCAGACCCAGGCCAAGCAGCGTTGCCTTGTGTTTCGGCAGCCGACCGATTGCACTGCGGGTTTGAGTGATTTTAATAGTCTTTG
>NZ_JADDTS010000100.1:0-383 GCF_015159675.1 Enterobacter cloacae complex sp. S2
GGGGGGGGGGGGGGGGGGGGGCGGGGGGGAACCCCCGCCGCAACCCCCCCACCGCGCCCCCGGGGGGGGGGGGGGGCGGCCGCGGGGGGGGGGGGGGGGCGGGGGGCGGGGGTCGGGGGGGGGGGGGGGGCGGGGGGGCGCGGGGGGGGGGGGGGGGGGGGCCGGGGGGGGGGCCGGGGGGGGGGGGGGGGGGGGGGGGGGGTGCGGGGGGGGGGGGGGGGGGGGGGGGGGGGGGGGGGGGGGGGGGGGGGGGGGGGGGGGGGGGGTGGGCGGGGGGGGGGGGGGGGGGGGGGGGGGGGGGGGGGGGGGGGGGGGGGGGGGGGGGGGGGGGGGGGGGGGGGGGGGGCGCGGGGGGGGGGGGGGGGGGCGGGGGGGGGCCGGGG
>NZ_JADDTS010000101.1:0-603 GCF_015159675.1 Enterobacter cloacae complex sp. S2
ATTTATGAGAGTGTCGTATCCAAGAGTAAAGAGAAGTGATTATGAGGATCTAATTGCAATTAAAAGTGGGAATATAGATAATAAAGGGCTCATTAATGTAATTAGTAATTACTCATCTCATCTGGTTCTTGGCTACTCGATTACTTCTTTTGTGCCCTTAACGAAAGTTTTCCTAGAAAGAGTCGGTGGCCGCATAATCATGTTCCATCTTTATAATCAGATTATTGGTTACCATTCCAGTCTGTATAAAACTAATTGCACACGCTCATCCTTATACTCTAAACTTAAGATCTCCAGACCTCAAATTAACAGGATTTTATCTTCTGCTGAGGAAAATAAACTTTTATCAATTGACAACTCAGGCCATATTTTTTTGAACAACAGCTTCGCCAACCTTATTGATGATTATTTTGCGGTACTAATGTCACTTAATCAATATTAGTTGAGGTCATATTAACATCAGACCTCATCGTTTACTATGATAGATTACATTTTATGATGCGAGAATATTTAAATTATAAACATCATCAAATGTAATCTTGTCCGGTTTCGCATCGCGGATCTTTCCAAATATATCTTACTTGCACGACTTTAATCTCAATC
>NZ_JADDTS010000102.1:0-548 GCF_015159675.1 Enterobacter cloacae complex sp. S2
GCAAAGTGATGAAGACATAATTTATCCAGGAATACTCAGTGATGAACAAATTGTAGGGCTTTATAGAAATGCGAAGGCATTCGTTTTTCCGTCAAAGTATGAGGGTTTTGGTCTGCCTATTTTAGAGGCTTTAGATAATAAATGCCCGGTTATAGCCTCCGATATACCTGCGTTCAGAGAATTTTCAAACAGTAATATAACTTATTTCAAATTGGCAGATAAAGCCGCACTGGTTGACATATTGAGTCGGGACTATAAATTTGATGAATCTGAAGCTCAAGAAATTATTAACAGATACAGTTGGCCTCAAACTTATAAAAACTTAGACCGAATTTTTGGTGGCCTTATATGAAAGAGATCATTATAGTACATGATTTTGATGGTAGGCCCTATTTCAAGGCGCTTGAGAAAAATTTTCACTGTAAATTTATCAATAGCAGACCGATAAGATTCTTGTTACGTGATCTTATAAAAAAGAAAAAAATCACTAAAGATTCCATCGATTCACTTCTATTTTTATTTCTGTTACCTTTCCATAAAAATCAAAC
>NZ_JADDTS010000103.1:0-550 GCF_015159675.1 Enterobacter cloacae complex sp. S2
TTAATGTTAAGTAATAGAAATAAGCCTTTTCAGGCGGTGCAGACAATAATAGCTCTCCGCCCTCTGCATTGAAGATTTTAAAACGGTTGGTAATAGTTCTGGTTCGCTTATCGCAAAGACTAATTGGCGTGCAGGATCGACCATGGCGGCATATAAGCGAGGTGTGTTTAGACTTATAGTTCTTGAAGAGAAGATCCATTCGAGCATGTTTTTTCTCTGGAAAACCTGAAGTCAGCGATCATGTTCGCTCTCAATAAAAATGTTTTTTATACATGGATGATGTTGAATTTTTTGATATTGATGCTTGCTTCACTTTTTAAAACGGCCTCGAGACTCCATTGATGTTTGAGGAATTTTTTATTAAGAAAACAACCTTGAATTTAGTTTTGGATTGAATATTTTATCTGAGAAATAATAAAAATATCATCTGTTTGATTATTGATAACTTTCCTGTCTCTGTAATTATAGTATTTTAAAAGAAAAGAATTGATATATCTCATCACGGACCATAAAAATGCATCAATGTACTAAGGTCATCTCTATCTTGTGC
>NZ_JADDTS010000104.1:0-717 GCF_015159675.1 Enterobacter cloacae complex sp. S2
ATGCGGCATTCATTTAAATAAACGCCATGACCAATGTAGTAATAAGTAGTGCTTTCATATCTAGTACCTCTTTAACAATATGCTTGAAACTGGACTTGTATCAGGAGTAACTTCCTCCATCTGTGTATTCAAATATACAGACTTAAGCTGTCATGAGGCTGACCGCTATATGACAAAATTGTCAGGGTTGTCGATTGGTTAGTTTTTTTGAATACAAATTCAGCTCGTTAATAATGCAGTCAGGTTCTTCACGCAGAGGCATATTGTCTATGTCCAGAACCCCATCATTTTTTTGTGGATCATCAGCCTGCAGGTCTGCAAACAGTGGGGTAAGATCCTGCTGTGCTTCACCTCGTTCAGCCACCAGCTCGAACGTTTTATTTTTTGCCTCGTCGTGGGTCAGGGCACTGACCAGAACCTGGGCGATTTGCTCCCGGGATATCACACCATCTTCCGGTGTTCCCGTATGGCGACGATCCCCCTGAAGCATAACGATTCGGTGTTCATCATCATTGTTGTAATCAAACCAGCCGGGCCTGACGATGGTATAGGGGTGACCAGTGGCCCTGACCAGACGCTCGGCACGTCTTTTCCAGTCATGAACCTCAGTGCGTTGATTCCAGGTGCTGAGTCGTTCAGTCACGCCAATCGTGGTCATCAGGCTGATACGAACAGATACATCCCTGAATATTCGTAAAATATTGCGCACTCCGCCAT
>NZ_JADDTS010000105.1:0-517 GCF_015159675.1 Enterobacter cloacae complex sp. S2
TGATAATAATGAATTTAACCATTCTAATTAGTGCTTTTTTCGCTATCGGGAATTATTTTATCCAGAATGTGGTATTGATTTTACCAAATTATTAATCCGCATGAAAATGCCACTTGGAGTATCCTGCCCGCGCAGCAACATCCTCTATCTTCAGCGGCTTATGTAAGTTTGAATCAATCCATTGAGTTATCTCATCGATGATGTCTTCTGTTCTGAACATAAATCGACGCTCACTATAAGAGGGCTGAGACACATCCTGTTCGAGATGCTAATGATTTACTTATAGATTTCAGCAACCCCGTGCAGTCGATTATTCCCCGTGGTTGACAGAATTTTGAACGACGTTGCTCCTTGCTCATCAGCCTTACGAGAGAGCGCATCCGATAACTCATCAAGTGTATAGGCATTGCTGGCTGAGACTACACCCATTTTTTCTTTCCCATCTGCGTGGTTAATTTCCTGAGCGGCAGATGCGGCATTCATTGAAATAAACCCCATGACCAATGTAGTAATAAGT
>NZ_JADDTS010000106.1:0-258 GCF_015159675.1 Enterobacter cloacae complex sp. S2
CCTCATCGTCTTTACGCAAACCTATCGCCGCCCCGGCGCCAAACAGCGTATCGTCCTGCAGATGGCCGCCGACAAAGGCGAATTCTTTACCCTGCGGCTGCTGCAGGAAGCTGTAGTCGGCCATCATCCCGGAGAGCACCGCGCCGTCGATGCGCCCCGACTCCAGGTCACGCACCACGCTATCGGCCCCCTGGTAGGCCACAATGTTTATCCCCTGCGGCCGCCAGTGCTGGTTAACATACGTCTCCTGCGCCGAGC
>NZ_JADDTS010000107.1:0-443 GCF_015159675.1 Enterobacter cloacae complex sp. S2
CTTAACGATAGTAGTGATTTGTATAAAAAAGCTCTTGAAGTAAAAAGAGAACGTCTTAGTTTATCCACATGGATTCGTGAACAACATGCTAAAGCTAAAATAATTGAGCCGTTAAGTGAAGTACGAAGTTCAGAAAAAATTAGGCAGCTTTGTCTTGCACTTGAAGGTATTGAATTGCAGTTACGTTCCTATCCACAGGTTAACCATTCTTTGGATAAAGAAACTTTACATCTTCGCTCACAATTAAATGAGTTTACGAAAGAATTAACGTCTATAAGGCAAGAAATACGAGCGTTAGAGAAACAGTCAGAAGAAGTAAAAAAATATAATACTCAAGGGGAATTGATATCCCGATTAATTGGTAGATTGGAAGAAGCTTTACGCTTGTATCAAAGTACAGATGTGTTAACTAAATTAATAAGTGAAATTAAAGAATTACAGTC
>NZ_JADDTS010000011.1:0-30017 GCF_015159675.1 Enterobacter cloacae complex sp. S2
AACTAAAGTAGTTTGCAATCAGTTGAATTTATAATATTTATTCATAATGATTGATATTGTCCTGGGTTTATAAGCTTATTTGTCTGAATACGGACTTAATGGAATCATTCATTGAACCTTTTCGAAGTGAAACTGCATAATTCCTTCCGCAATTAAACGTTGCCAAATGATTTGATGGACAAACTTGCTTACGTCCCTGAGGAGGGATGACCCAATGCAAACATGGAAAAAGAAACTGGTTGTATCACAACTTGCATTAGCCTGCACAGTGGCTATCGCTTCTCAGGCCAATGCGAAAGATATATCCGGCACGACATATAATACTTTTGGATATGACAATACTGCGTCCACGCCCTGGTATTATGGTTATGCTGACTGGGATTATTCAGATGCCACACATGATGGTGACATTTATCCAGTCATCAATAAATCAACCGTAAACGGAGTTATTTCGACATACTATCTGGATGATGGTGTCAATGGCCGTGCGAACGCGTTGAGTATTTCTAACAGCACCATTAACGGCATGATCACGTCAGAGTGTATGACCACGACGTGTGCAGAAGGCGTGGATACTGACGGCACCACGCATACCCAGTACGATCGTTTTAGCCTGACTGTTGATAACTCCACCATCAACGATACCTACGAGCATTATGCGTATGATGTCGTTAATGGCGATACCACTGAAACGCATTATCTGGACACCTATGGTCTGGGTAACGCCATCACCCTGGATGTTGAGTCTGATATCGTTATTCAGAACAATTCCCACATCGCGGGCATCACGCTGACGCAGGGTTATCAGGAGCTTGATAACACGCCATACGACGGTGTTGAAGGCGTTGCTAACAGCAGCAATATCTTTACCGATACGCTGGTGGTGAAAGACTCTGTGCTGACCTCTGGCGCATACAGCGATCTGGGTACCAGCGGCTTCTACGGTCAAACGGCGAAGCCGAACGACTACGGTGAAACCAACGCCACGGCTGCGGATGATGCGGCGCTGATCGTTGCTGCCAGTGCGTCTGATAACGCCATGCAGACCACCGCTACCTTCGATCACTCTACCGTTACGGGTGACATTCTTTTCTCCAGCACCTTTGATAACAACTTCTACGAGAATGGCGATCCGGCAACGGATACCACAGAAGATGGCGTCTATAACCCAACCACCAACGGCTGGGATGGTACCGATAAACTGGATGTCACGCTGACCAACGGCAGTAAGTGGGTGGGTGCAGCGCAGTCCAGCGTTGAAGCTATCGGCACTGCGCAGATGTATGGCCAGGGCTACAGCAACGTAGACTGGCACGCATTGTCCCCGAATAGCATCTGGCCTGATTCTACCTTTGACAGCAACGGTCACGTTGCCGGTGAAGAGGTGTATCAGAGCGGCCTGTTCAACGTGGCGCTGGATAACGGTTCCGAGTGGGATACCCGCAAGATCTCCAACATCGATGCACTGACGGTGAACAACCAGTCTCAGGTCAATGTTGAAAACTCCGGCCTGCTGGCAGATTCCATCACCCTGACCAATGCTTCAACCTTGAATATTGGCGACAGCGGTGCCGTGGCAACCGACAGCCTGTATCTGGATAGCTACAGCCGTGCGGCACTGACTGAAGAGACGGCAGAACTGTATGCCAACACCATTACTGTAGACAACGGTGCAGAGCTGGCGCTGGGTCTGGGTCAGGTTGATACGCACAATATGGTGCTGACCGATGGCGGTGTGCTCAATGTTGCCAGCCGCGATTATGTGCTGAACAGCGACCTGAACAACGCACGCTATATCACCAACGATAGCCATAAAGCGGACTACGACTATGGTGTTGTCGCGCTGAACTCTGACGGCCATCTGGCGGTGAACGGTGACGTTGCCGGTAACTATAAAGTGCGCATCGACGATGCGACCGGTGCAGGCTCCGTAGCTGACTACAAAAACAAAGAGATCATTCGCGTCTATGACAATAACGCGGATACCGCTGCCAGCTTTACTGCGGCAAACAAAGCTGATTTAGGTGCATACACCTATCAGGCGCAGCAGAAGGGTGACACCGTTGTTCTCCAGCAGGAAGAGCTGACTGACTACGCCAACATGGCGCTGAGCATTCCTTCTGCTAATACCAACATCTGGAATCTGCAACAGGATACCGTGGGTACCCGTCTGACCAACAGCCGTCATGGCCTGGCAGATAACGGCGGCGCATGGGTGAGCTATTTTGGCGGCAACTTTGACGCGGATAATGGCACCGTTAGCTACGATCAGGACGTAAGCGGCATTATGGTGGGTCTGGATACTCAGATCGACGGTAATAACGCGAAGTGGATCGTCGGTGGTGCGGCTGGTTTCGCGAAGGGTGATATCAGCGATCGTACTGGTCAGGTCGATCAGGACAGCCAGACTGCGATGATCTACGCGTCGGCGAAGTTCATGAACGACATCTTCCTCGACAGCTCCATGAGCTACACCCGCTTCAACAACGACCTCTCTGCTACCATGAGCAACGGTCAGTATGTTGACGGTAATACCACGACTGACGCCGTTGGTTTCGGGATGAAACTGGGCTATGACTGGAAACCAAACCTGTCTGGCTACGTCACGCCTTACGCGGCGATCTCTGGCCTGTTCCAGTCCGGTGATGACTATCAGTTAAGCAACGACATGCGTATCGATGGCCAGTCTTACGACAGTATGCGTTATGAGCTCGGCGTGGATGCAGGTTATACCTTCAACTACGGTGGCGAGCAGGCATTAACCCCTTACTTCAAGCTGGCTTACGTGTATGACGATGCCGACAACAATGCTGATATCAACAATGACAGCATTGACAACGGCGTGGAAGGCTCTGCGGTTCGCGTGGGACTGGGCACTCAGTTCAGCTTCACGAAAAACTTCAGTGCTTACACTGATGCGACTTATCTGGGCGGCGGCGACGTTGACCAGAACTGGGGAGCAAACCTGGGTGTGAAATATACCTGGTAAGAAAAAACGCGGGGGATTTTGCCCCCGCTTTTTTATGTGCTTTAAAAATAATAAAGAACCGACATATACAGATGACTTGAGGTATGCATGAACGTTAATGCGAAACCACTTTCTGAATTAAGCCGGCTCATAAAGTGTCTGGAAGTCGCCGGTACCCCATTTAAAACGGAACCACAACAATTTATAACTACCGGCAATAATGATGATGAACCATTGACATTTGTAATACAATCCGGCCTGACAGTCGTTCACCGTAAATCAGATGAATTACTCGTGGGTATTGCACGGGCACCCTATATTCATGGATTAAGTGCATGGATTAATGACAGCTATCTTGAATATTCCCTGATGGCACAAACACCTTGTACCGGATTTTATTTGCCAGCCTCTACTGCATGCGAAATTATTCAAGAAGCGCAACTCTGGCAAGAAGCATTCTGCTGGCTTTCATGGCTAAATCATTTACTGGGAAAACGTGATATCCAGCTGGTCGGAAATAATTCGTATAGCCAAATTCGGGCGATGCTAATCAATATGGCCGAGTGGGATGACACGCTACGCTCAAAAATTGGTGTGATGAATCATATTCAGCGTAGCACGCGTATATCACGTTCGGTGGTTGCGGAGGTTCTGGCGGCGCTGCGTCAGGGGAACTACATCAATATGAGCCGGGGCAAACTGATCAGTATCAACCGTTTGCCCACGGACTATTAAGCTCAGTTAGCGGCCGTAAGTACCTGCGCTTTATTGGCGCTCAGCTCGGCTACAAGGTTATTTACGCCATCACTCATATTCACGAAGCGGGTGTTCGGTGACCGGGTGACCACCACAAAAGCGCCCACGTTTGATTGCGGAATCATCGCCATGTAGGTGATGAATCCGCCACCCCCACCGGTTTTTTGAATAATACCCGGGCGACCATCTTTTGGCGCCATATATACCCAGCCCATGCCGAGGGCATCGGCTTTACCGGGAACATCCATACCAATGACGCGACGTAACTGAGCACGCTGGTAGATGAGCGTCTGCATTCGGTCGGCCTGATTACTGCGCGCGTAAAAATCCGATGAGAGGAACTGTTGCATCCAGCGCATCATGTCGCCAGGCGTAGAGTAAACCCCACCGCTGCCAATGGCTGCCAGCGTGTTATTACACGGGCTGGCCCCTTTTTCCGCCACCATCAGACGCTTGCACTGGTCCGGGGAGGGGGTGTAAGTAGTATCTTTCATCCCGAGCGGACGCGTGATTTGCTCTTCAAACAGCTGAGGGTAAGGCTTACCTGATGCCGTTGCTAACGCGTCGGCCAGCAGATCAAACGCCAGGTTAGAATAGCCAGCCTGAGAACCCGGAGCCGATTTCAGCGTTGCGGTGCTCAGGTAATTCCAGCGTTGTTCGCGAGTTGGCCAGACAAAGACAGGGCGATGCGCAGCGCCACCGGGCTGTTCTCGCGGCAGGGCGCTGGTATGGGTCGCCAGGTTCACCAGCCTGATCGGCGTTCCCTGATATGTCGGAACGCGAGCGCCGGGTGGCGCATATTTGCTGAGTGGATCGTCGAGTTTTACCACGCCCTGATCGAGCAATTTCACCAGCATTTCGCTGGTCATCAGCTTGGTTATCGACGCGACACGGATAACGGAATCCAGCTGCGGGCGAACGTTATTTCCCGGTCGTGTTTCACCGAAGCTGCGAAACACCCGCTGGTTACCGTCGATCACGACCAGCGCCATTCCCGTCGCACCACTGCCGTAATAAATAAGGTTCGCATAGCGATCGGCAATGTCAGAGGCCAGAACCGGTGCCGTCAGAGGCTGTGCTGCCTGGGCGGTGGACAGGCTCACCGCACACAGCGCGGCGAAAGAGAGCAGACAACGTTTCAACGAAAAGCATCCATCCAGTGAATAAGGAGAGTTACGGGTAGTTATACTACTAATCGGCGTCGGGCAATCGTCCGATTTGCATAACGATAGCGAGAAAAACGTAACCGTGGGTAAATTTGCACAATTTACTTACGGCCAGACTCCCATTTTGTGACATCGGGCTTATGATAGTCACCAGTTACATTCATTATTGCGGAGAACGGTATGTCTGAAAAGCGTGTGGTTTTGGTGGTTGATATGCAGAATGGGGTGTTTAAGACGCCGCGCCATCAGAGTGAGAAATGTGTCTCACTGATCAATCAGCTTACCCAGGCTGCTGAGGCCGTTATTTTCATACAGCATACTGAAGCTGGCGGGCTAGAGGAGGGGAGCGAAGGGTTTGCATTGCTGCCCGATCTCAACCAGCCGGCAGGGGCGTTTTACGTCACGAAGACCGCTTGCGATGCCTTCTATAACACTTCGCTCGAGGCACTGTTGCGCGAACAGGAGATCGATGAATTTATTATCTGCGGCTGCGCGACGGATTATTGTGTCGATGCCACCTTTAAAAACGGTGTCAGCCGGGGCTACCACATCACGGTTGCGGAGGATGCCCACACCACGGCCAATCGTCCAGCGGCCGATGCCCAGGTTCTGATCGCGCACTATAACGATGTCTGGCGTAACTTCATCGCCCCTGCCAACCCGCCTTCGGTGAAACGCACCGAAACAATTCTTGAAAACTGGAAAGCGAACTAATAATTCACCCGCAGGTCTGACTTTTTTGCCTGAGCCGGGAGGCTGGCCCAGGCAAGGTTTCGTGTGGCGATATGTTAAACACAGCAACAGCCATAACAACAAGAAGGAAGCACAATGTTTAAGTCTTTTTTCCCAAAGCCGGGGCCCTTTTTCCTGTCGGCATTTATTTGGGCACTGCTGGCTGTCATTTTCTGGCAGGCCGGTGGCGGCGCGTGGCTGACCCGTCTTACGGGGGCAACGGGCGACATTCCCATTAGCGCTGCGCGCTTCTGGTCCATGAGCTATCTGCTTTTCTACGCCTATTACATGCTCTGCGTGGGGCTTTTTGCCATGTTCTGGTTTATCTATTCGCCTCACCGCTGGCAATACTGGTCGATTCTCGGCACGTCGTTAATCATCTTTGTCACCTGGTTCCTGGTGGAAGTGGGCGTGGCGGTCAACGCCTGGTATGCGCCGTTTTACGATCTGATCCAGACGGCGCTGAGTTCGCCGCATAAAGTGACCATTAACCAGTTCTACCATGAGGTGGGGATCTTCCTCGGCATCGCCCTCATCGCCGTGGTGATCGGCGTGATGAATAACTTTTTCGTCAGTCACTATGTGTTCCGCTGGCGTACCGCGATGAACGAACACTATATGGCGCACTGGCAGCACCTGCGTCATATCGAAGGTGCCGCACAGCGTGTGCAGGAAGACACCATGCGTTTTGCCTCTACACTGGAAGATATGGGCGTGAGCTTTATTAATGCCATCATGACGCTGATCGCCTTCCTGCCGGTGCTGGTGACACTCTCATCCCACGTTCCGGAACTGCCGATTGTCGGCCATCTGCCGTACGGCCTGGTCATTGCCGCGATTGTCTGGTCGCTGATGGGAACGGGACTGCTGGCAGTGGTGGGGATCAAGCTGCCGGGGCTGGAATTTAAAAACCAGCGCGTGGAAGCGGCCTACCGTAAAGAGCTGGTGTATGGTGAAGACGATCCTAACCGTGCGTCACCGCCTACCGTGCGTGAGCTGTTTGGCGCCGTACGTCGTAATTACTTCCGCCTCTATTTCCATTACATGTACTTCAATATCGCGCGCATCCTTTATCTTCAGGTTGATAACGTTTTCGGGTTGTTCCTGCTGTTCCCGTCCATCGTTGCGGGTACGATTACACTCGGTCTGATGACCCAGATCACCAACGTTTTTGGTCAGGTTCGCGGTTCGTTCCAGTACCTGATTAGCTCCTGGACTACGCTGGTGGAGCTGATGTCCATCTACAAACGTTTACGCAGTTTCGAGCGTGAGCTGGACGATAAGGATTTGCAGGAAGTCACCCATACATTAGGTTAAAAAGGAATTGCTATGCCATTTGCCGTACCACGTGCATTACCGCTGACGTTACTCGCCGCCGTCGTGCTGGCGGGCTGTGCCGAGAAAGGGGCCGCCCCGCTCAAAGAAGGGGAGAAGCCCGTTGATGTGGCGAGCGTGGTGCGGCAAAAAATGCCCGCCAGCGTGAAGGATCGCAGTGAGTGGGCTGATGCGCTGGCAACGACCTTCAAAAGTCAGAAGATCGCGCCTACCGAGGAGAACATCTGCTCGGTGCTGGCGGTGGCGCAGCAGGAATCGATGTATCAGTCAGATCCTGTTGTGCCTGGCCTGAACAAAATCGCCTGGAAGGAGATCGACCGCCGGGCCGAATCGATGCATATCCCGGTTTTCCTGGTACATACCGCCCTTAAAATCACCTCGCCAAACGGGAAAAGCTACAGCGAACGGCTGGATACGGTGAAAACCGAGAGGCAGCTCAGCGCCATTTTCGATGATTTCATCAATATGGTGCCGATGGGGCAGAAGCTGTTTGGCTCGCTGAATCCGGTACATACCGGCGGTCCGATGCAGGTAAGCATCGCATTTGCGGAAAAGCATACCGACGGCTATCCGTGGGAGATCGACGGTACGGTGCGTCAGGAAGTCTTCTCCCTGCGCGGTGGGCTGTGGTTTGGGACGTATCACCTGCTGAATTATCCGGCCAACTACGATAAACCGCTGTATCGTTTTGCCGACTTTAACGCGGGCTGGTATGCCAGCCGAAATGCAGCCTTCCAGAATGCGGTAAGCCGCGCCAGCGGTGTGAAGCTCGCTTTGGATGGCGATCTCATTGCATACGGCAGCAGCGAGGCAGGGTCCACCGAACGGGCAGTGCGAAAAATTTCGACGAAACTGGAGATGAGCAACAGTGACATTCGCCGACAGCTGGAGAAGGGTGACAGCCTGGCGTTTGAGAAAACGGATCTGTATAAGCAGGTTTTCGCGCTTGCAGAGAAGAAAAGTGGAAAGGCACTACCCAGAGCCATTCTGCCAGGCATTCAGCTTGAAAGCCCGAAGATCACGCGTAACCTGACGACCGCATGGTTCGCAAAACGCGTGGACGATCGTCGGGCTCGCTGTATGGGACTGTAATCAGTGGCGGTTGCGCCAGCGCAGCACGAGCGCAATCACGCCCAGAACCATGCTGCCCGCGAGGAAGGGAATGAGCCCGAATACGGTGCTCACGCCTAAACCGATTTCAACGCGCGGGCGGCCGGTATCCTGCACCTGCATCAGATGCTCATACACGCCAGGGGCATGCACCAGCATATTCAGCAGTTGGGTTCCTGCCCAGAAACAAAACAGAACAAACAGGGCATAGGCAATATTCCCCGCCGTGGAGGTTTTTGGTTGTTTTCCGCCAAAAATCGGTTTCGACAATGTAAAGTCTGCCATAAGACCTCCCGAAAATATCACTCTGTTTTAATACGCGTCGTACAGGGTGAGTGTGACAGGTCATAGCATTTGTCAATATCAGAATCGTGGGAAATTCGGCTCAGGATTTCTCCTGGATTGTCGATTTCTGCATCACGTCACAAATTGATAACATAAGTGAAACTACGCTGCTTTTCAGAATTTACGTATCCGCCACAGACGGCTTCATCAAACTGTGAGAGGATAGTTTTTTTTCTGCCGGAGTTGTCATGAAGCTCACTTCCAAACTACGCCGTGACTGGCATTACTACGCCTTTGCGATCGGGCTGATCTTTATACTCAACGGTGTTGTCGGGCTGCTGGGATTTGAAGCGAAGGGCTGGCAAACCTATGCGGTTGGGCTGGTGACCTGGGTAATCAGTTTCTGGCTGGCGGGATTCATTATCCGCCGTCGTCCCGATGAGACGACGGCAGAGAAAGCCGACTAACCGTCAGTTAACAGAGCTTTTCAGGGCGCTGTCAGCGGCGTGACGCTCCAGCGCCAGTTCAATCAGGCGGGTGATCAGTTCCGGATAGCTTATTCCGCTGGCCTGCCACAATTTCGGGTACATGCTGATATTGGTAAAGCCCGGCAGGGTGTTGATTTCGTTAATCACCACCTCGTTATCCGCCGTCAGAAACACATCGACGCGCGCCATCCCACTGCATCCCAGCACCTGATAGGCTTCAACGGCGATCGCCCGGATCTTGTCGTTAACGTCAGGATCGAGCGCGGCGGGAACCACAACCTGGGCACCTTTGTCGTCAATATATTTGGTGTCGTAGGAGTAGAAGTCGCTATTCAGCACCACTTCACCACAGGTACTCGCCTGCGGGAAGTCGTTACCCAGTACGGCGCACTCAATTTCGCGCCCGTTAATTCCCTGCTCAACCACCACCTTGTGGTCAAACTCAAAAGCCAGACGAACGGCATCGTTAAACTGTGCTTCGCTGGTGACTTTGCTGACGCCGACGGACGAGCCCTGATTCGCCGGTTTCACGAACAGCGGCAGGCCGAGTTGCGCCTGGATCTGCGCGAAGCTGTGTTTATCGCGGTTGGCGCGAGTGAGCGTGACGAACGGTGCAATATTCAGACCGGCGTCGCGCAGCAGACGTTTTGTGACGTCTTTATCCATGCAGGCGGCAGAACCCAGCACATCGGAGCCGACAAACGGCAGGTTCGCCATCCGCAACATGCCTTGCAGGGAGCCGTCTTCGCCCAGCGTGCCGTGAACGATAGGGAACACCACGTCAATCTGTGCCAGCGCCTGCGCGTTCCCGGCATCGATAAGCTGTCCCTGTGCCACGCCTGGAACCGTTGCGACGCTGATATCAGAAGGATTAAGGGCGATGCGCGCCGGATCATCAGCGTGTAACAGATACTGGCTGGCATCGTTAACATGCCATTGGCCCTGTTTATCAATGCCCAGCAGCACCACGTCAAAACGGCTTTTATCAATCGCATCAACGATATTTTTAGCCGATTGCAATGACACCTCGTGCTCTGATGATTTTCCCCCAAAGACAATACCTACGCGCTGCTTTGCCATCTCACTCTCTTCCAGTCTGACGAAAAGCCAATAACATACCACGATGCCCGGCGGGTTTCGCGGCCTTCTGCCATAATGTTTTGAGGGATGTTGAAGGGGGGCGCGTGAAAGGAAAAGGTCTGCTTATTCTTATTGTTATTGCCGGGATCGCCACGGTGGGCTACCGCTGGTTGCCGCCGCATTATAACCCTTTCGTGCCGCTTACGCTTGACGATCCGCCAGGAAAAATAACCCAGTTTAAACTCCGGCGCTTAACGCCGCAGGCGTGCGAAAACCTGTTAGCGCAGGCGAATCAACGCCAGCTTATCCGTACCCAGGCGGTCGCTGACAGCGCCGGGGAATGTCCGCTGAGTAACGTGGTGCGCGTGCGCGATTTTGGCCCAGTGAGCCTGAACAGCAGCTTCCTTGCCAGTTGCCCGCTGGCGTTAAGCTCGGCGCTGTTTGTCAGCCAGCAGGCCCGGCCGCTCACCAAAACCTGGACCGGCAGCGAGCTTACGCGTATTGAACATCTGGGCAGCTTCGCCTGCCGCAATATCTACAGCCGCCCGGATGCGCGGCGCAGCGAACATGCCACGGCGGATGCGCTGGATATCAGCGCTTTCAGGCTGGCAAACGGACAGCGTGTTACCGTCCTCAACGGCTGGAAAGCGGAAAAGACGCAGCCCTGGCTACAGGCCCTGCTGTCGGCAAGCTGCGGCTATTACGGTAACGGTCTGGGGCCGGACTACAATGCCGCCCATGCCAACCATTTCCATCTGGGAATGCGCGGCTATGGCTTATGTCGATGAAGCATAATCTTCCGCCGAAAATTGGATAGATTGTGACTTATCTCACAAATATGATGACTGGGAAGATAAAACACCAAAGTCTGCAAGGCCGCATCTCTGGCGCTATGTCATTGCGCGTAACTTGCTAATCTGTCGGCGAATTCGCCTAAAAATGAAGACTATTTCTGTTATGGAATCCTGGAAAGTTAACCTCATTTCAGTCTGGTTCGGCTGCTTCTTCACCGGACTGGCTATCAGCCAGATATTGCCCTTCCTGCCGCTTTACGTGTCGCAGCTGGGGGTCACTTCCCATGAAGCGCTCTCTATGTGGTCCGGCCTGACGTTCAGCGTGACGTTTCTGGTGTCCGCTATTGTGTCACCGATGTGGGGCAGCCTTGCGGATCGCAAGGGGCGCAAGTTGATGCTGCTCCGCGCCTCGCTGGGGATGGCGATAGCCATTTTGCTCCAGGCCTTCGCCACCAACGTCTGGCAGCTGTTTATTCTGCGGGCGATAATGGGGCTGACCTCCGGGTACATTCCGAATGCCATGGCGCTGGTGGCCTCACAGGTACCGCGCGAGCGGAGCGGCTGGGCACTCAGCACGCTTTCCACTGCCCAGATTAGCGGTGTAATTGGCGGCCCCCTGCTCGGCGGCTTCCTGGCTGACCATGTTGGGCTGCGTGCGGTCTTTATCATTACCGCCATCCTGCTAACGGTCAGCTTTCTGGTCTCCCTTTTTCTGATTAAAGAGGGCGGTCGGCCTGTCGTCAGCAAATCAGAACGCCTGAGCGGAAAGGCGGTTTTCGCCTCGCTACCTTATCCTGGCCTGATGATTAGCCTTTTTGTGACAACGATGGTGATCCAGCTCTGTAACGGCTCGGTGGGACCGATTCTGGCGCTGTTTATCAAGTCGATGGCACCGGACAGCAGCAACATTGCTTTTCTGAGCGGGATGATTGCCGCCGTGCCGGGCGTGTCGGCGCTGATGTCCGCTCCGCGTCTGGGGAAACTGGGCGACAGGATCGGTACGGCACGCATTCTGATGGCAACGCTCATCATTGCGGTGATCCTTTTCTTTGCCATGTCGTTCGTCACAACACCGCTTCAGCTCGGGGTGTTGCGCTTCCTGCTTGGCTTCGCGGATGGTGCTATGCTGCCCGCTGTACAGACGCTGCTGGTGAAATATTCCAGTGACCAGGTAACCGGCCGCATTTTTGGCTACAACCAGTCGTTCATGTATTTAGGCAACGTAGCGGGCCCGCTTATTGGCGCCTCGGTCTCGGCGATGGCGGGTTTCCGCTGGGTATTTGCCGCGACGGCGGTGGTGGTGCTTCTTAATATTATTCAACTGGCCTTTGCCTTGCGCCGTCGCCGGCGAATCGCTGAGGCAAAGTCAGCCAGGTAAACACGATAATATATTATTAATTCTTATGATGGCCGCATTTTTATATAACGAAATGCGGCTTCTGTCTTTTAGAAAAACGTTTCGCTTGCGCTCCGAAATATCTTTTTTGGCAGCAATGTCACTTTTGCATAAGATAAAACCAATCCATGCTTTTCATTATTCAGTGAGGGTGTTAATTTCAGGGGAAATCACATAAGGACATAGCACCATGAAAAATCTCATTGCTGAGTTGTTGGTTAAGCTTGCCCAAAAGGAAGAAGAGTCGAAAGAGCTGGTTGCCCAGGTCGAGGCGCTGGAAATCGTTGTAACGGCGCTGCTGCGACAGATGGCAAAACCAGAGCAGGAGGCGTTGATCGACAACGTTGAAGGCGCGCTGGAAAAAGCTCGCCCTGATTCACAGGTGCCTGCAGAGGACGCGGAGCTGCTTCAGCAATACGTAAAGAAGCTTTTAAGGCATCCTCGCAGTTAACCGGCCAGAGGTGAAATGACGTGTCACAGAATTGTCATGCAGGATGCCTGGCGTCGCTCTGTTTTTATTTTTACCCTGTTACCATGGGGAAATTAAAATGAAGCAGAGCACACTTTTCACCGCATTAAACTCGCTCGTAATTACCTCCTCCGTTCCTGCGAAACCGGTAATAATAATCGCGCTGCGACGGGACTGAAATAACCCTGAATCACGGTGAAAATCATGGCCGCAGGGTGGTTTTTTTCCCGTAACGAACCAGACTTAACGTGGAACTTCACATAAAGGATGGTGCAATGAAAACAACAATTCTGGTTACCCTGCTCTCTGGCCTGTGTCTGATCGCCTCAGCACATGCGGAAGAGAAAACGTTAACGCCCCAGCAGCAGCGCATGACGACCTGTAACCAACAGGCGACCTCGCAAAGTCTGAAAGGGGATGCCCGTAAAACGTATATGAGCGACTGCCTTAAAAATGGTACGACCAAACCGGGTGAAAAAAGCCTGACCCCGCAGCAGCAAAAAATGCGCGAGTGCAATGCCCAGGCGACACAGCAGATGCTTAAAGGCGACGATCGCAGCAAGTTTATGAGCGCGTGCCTGAAAAAACAGGCGTAGTGCTAACGGGTGAGTCACGGCTGTGGCTCACCCAAAATTTCATACTTTCCTCGCTATCCCCCTCTCTATAATTTGGGAAAATGTTTCAGAATATTCCCAAAAATGATGAATGATGAGTTTTATGACAATCACGAGAACATTCGGGAAGCGTGGTATCAGCAGCTTTCTCAGGATGACTCATATCGTTCCGGTCTGCGATTTGCCCGGCGAATACGGCTGGCACGCATCGTTGGTCTGGCGGCGCTGTTTGTTCCGCTTGCCAGCGTTCTGGTGAGTCTGCTTCTTTCTGGCGTCTGGTGGTTGTTATTGGTGGGCTGGGTCTTTGTCTGGCCCCATCTGGCCTGGCAGCTGGCTTTTCGTTCGACCTGCCCCCACAGTGGTGAAATCGTTAATCTGAAAATCGATGCCATCATTGCTGGCGTCTGGATGGGCTTAATAGGGTTCAATGCGTTGCCAACGGCGGCGCTGATCGTGATGATCGGCATGAACATGATGGGATCGGGGGGATGCCGCTTATTTCTGACAGGACTTGCGCTGCTTGCTCTGTCTGCCCTGCTCACCGTGCAATCCACGGATACTCCTGTGCTATTGACCTCTGAACCGCTGGCGTTGTGGCTGACGCTCCCCGTGCTGGTGGTCTACCCCATGCTGTTTGCCTGGCTCAGCCACCGCACGGCGATCCGGCTGGCAGAGCATAAGCGTCGGCTTGAGCTGATGAGTACCCGCGACGGAATGACCGGCGTGTTCAATCGCCGTCACTGGGAAACGTTGCTGCGTAACGAATTTGAGGCCTGCCGTCGCAGCCATCGACAGGCGACGATACTGCTCATCGATATCGATCACTTCAAGACGATCAACGACACCTGGGGGCATGACGTGGGGGATGAAGCGATTGTCGCCATCACGCGCCAGCTTCAGCTGACCCTGCGCGCAGGCGATTATATTGGCCGCTTCGGGGGAGATGAGTTCGCGGTGATCATGTCAGGCACGCCTGCCGACAACGCGATTGCGGCGATGGCGCGCGTCCATGAAAGGCTGGTCAACATGCCGCTGCACGGAGCACCTATGGCGAGGTTGTGTATCAGCGTTGGGGTTGCCCCCTGGGGGGCGCAGTTCACGCACTATCGTGAATGGCTAAAGGCCGCGGACGTGGCCCTCTATAAAGCCAAAAATGCCGGACGGGGTCGCACCGAAGTGGCCGCCTGACGCCCGGCGTAACGCATCAGGACTTACTCAGCTTCTCTGATTTTTCCATGCATTTTTCCATCGCCTCGATCACGGCGGAGCGGAACCCGCGCTCTTCCAGCACGCGCACGGCTTCAATGGTTGTGCCACCCGGCGAGCACACCATATCTTTCAGTTCGCCCGGATGTTTACCCGTTTCCAGCACCATTTTGGCCGAGCCCATCACCGCCTGCGCCGCAAATTTGTAGGCCTGCGCGCGCGGCATACCGCCAAGTACGGCGGCATCGGCCATGGCTTCGATAAACATAAAGACATACGCCGGGGCAGAACCGCTCACGCCGACAACCGGGTGGATCATCGGTTCGGCAATCACTTCCGCTTCGCCGAAGCAGCGGAAAATGTTCAATACATCCGCCACCTCTTCAGAAGTAACCAGCGCGTTCGGGGTAACGGAGGTCATACCGGCATTCACCAGCGACGGGGTGTTTGGCATGGCGCGAACAATCTTACGGTCGTGCCCCAGCGCGCGGGCGAGCTGGTCGAGGGTCACGCCTGCGGCAATCGACACCACCAGGCTCTCTTTGTTCAGGCTGGAGGTGATCTCGCTCAGGACTTTAATCATGATATTCGGCTTAACGGCGCCAAAGACAATGTCCGCCACCTGAGCCACTTCCTGCGCGCTTTCGGCGGCGTTGATACCATACTCATCACGCAGCGCCGCGACTTTATCCGGGGATGGGGTATAGACCCAAATCTGCCCCGGCAGCACCTGGCCGCTGGCTATCAGTCCACCGAGAATAGCTTTACCCATGTTTCCGCAGCCGATAAACCCGATTTTCTTATCCATCACGTCTCTCCGTTATTATGCGTTGTTATCTCTCATTGATAGCTTAACAACGAAATGCAGGCGACAATAGTCGCCAGAATCATAATGGGGAGACACTATGGCGATTTGGGTTGATGCGGACGCGTGTCCGAATGTGATTAAAGAGATTTTATTCCGCGCCGCCGAGCGGGTGCAGATGCCGATGACGCTGGTGGCGAACCAGAATATCCGCGTGCCGCCCTCCAGGTTCATTCGTTCTCTGCGCGTGCCGGCCGGGTTCGACGTGGCAGATAACGAGATAGTACGCCTGTGTGACGCAGGAGATCTGGTGATCACGGCGGATATCCCGCTGGCTGCCGACGTGCTGGCGAAGGGGGCCGCGGCGCTTAACCCGCGCGGCGAGCGCTACTCTCCGGCAACGATCCGGGAGAAGCTCACCATGCGTGATTTTATGGATACCCTGCGTTCCAGCGGCGTGCAAACCGGTGGGCCGGACAGCCTGTCGCAGCGCGATCGCCAGCAGTTTGCCGCCGAGCTGGATAAATGGCTGCTGGAAGTGAAGCGCCGCCCGGCGTAGCCCACCTCCGGGCTGTTTTGTGGTACAGTGTGACTTCCACAGGCTTGTCATTCCGTACCGCTTTGCAGTAAAGTTAGCGCAACATCTTCTGCAATCATTTCTTTACAGCCTTCAGTTATCCGGCAGCAAGGGGAACACCTGGTTATGAACCCACCCATCTTTTTAGTTGGCCCTCGCGGCTGTGGGAAAACCACCGTTGGTCTGGAGCTGGCGCGTCTGTGCCAGAGTCAGTTTGTCGATACTGACCACTGGCTCCAGGAGAATGCCGGTAAGACCATCGCCGATATCGTGGAGAATGAGGGGTGGGAGAGCTTTCGTGCGCGCGAAACGGCCACGCTGGAAGCGGTGACCGCGCCGTCGACCGTGATTGCGACCGGTGGAGGCATTATTCTGGCGCCGTATAACCGCCAGTTTATGCGCGAAAAGGGTGTCGTAATCTACCTCTGTGCCCCGGTTTCTACGCTGGTGGGGCGGCTGGAGGCGTTTCCGGAAGAAGGGCAGCGCCCGGCGCTGACCGCGAAACCGCTGAGTGAAGAGGTCAGCGAGGTCCTCGCCGAACGCGATGCACTGTACCGCGAGGCGGCACACCACGTTGTGGATGCGTCGGCGTCACCCGAGAAAGTTGCGATTCAGATTATTACCGCCCTGCGTTTGGCTTGCGCCAGCTGACAGCCGTCTATACTCATAGCTCAGACATAAAAAAAGGATGAGCTATGCCAACCAGACCTCCCTATCCACGTGAAGCCCGCATCGTTACCGTTGAAAAAGGTAATAGCGATCGGACCGTAACCTGGTACCAGCTGCGTGCCGATCACCCTAAACCTGATTCGCTGATCAGCGAACATGAAACCGAACAGGAAGCGCTGGATGCGAAACGGCGCTATGAGGATCCCGAGAAGTCCTGACAATAATCCGAATTCGTTACAACCGTGCCTGAATCACACTTTTAACTTATCGCTGATGTTAAGCAGCAGTTAATATTTAGTTATTACAGGTAGATTTGGAAAGGCCAGTCGATCTTTACATTACGGTGTAGAGATCCCCTGCTACGCTTGGTGCTGTTTTGTTGAATAAATGAACAGTGCAGCGTAGTGAGCCTGTACCTGTGTGGCAGTAGTGGTAGTAACGGAAGGCGATCAAAATGAAGGCGACGTTGGCGATCCTCACGATTGGTGTGGTCCCTGTAAGCGAAGTATTACCGCTCTTAACCGAGCATGTCTCTGAACAACAAATTACGCATCTCAGTCTGTTAGGGAAGCTGAGTCGGGAAGAGGTCATGGAAGACTACGCAGTCGGGGAGGGGGAAGATCCCCTGGCAACGTTACTCAGTGACGGTAAACTGGCGCACGTGTCACGCCAGAAAATTGAGCGCGCGCTACAGGGTGTGATCGAAGTGCTCGACAATCAGGACTATGACGTCATTTTGCTGATGAGCACAGCACCCGTTAAAGGACTCAGCGCGCGTAATGCCATTCTGCTCGAACCGATGCGGATTATCCCCCCGCTGGTGGCGTCAATTGTTGATGGTCATCAGGTGGGCGTTATCGTTCCCGTAGAAGAACTGCTGGATAACCAGACGGTGAAGTGGGCCGCGCTGGAGCACACCCCGCTGTACGCGCTGGCAAACCCGTTCTGGGACAGCGAAGCGAAGCTGATTGCGGCCGGGCAGGAGTTGATCGACAGAGGGGCGGATGTCCTGATGCTGGACTGCCTGGGCTTCCATCAACGGCATCGTGATTTACTGCAAAAGAAGCTGGATGTTCCGGTGCTGCTCTCTAACGTCCTGATGGCGCGTCTGGCGTCAGAATTGCTGGTGTAATGATTTTGCGTGACAGGTCATGAGCATGGCCCCTATAGTGGATTTTTCTCTATAAATATAAGGGCCAGTTCATGCTTCAAAGTAACGAATACTTTTCCGGTAAAGTGAAATCCATTGGTTTTACCAGCAGCAGCACTGGCCGCGCCAGTGTCGGCGTCATGGCGGAAGGGGAATACACCTTTGGCACCGCAGAAGCGGAAGAGATGACGGTGGTCAGTGGTGCGCTGAACGTCCTGCTGCCGGGTGAAACGGAGTGGAAAGTCTATAGTGCCGGGCAGGTGTTCAACGTGCCGGGCCACAGCGAGTTCCATTTGCAGGTTGCAGAGCCAACCTCTTATCTGTGCCGCTATCTGAAATAAAAGCATGCCGGGTGGCGCATTCGCTTACCCGGCCTACGTTTTGCCTGTCAACGCTGCGCTTCGCCGCCGAGACCTTCCACCAGGTTCTGGATCAGCGCCGCCAGCTCGCCGGTCATCAGGATAAAGTCTGCGTCAAAGCGCTGAGCATAATCTTCGCGGTCGATATCTTCGTTCTGATCGCGCAGTTCATCGCAGAATTTAAGGCGCTTCACGGAGCCGTCATCACACATCACAAACTGAATGCGCTGCTGCCAGTCGAGTGCCAGTTTAGTCACCACTTTGCCCGCTTCAATGTGCACGGCGATCTCGTCGCTCACCAGATCCTGTTTCTTCGCGCGGATCACGCCGCCATCTTCCAGCAGCGCTTTCAGCTCTGCTTCATCAAGGATCTGGAAGCCCTGCGCGGCAGTCCCGCTGCGCACCCACTCAGTCAGGGTCAGCTCAATCGGCGTCTCCAGTGCCAGCGGTACCACCGGTAATGAGCCAAGGCTCTTACGCAGCAGCGCCAGCGTATCTTCCGCTTTTTTGGCGCTGGCGCAGTCGACCATGATCAGCCCGTTCACGGTGTCGATCCACATCATGGTCTGGCTAAAGCGGCTAAAGGCGCGCGGCAGCAGCGAGTGCAGCACTTCATCCTTCAGTGAATCTTTTTCGGTTTTTTTAAGCTTACGGCCCTGTTCAGCTTCCAGCTTGAAGATCTTCGCTTCGAGCGCCTGCTTCACCACAGGCGTCGGCAGGATCTTCTCTTCTTTGCGGGCGCAAACGATGATTTGCCCCGTGCTGCTGGCGTGGGTCAGCGCATCGCTTTGAGAACCCATTGGCGGAACCCAGCCGGTTTTTGCCATATCCTGGCTACCGCAAGGGGTAAAGGAGTAAGCGGCTAACTGTTTTTCCATCTCTTCTGCACGCAGCGAAACGTCGCGGCTGAGACGGTAAACCATCAAATTTTTGAACCACAGCATGATAATTTCCACGGCCTTGTCGTTAAATCAGCGGGCATGATAACGAATTGTCGCATCGCTTGCATTGCTAATCGGGAAGTGGGCTTCTACTCTGTTGATAATCAAAATAATGAGGAGTGTCTTGTGCGTATTGGGATTGATTTGGGCGGCACCAAAACAGAAGTTATTGCGTTGAGCGAGCAGGGGGAGCAACTGTTTCGCCACCGTCTGCCTACGCCGCGCGATGATTATCACCAGACCATAGAGACGATTGCCCGTCTGGTCGATATGGCAGAGCAGGCAACGGGCGAGACGGGCACGGTCGGGATGGGGATCCCCGGCTCCATTTCGCCGTATACCGGCGTGGTGAAAAATGCCAACTCTACCTGGCTCAACGGTCAGCCGTTTGATAAAGACTTAAGCCAGCGTCTGAACCGGGAAGTGCGTCTGGCAAATGACGCTAACTGCCTGGCGGTCTCTGAGGCCGTAGATGGCGCAGCGGCTGGCGCGCAGACCGTATTTGCGGTCATTATCGGTACCGGCTGCGGGGCGGGCGTGGCCTTCGGTGGGCGCTCGCATATTGGCGGCAACGGCACCGCGGGTGAGTGGGGGCACAACCCGTTACCGTGGATGGACGAAGATGAACTCAAATACCGTGCCGAGGTGCCGTGCTACTGTGGCAAGCAGGGCTGTATTGAGACCTTTATTTCCGGCACGGGGTTTGCCACCGATTATCATCGTCTGAGCGGCCAGCCGCTGAAAGGCAACGAGATTATGCGTCTGGTTGAGGAACAGGATCCGGTGGCTGAACTGGCGCTCAGCCGCTACGAAATGCGGTTGGCTAAATCACTGGCGCATGTGATCAATATCCTCGATCCGGACGTGATTGTGCTGGGCGGCGGCATGAGCAACGTTGACCGGCTGTACGCGACGGTGCCAACGCTGGTGAAACAGTGGGTATTTGGGGGCGAATGCGAAACGCCGATCCGCAAAGCCGTCCATGGAGATTCCAGCGGTGTGCGCGGCGCGGCGTGGCTCTGGCCGGAATAAACGCAAAACGGCAACTTGCGTTGCCGTTTTTGATGTTTGTAACCTCTCCCACAGAGAGAGGGCCAGGGTGAGGGCAACATCCCCCATTTACTGCACCGCAAACTCCCTGTCCAGCCTGCTATACCCCAGCCCGTTGATCTTCTTCACCTTGATCTGCACCGGAATACGTTCTTTCATTGCCTCTACGTGGCTGATCACGCCGATGGTTTTCCCGGTGGCGTTCAGCGCGTCGAGCGCATCCAGCGCGGTGTCCAGCGTTTCGCTGTCGAGTGTGCCGAACCCTTCATCCAGGAAAAGCGAGTCAATGCGCGTTTTGTGACTGACCAGATCGGAAAGCGCTAAAGCCAGCGCCAGACTGACGAGGAAACTTTCCCCGCCGGACAGGGTACGGGTATCGCGTACCGCATCGGCCTGCCAGGTATCAACCACCTCCAGCTCCAGCGCGTCGCTGGCTTTACGCTGAAGCAGATAGCGGCCATGCAGACGGTTGAGCTGCTGGTTGGCAAGCCACACCAGATTATCCAGCGTCAGCCCCTGGGCGAATTTACGGAATTTATCGCCGGTGCTGGAGCCTATCAGCGCATTGAGATAGCCCCAGTCGTCAGCCTGACGCGCCGCCTCCTCAATCTGCTGCATAAGCGCCTGCTGGTGCAGACGGTTATCACCGTCCTGCTTGAGCTGCTGGCGGATCTCCCCCTGATGCGTGGTGTTTTCACGAAGCAGTTGCGCCAGCTGGTGTAACTGCGCCTGAAGGGTTGCGGCGTCGGTTTCCAGCCCCTCGGGGCGCTGTGCCTGATGCGCCTGAAGCTGCTGGTTTGCCTGTACGGAGAGCGCCGTGGCCTGCTGGAGCTGGTTCTCCAGCGTCTGCTTTTGTTGTTCAAGCTGGCGGATCGACGCTTCATCCAGCAGGGCGGAGAGAAATGCTTCCCGATCGGCAAAGCAGCTCGCGGTCAGCGCGGCGTTGAACTGAGCCTGTGATTGCTGGAGCCGTTCACGCTCAAGCGTCTCCTGTTGCTGTAGGGTGGTGAGCTGACTTTGCAGCGACACGCATTCGTCGTGGATGCCGCGCCAGTTCTCAGGGATAACCGCGTCGGCTTCTGCATCATTGGTAACCGGCAGCGTCTCCAGAATGGGCATCAGGGCGTTAATACCTTCCTGAATCGTACCGTGCTGGGCCTGTTTTTCCTGCCAGCGGGTATATTCAGCTTCGCGCGCGCTCAGCCAGGCGCTTTCAGCCCCTTCATCGGGCACGCTAAGCGACAGCGATTGTAACGAGGCCGCCAGCGCCTGACGCGTCGCCGTCAGCTGCTGCTGGTACTGGCGCGCCTGATCTTCCTGTTCATTGAGCTGGTTTTGCAGCGTCAGACGCTGGCTAAGCTGATACAGCTGGCGTTCATACTGCTCCTGTTCACTCATCCAGGGGGCAATATCATCCTGAATATTCAGCGCTATGTTCAGGGAGGCGCAGACCTCCAGCCACTCTTTAGTGAGTGCTTGCTCTTCCTGAGAGAGGGCCTGTACTTCCTCTGTCTCGCGCTGGATCTGTTGGGTGAGCGCATTCACCTGCCCGAGCACCAGCAATCCTTCCTCTTTTAGCGCGGCAACCTCTTTCTCCAGCGCGTCGCGGCGGCGCTGATTGTCGGTCAGTTCAAGCGCCTGATACTGCACAACTGCCGGATGTTCGCTTGAACCGCAGAGCGGGCAAGGTTTACCCGCTTCGAGCTGTGCACGATAGTTCTCAAGATCCTTGATTGTCGCCTCACGCTCACAGAGCGCTTTCAGGTCGGCATAGTGCTGATTTTTCTCTTTGAACTGCTGACGCCGTAGGATCAGCGTTTCATTGAGCTTAGCCTGCTCAGCCTGCGCTTTCTGCACGCTTTCCGCATTCTGACGCAGCCGTTTTTGCAGCGGCTGATAGCGAGCGTGAAGCGCAGTCAGACGCTGGCGGAGCGCCCGCGATTGTGCCTGTTGCTCCATTGCCTTCGCGAGATCCTCAGCCGTCAGCGTCAACGTACTCTCCGGCATCTCAGCCAGCTTCTGACGAAGCTCAGCTATGCGCGCTGACTGGGCCACAAGCTGATTTTTATCGCGACTCAGTTGCGTAAAATGCGCCCGCCAGCCGGCAATTTCCTGCCCCCACTGACGGAAACGATCGTGTTCGGTCAGCCACTGCGTCAGTACCTTGTGCTCTGTCTGCAACTGTTCACGGTTGCGCAGCGCACCGTTGCGAATACGCGAGCGCTGCGCCGCTCTGTCGAGTAAGCGAGTGTTTACTTCAACAATTCGCGCTGTTGTCTGCGCCAGGCGGGTGGTCTGCTCCTGCTGATACTCCCACAGCGGACGTAGCTGGGCGGCGGGCTGTGCCAGCTGGAGCTTCGCCAGTTGCGGCGCGGCGTCCGTCAGAGCCTGTTGCGCCTGCTGCTGCGAAGCGGCTGCGCGTTGCTGCTCACGTATCAGCTCGTCGTTACGCGTAAGCCACTGAAAATCTTTCTGTTGGCTCTGCTGCTGTGCCAGCAGGATTTTTTCTTCATCAGTAAGTGCCTGCAAACTTTGCTGCAAGTGCTGCTGCTGTTCCTCGCTCAGCAGCACAACGCCTGCGGCCTGCGCTTCGCACATCTCCAGCGCGTTGCGTGCCGCTTTGTGTTTTTCAAAAACCATGGCGGAAATGTGGCCGTAAATTTCCGTGCCGGTCAGTTCCTCCAGCAGCTCTGCCCGATCGCTCGGTTTAGCGTTCAGGAAGGCGGCAAACTGCCCCTGAGAGAGCAACATCGAGCGGGTAAAGCGACCATAGTCCAGCCCGGTGAGTGCGGCGGTTTGTTCCAGCTTATCCGTGACTTTATCGGCCAGAATTTTCCCGTCTTCGCAGCGGGCCAGCTCAACGCGCGGTGCCTGTAAGTTCCCGTCTGGCTGGTTGCGGGCGCGGTTCTGGCTCCAGAAAGCGCGATAAGCAACGCCTTTGACCTCAAATTCCACTTCAGCCAGGCATTCGGCGGTATCGCGCGTCATCAGGTCGTTTTGTGCCTGAGAGACCTTATTAAGACGCGGTGTTTCGTGGTAAAGCGCCAGGCAGATGGCATCCAGCAGCGTGGTTTTACCCGCGCCGGTTGCGCCGGTGATGGCAAATAGCCCATTGCTGGCGAAAGGCTCCGCGGTGAAATCGATTTTCCACTCACCCTTTAGCGAATTCAGATTTTTCAGACGCAGGCTCAGAATTTTCATGCGTTTTCGTCCTCGTCATTGAGGGAATGCAGGGTATGGGCAAACAGCTCGTTAAGCCTGGTGCGCCTGGCCTCGTCCACTTCTTCATGCGCAAGCCGCCGCGCGAACACCTCTTCAACCCGAAGTTCGCTAAGCGTTTCACGATGGGCATTCAGCAGAATTTTCTCGCGCTGCTCGCGGCTGCGACGTACCAGCAGCACCTCTACGGGAAGGTCTTCCGTCAGCGTCTGAATTTTACGCTGCATATCGTACAGGTAGTCATCGGTGGCGATTTCGATATCGAGCCAGACGGGGGGATTAAGCACTGCGCCGCGCCACTGCTCAAGCTGAGCGGTAATGGCGGCCAGATCGCCTTTCAGCACCGCCAGCGGCTGGGTGACCGGCACCTCAAGCGTCTCAACGGCGCTAAGTTGGCCTTCGGTGAAGCTCACCAGATGCACAGATTTGGCTTTGCCCGTTTCGTCAAAACTGAGGGAAATGGGCGAGCCGCAGTAGCGAATATGCTCGCATCCCCCGACGATCTGGGCCCGGTGAATATGCCCGAGGGCAATGTAGTCGGCGGGAGGAAAGTTTTGCGCTGGAAACGCGTCCAGCGTACCGATATAAATCTCGCGCACCGCGTCACTCTTACTGGCCCCGACGGTGGTGAGGTGCCCGGTGGCAACGATCGGAATGGCCTGTTCGCCGCGCAGGGCGCAGGCTTCCGTATGCTGCTGGTGATAATAGCGGGTGATGGCCTGCAACAGATGCTGCTGTTTTTCGCTCCCGGACAGGCCTGCCTGGCTTTGCACGATATCGCGCGGGCGTAAAAACGGAATTGGGCATAGCACCGCGCCCGGTGTGCCGTCACGTTTTTTCAGGATCTGCGGCGCGTGTCCGGCGCTGGCCACCACGGTGGTATTGAGGAACGCCAGAATATCGCGGGATTCATTCAGCGTCGCCACCGAGTCATGGTTTCCGGCGACAATCACCAGGTGACAACCGGTTTGCTGGAGGTTGACCACAAAACGGTTGTACAGCTCACGCGCATAGCTCGGCGGCGATCCGGTATCAAAAATGTCGCCCGCCACAATAATTGCGTCCACCTCGTGAGCCTGAGCCGTCTCCAGCAGCCAGTTCAGGAACGCTTCATGTTCCGCGGCGCGGCTTTTGCTGTAAAAATTTTGACCCAGGTGCCAGTCTGAGGTGTGAAGTATGCGCATAAGAGATCCGTGGCAATAATAAGAAAGCAGGATTATAAACGTTCGGGGAACGGAAAATAACCGCTGTAATAAAACAACAGTTTGCTATTTATCGTGGTAATGTTTTTCATAAATCTGTCATAAATCTGACGCATAATGACGCCGCATTACAGACTTGTAACTTAAATACGATAAGACAGGGCAAAGTATGGCGAGACGTATTCTGGTCGTAGAAGATGAAGCTCCGATCCGTGAAATGGTGTGCTTCGTGCTTGAACAAAATGGCTTCCAGCCGGTTGAAGCGGAAGATTATGACAGCGCGGTGAACCAGCTGAATGAACCCTGGCCCGATCTGATCCTGCTGGACTGGATGCTGCCTGGCGGTTCCGGATTGCAGTTTATCAAGCATATCAAACGCGAGGCGATGACCCGCGATATCCCGGTGGTGATGCTGACGGCGCGCGGTGAGGAAGAGGATCGCGTGCGCGGTCTGGAAACCGGCGCGGACGATTACATCACCAAGCCATTCTCTCCAAAAGAGCTGGTGGCGCGTATCAAAGCCGTGATGCGCCGTATTTCACCGATGGCGGTGGAAGAGGTGATTGAGATGCAGGGCCTGAGCCTGGATCCTACCTCACACCGGGTCATGACCGGTGAAAATCCCCTCGATATGGGCCCCACCGAATTTAAACTCCTGCACTTCTTTATGACCCACCCGGAGCGCGTTTACAGCCGCGAACAGTTGCTGAATAACGTCTGGGGAACTAACGTCTATGTCGAAGACCGAACGGTTGACGTCCATATTCGCCGCCTGCGTAAAGCACTGGAACTGAGCGGCCACGATCGCATGGTACAGACGGTCCGCGGCACGGGTTATCGCTTCTCGACCCGTTTCTGAACAATGACAGGAGTGTGACGCGTGCTGGAACGTCTGTCATGGAAAAGGCTCGTCTTTGAACTGATCTTATGCTGTATTCCGGCCCTCATTCTGGGGGCTATTTTTGGCTATCTGCCGTGGTTTTTACTGGTGGCCGTGACGGGGTTGCTCGTCTGGCATTTCTGGAATTTACTGCGTCTTTCCTGGTGGCTGTGGGTCGACAGAAGTATGACACCCCCGCCGGGAAGCGGGAGCTGGGAACCGCTACTCTACGGCCTGCACCAGATGCAGATGCGTAATAAAAAGCGCCGTCGTGAGCTGGGAAGCCTGATAAAACGCTTTCGCAGCGGCGCGGAGTCGCTGCCGGACGCAGTGATCCTGACGACGGAAGAAGGGACCATCTTCTGGTGCAATGGCCTCGCACAGCAGCTGTTGGGCCTGCGCTGGCCGGATGATAACGGTCAGAACATCCTCAACCTTCTGCGCTATCCCGAGTTCACGCTGTATCTGAAAACGCGTGATTTTAGTCGTCCGCACAATCTGAAGCTCAATAACGGTCGCCATCTTGAAATTCGCGTGATGCCCTACAGCGATCGGCAGTGGCTGATGGTGGCGCGGGATGTCACCCAGATGCATCAGCTTGAGGGCGCAAGACGTAACTTCTTTGCCAACGTCAGCCACGAGCTGCGTACGCCGTTGACGGTGCTTCAGGGCTATCTGGAGATGATGCAGGAGCAAACGCTTGAGGGGGCGCCGCGTGAGAAAGCGCTGCATACCATGCGGGAACAGACGTTCCGCATGGAAGGGCTGGTCAAACAGCTACTAACGCTTTCAAAAATTGAGGCTGCCCCGTCGCTGGCGCTAAACGACATCATTGATGTGCCGATGATGCTGCGAGTGGTGGAGCGCGAAGCCCAAACGCTGAGCCATAATCAACACACCCTGAGTTTTGATGTTGATAACACGCTGAAAGTGCTCGGCAGTGAAGATGAGCTGCGAAGCGCTATCTCAAACCTGGTCTATAATGCCGTGAATCATACCCCGACAGGGACGCATATCGCGGTGCGGTGGCAGCATACTCCGGCAGGGGCTGAGTTTAGCGTCGAGGACAACGGGCCGGGGATTGGGCCTGAACACCTCCCGCGTCTCACCGAACGGTTCTACCGGGTGGATAAGGCGCGCTCGCGGCAGACCGGCGGGAGCGGACTGGGGCTGGCAATTGTGAAGCATGCCGTCAGCCACCACGAAAGCCGGCTCAATATCGAAAGCACCCTGGGTAAGGGCACGCGCTTTAGCTTCGTGATTCCGGAACGATTAATTGCCAAAAAAAGTGCCTGACAGCGTGTGTGTCAGGCTACCTTTCCACGGGCCAGCGATTGCTGGCCCGTTTGCTTTGCAGTCAAGCGAAACGCGAGTGAATATTATACGGCTGGTGCTTTTTTGTTCGCATGATTAGCCATGAGTTTTTCTTATACATGGCATATTATGTTGGTCTGAATTTTCATGCTGGCATATTGTTCTGGTTTTACGATCCCTTCTTGCCTTTAAACGTTATAAGCGTTTAAATTGCCCCCCATATACTGTCAGACCGACTGTATTTGCGTGGTAAATCGAAAAACTATTCTTCGCCACGCCTGGACGGGAGCATATCCCGCTGAAATTGAGCAAATTTTCCGCTGTATCGTCCCGTCAGGGATGGCGAAAATCTCAACGTATTCAACACCACATCCACAGGCAGTAAGGTTTTATGACCCATCACTTGAAATCGCGTGACATTATCGCGCTGGGCTTTATGACATTTGCGCTGTTCGTTGGCGCAGGTAACATCATTTTTCCTCCAATGGTTGGCTTACAGGCGGGTGAACACGTCTGGACGGCTGCGTTTGGCTTCCTGCTTACTGCCGTAGGCCTGCCGGTACTGACCGTTATCGCGCTGGCGAAAGTCGGTGGCGGTGTGGACAGCCTCAGCACCCCGATTGGCAAAGTGGCTGGCGTTCTGCTGGCAACCGTCTGCTATCTGGCTGTTGGCCCGCTGTTCGCAACCCCGCGTACGGCGACCGTCTCCTTTGAAGTGGGTATTGCCCCGCTGACCGGTGACGGCGCGATGCCGCTGTTTATTTACAGCCTCATTTACTTCGCCATCGTGATTCTGGTTTCTCTCTATCCGGGCAAACTGCTGGATACTGTGGGTAACTTCCTGGCACCGCTGAAAATTGTGGCGCTGATTGTGCTGGCGGTTGCGGCCATCGTCTGGCCTGCGGGGCCCATCAGCTCCGCGATGGACGCCTACCAGAACGCGGCGTTCTCAAACGGTTTCGTGAACGGCTATCTGACGATGGATACGCTTGGCGCGATGGTGTTTGGTATCGTTATCGTTAACGCCGCGCGTTCCCGCGGGGTGACCGAAGCGCGTCTGCTGACTCGCTACACCATCTGGGCTGGCCTGATGGCCGGTGTCGGCCTGACGCTGCTGTATCTGGCGCTGTTCCGTCTGGGTTCAGATAGCGCAACGCTGGTCGATCAGAGCGCAAACGGCGCGGCGATCCTGCATGCTTACGTGCAGCACACCTTTGGTGGTGCAGGCAGCATGCTGCTGGCGGCGCTGATTTTCCTGGCCTGTCTGGTGACGGCGGTGGGTCTGACCTGCGCCTGCGCGGAGTTCTTCGCTCAGTATCTGCCGCTTTCTTACCGCACGCTGGTGTTTATCCTCGGCATCTTCTCCATGGCGGTGTCAAACCTCGGTCTGAGCCACCTGATTCAGGTCTCAATTCCGGTGCTGACGGCGATCTATCCGCCATGTATCGTGCTGGTAGTGCTGAGCTTCACCCGTCCGTGGTGGCATAACTCCACGCGAATTATTGCGCCAGCCATGTTTATCAGCCTGATTTTTGGTATCCTTGACGGGATCAAAGCATCAGCATTTGCAGAAATCCTGCCAGCCTGGACACAGCGTCTGCCGCTGTCCGAGCAGGGCCTGGCCTGGCTGATGCCTTCCGTTGTAGCGCTGGTTCTGGCGATTATCTGGGACCGTGCGGCAGGGCGTCAGGTGACATCCAACGCCCATTAATCAACGGCAACAAATTGTTTAACCACGGGGCTTAAGGCCCCGTGGTTTTTTGTTTTTTTCGTGTTGAATGGCAAGATTTTAATGGAAAGCACTAACAAACTTAAACGTGGATTGAGCACCCGCCACATCCGCTTTATGGCGCTGGGCTCGGCTATCGGTACCGGTCTTTTTTATGGCTCGGCAGATGCCATCAAAATGGCCGGTCCAAGTGTTCTGCTGGCCTACATCATCGGCGGCGTGGCGGCGTATATCATCATGCGCGCCCTTGGCGAAATGTCGGTTCACAACCCCTCTGCCAGTTCCTTCTCCCGCTACGCGCAGGAAAATTTAGGCCCGCTGGCCGGGTTTATCACCGGCTGGACCTACTGCTTCGAAATCCTGATTGTTGCCATTGCCGATGTGACGGCGTTTGGTATCTATATGGGGGTCTGGTTCCCCGCCGTGCCGCACTGGATCTGGGTGCTGAGCGTGGTGCTGATCATCTGCGCCGTTAACCTGATGAGCGTGAAGGTGTTTGGCGAGCTGGAGTTCTGGTTCTCCTTCTTCAAGGTCGCGACCATTATCATCATGATCCTCGCCGGTTTCGGCATTATCATCTGGGGGATCGGCAACGGTGGACAGCCAACCGGCATTCACAACCTGTGGAGCAACGGCGGCTTCTTTAGCAACGGCTGGCTCGGGATGGTCATGTCGCTGCAGATGGTCATGTTCGCCTATGGCGGAATCGAGATTATCGGCATCACCGCCGGGGAAGCGAAAGATCCGGAGAAGTCTATTCCGCGCGCCATCAACTCGGTGCCGATGCGCATCCTGGTGTTCTACGTGGGCACGCTGTTTGTGATTATGTCCATCTACCCGTGGAACCAGGTGGGCACCAACGGCAGCCCGTTTGTCCTGACTTTCCAGCATATGGGCATTGCGTTTGCCGCCAGCATTCTCAACTTTGTGGTGCTGACCGCCTCGCTGTCGGCCATCAACAGTGACGTGTTCGGCGTGGGCCGTATGCTGCACGGCATGGCGGAGCAGGGCAGTGCGCCGAAGGTGTTTGCCAAAACGTCGCGTCGCGGTACCCCGTGGGTAACGGTGCTGGTCATGACCGTGGCGCTGCTGTTCTCGGTCTACCTGAACTACATTATGCCAGAGAACGTCTTCCTGGTGATTGCGTCGCTGGCGACCTTTGCGACGGTGTGGGTGTGGATCATGATCCTGCTGTCGCAGATTGCGTTCCGTCGCCGCCTGTCGCCAGAAGAGGCCAAAGCGCTGAAGTTTAAAGTGCCGGGCGGCGTGCCAACGACCATTGTCGGTCTCATCTTCCTGGTCTTCATCATTGGCCTGATTGGTTATCACCCGGATACCCGTATTTCCCTGTACGTGGGCTTCGCGTGGATCGTCCTGCTGCTGGTGGGCTGGATGTTTAAATGTCGCCGCGATCGTCAGCTGGCGGAAGCACAGTAACATTCTTTTCCCCTCTCCCCGTGGGAGAGGGTTCCCCACAAATTAATGCGAGCACTGAGCAATCCCCTCGCCCCTCCGGGGAGAGGGTTAGGGTGAGGGGAACATACGGCGGTGGTGGTCATTCCGTTCACTTTATGTTCCTTGCTACTCTGTAACGACATGACCGGTGAACGTGCCAGGGTGGCTCAGTCGCCACCACCCTGGCAACCCGGGCTCCCGCCCGTAAATCGCCGCTTCGCGGTGCCCTCGGCATATTCCATCCCGCTTATCGGGTACGGGCGCAGGC
>NZ_JADDTS010000108.1:0-173 GCF_015159675.1 Enterobacter cloacae complex sp. S2
TCCCAGGACCGAACACAGAATGCCCCCACTTATGCCCCCAACTGTAACTTGATTTCGGTTGAGCACAGTTGATAACAGGAGATAAGATACGGGCCAGAAACCGCAGTATACGGGCTTATAGTTGATTTCGGTAGACCTGGGAAGAGCTTGAAATGGTGCCGATAATAGGAGTC
>NZ_JADDTS010000108.1:262-1236 GCF_015159675.1 Enterobacter cloacae complex sp. S2
ACCTACGACCTTCGCATTACCGAAACTCGCGTAACCACATGAGTTTGTGAGGTTCGATTGTAGGACGCATTTGTAGTAGCTGCTACATGATGAAGTAGTCTTACTCCGAAAGACCTTAAACTCTTTTACAGCTCTCTCCTGATGACATTTAGATTTTACTTTACACGAGAACAGAACTCTTCCCAGCGAGCGACCAAGGCAATTTTATCAAGTGACAGCACTGTTTGAATTACGTGTCCTTCAAAATCGAGGTAGCTATCAATTGCTCGCTCACTAAAATGAATCGTGAGGGTTTCCGGGTTGACTGCCATATCACCGCGATCAAAAACAGCATGAAGATCTTTTCGAAGAGCAATCCCATTAGCTACCTTCATCGCACCACCATTACTATGCGGGTGTATATGCGCAGCATCCAATGCGGCACGATACTCAACACCAGTTACAGCGCACACATTCAAGGAATTCAGCAATACTGCATTACGGAAGCGAGCCTGGCCGAAGCGACTATATGTGTTATAGGTCTTAATCATTGAGCTATTCACCATATCCCGTATCTGATCGGGATGTAGCTCGAAATCAGCTTGATCAACCTGACTCGGTTTTAAGTGAGGGTGGCTTCCTGCTGATCCTCTAACCTCGTTGTAAGTCGAGTAAAGCTCTCCTCTCGTCATTGCTTCGATTCGTGCGGGCTGATAGCCCTCTTTAATCAAGCGACGATAAGCACTTCGGTAGTCTTGTTGGGACTTTTCAGAAAGTAAAACACCGCCTTTTCCATCAAATGAAATTAACCAGAAATCTTCTTGGTTACTGACCTTATTCTTACATGCCTTTAAGTGCCAGCCACCACTTCTAGCCCAATCAGCTCGCTGATTACTATGATTAGTCGTGTCATATCCTAAGCTATTGAGCCAGCTATAAAATGAAGTAAAACCTAAATCCTGAACTTCTGAAGAAGGGATACGCACGGCCTGTAA
>NZ_JADDTS010000109.1:0-1401 GCF_015159675.1 Enterobacter cloacae complex sp. S2
GGGACGTTACCCCCTATATTTACTCAAACGAAGCCGCGATGACTTCCCCTGTGTTGGCGTTGAAAACACAAAAATACTGAAGCGGTATTTGCATCCCAAGGCTGTTAATCGCCTTAGCTTGTTGTCCGAACATTTGAATAGTTCGTTTGTTCTCGTCGTGCCAGAGGTAGGTGTTGAATACCGGCTGCGCTTCACTTAATTGCCATACATGGCGAAACGTCGCTTTCTTGTCCATTACCTGCTTGCACTCCCTGACCGGGTTATGGTGCGCTTTTGCATAGCATTCCGGGGCGCTGCCTAAGCACAAGGTCTTTTGTTTCGCTGCCGGGTGTTCTGCGCTTACAGCGGAAAATGCGCACACGCCTAGCACCAATGAGAGGGTTCCAATAATTCCCCATGAAACTGCGCGTAGCGTGCTGACCTGACGTTTTGAAACAATGCGAGCAACAAGTCCATAGCTGACGCAACTAAGCGCCACACCCGCCACCATTGGTAATAAAAAACCTGATCCCGCCATGATTCCCTCATTTTCAAAACCACATCACGCCTAATAGCGAATATTGGGGACGACCAACCGATAACGATCATAATACGGGTTTAGTTTAATTTGTCACTATTGGTGTTCATTTTGAGTCTTTACGATTGTAATAGTTTGAAACGCTGATGTGTGTGAGTTTGACCACAAATGAAGGCTTTTAGATTCAAAATGTCTCATATGGAGCGTGGCCTTACAGTGGTCAAGATTGCACATTCAGTGCATGAAAAAGACCTTGAGAATAAAGTTTGGCGAGCGGGTAAAAGAACTGCGCATTGCCACCGGAATGAGCCAGGAAGCCTTTGCTGATCGGTGTGGGTTTGCTCGTAGTTATATGAGTCGTATTGAACGTGGTGGCTCCAACGCGTCTCTTGATGCGATTGAGGTGCTGGCTAACGCTCTGAGCGTTGAGCCGTGGCAGTTGTTAGCGTCTGGCTTGTCTGAAGATAACGACCCGGAACTGTTGGTTCCATACGCGGCCGATGGCTCGTGCTTTAATCCTGGACTTGCGAGCAGTCGCGATGGTTCGTTTGGCGTAGGTGATAAAGCGGCTCAGAAGCGTTTTGGCACGTTTTCCGAAGCACTTGAGTATCTCCGTAGCATGGAGACCGCAAAGTGGCGTAGGCCTAATGCCAGTGGCAATTGGGGCATTGTGTCAGCGGTGCGATGGGACAAACTGAGAAGGTAGAGCAAGTATAAGTTTAAGAATTCTGAGGCTGTATGGATGAACAGTGTTTATTGGGTGCTAATATTCTACCGTTTCATCAGCTTTTTGTTTCTATAAGAGTGAATGAAACACCAAAATTCAGGTGCATTACGTAGGCGTTACGGTGGCATTTTTTTCAAGGCTAAGTCAAAGTAAGTGC
>NZ_JADDTS010000110.1:0-968 GCF_015159675.1 Enterobacter cloacae complex sp. S2
TTCTGAGAAATGTTTCCGTAGGAAGTTTTATTGAAATCAAGAAAGGATTTATGAGCCTGATTGGCAAAGTGGAATCAGAGAGACTCATTGAAGAAAAACATCCTTCTGGCAGTGGCAGCGATGCTTGGCGTTATCGTCGCTACTTGACGGCCACGTTAACGGGATACATCGACCGAACGAGAGGTTTCGTTAGCGGGTCGCGTGAGCTACCCCTCATAGGTAATGAGGCCTTTGTTGTTACTGAAGAGATGGTAAAGACGGTACACCAGATCGCGAAAGAGGGCGAAACGGTAATGTCTTTCACTCGAACAGATCTTGAAGATATAGAAATCTCGTTACCAGTCAATGGCCTCATAAATTCTCATATTGCAATTTTTGGCAACACTGGCAGTGGGAAATCCAATACACTTGCAGCACTTTATAAAGCTGGAGTCGCTCAGATAAAACCGATGCTGGGTGACAGTTTTAATGAAAAGTGCCGATTTATTCTCTTCGACTTTAATGGCGAATATACAACGCAAAATTGTATTACTGATGAGAAAACGGTTTATAACCTGAACACACACCATGCTAATGGCAATAAGCTTCCACTTCCTAAAGAAGTACTACTTGAACATGACATGCTTTCTGTTCTGACTGATGCGACGGATAAGACCCAAAAACCTTTTTTAAAACGTGTTTTGGAATTCCAGTCCGAAGTTATGGGGTCTGATAATGCTCTTGAATACATGAGGAATGTGCTAAAGAAAAAAATAAAGCAGAACTTGTTTAGTGGTGATAAGATAAAAAGTGAAGCAATAAATGCAATGTTTAGTCCGATCTTCTGTGACGATCCAGAACTATTATCTGATCTTGAGTTTCACTCAGGAGGCTCAAAATGGAAAATAAGAAACGAACGGCACTATTTCAACTCTGAAATCGATGTGGAAAGATCTTATATCTACTCTAAAGACTGCTCTTTTAATTTT
>NZ_JADDTS010000111.1:0-1192 GCF_015159675.1 Enterobacter cloacae complex sp. S2
CAGGTAGACGCCGCTAAACCCAGAGAGAAGGCCTACAAGCTGGCAGATGGTGCTGGTTTGTATCTTGAAGTCGTTCCCTCTGGTTCCCGATACTGGCGGATGAAATATCGCTTCAATGGAAAAGAGAAGCGTATGGCTTTTGGGGTCTATCCGGCAGTGTCTCTTGCACAAGCGAGGGCACTGCGTGATGAAGCCAAGAAAAAGCTGGCCGAGGGTATCGATCCATCTTTTGCCAAGAAAGAAGAAAAGCTAGTTCGTGATGTGCAGCTCAATAATACGTTTCAGGAAGTGGCGCTTGAATGGCACGGAACGAAGGTGAGCCGGTGGTCAGAAGGTTATGCCTCGGACATTATCGAAGCCTTCAATAAAGATATTTTCCCCTATATTGGCCAACAGCCGGTGAATGAAATCAAACCGCTGGTTCTGCTTAATGTGCTGCGTCGAATGGAAAGCCGTGGCGCGACAGAGAAAGCCAAGAAAGTTCGCCAGCGCTGCTGCGAAGTCTTTCGTTACGCCATCGTTACCGGCCGTGCGGAATATAATCCTGCGGCGGATCTAACCAGCGCGATGTCAGGACATGAATCGAAGCATTATCCCTTCCTTACTGTTGAGGAGTTACCTGATTTCTTCAAAGCTCTCTCTGGCAATACAGGAAGTCCGCTGGTTGTTCTTGCCGCTCGTCTGCTGATCCTTACGGGAGTTCGCACTGGCGAGCTCCGGGGTGCTTTCTGGAGTGAGTTTGAACTTGAAAAAGCGGTGTGGGAAATACCTGCCGAGCGTATGAAGATGAAACGGCCCCATCTTGTCCCCCTTTCTACCCAAGCGCTGGAAATCGTACAGCAGCTCAAAGTGATGACTGGGCAATATCCTCTGGTGTTTCCTGGGAGAAATGATCCCCGCAAAACGATGAGCGAAGCGAGTATAAATCAGGTGTTCAAGCGGATTGGATATACGGGGAAGGTAACGGGGCATGGTTTCCGCCACACGATGAGTACGATTTTGCATGAGGAAGGGTTCAATACGGCGTGGATTGAAACCCAGCTTGCGCATGTCGATAAGAACGCGATTCGTGGGACGTACAACCATGCTTTATATCTGGAAGGAAGGAGGAAGATGATGCAGTGGTACGGGGAATGTATTGAAAGTATGTTTGAAAGAAAAGTAGCCGTTAAGTTGCAGGCTAATACAAAGG
>NZ_JADDTS010000112.1:0-867 GCF_015159675.1 Enterobacter cloacae complex sp. S2
CCCATAGATGGCTACTCCTCCCTTGTAGGGTAGCCCTCTTCTCTAAAATCATTCCTTCTTGATTTTTGGTTGTGTCCTTTATTGCTACGTTTCGTTTGTTTCTAACAAGGGATCTCCACTGCCTTATTTATTGCCTCTTCTCAATGAATAGGGGATATCCGGTGGAGAACACCTTCTAAGGGTAGTAAATCACAACGAGTGATTTTATAGAAGAGCAATCCCGCTCTTTACAACTGAAATCGTTATACGTCTTTATAATGCGCAGTTGTCAGACAATACAGAGAATTCAGACACTGGAACATTTTTTCTTTAGTCGAGTTGTATTGTCTCCTTATTAATTATTAAGTCGAAAGGCTTGGTAGTGATAAGAAATTCCAATAGGCGAACATTCATCCTAAGCGTGTTTTGCAACGACACGGAATGATCCCCAGGCTGGTTTATAAGATTTCCAGCTATCCCAAAGAAGCGGCTTTATTGCCGCTTTCTTTTTACCCACAGTAACAAAAACGTTATAAATACGAGGAAACGACAATGTTTCTGATGAATAAAGGTGAGAGTTTGACACTCTCTGATGAAACTATTACGGCAGTTTCTAAGCTACTTAACATTTCTAAAGAAGAGCTAATCAAAGAAACTGAACGTTTATTTAAAACCAAAGCAGCTAATAAAGATACATCCTACGGATTGAAAGACAAGTTATCAGCATTAGCGGCAAAGAATAAGGACTGATAACACAATGTCATTTAACGACCTAATCCGAGCATCAGTGGTTTGCTACGTAGCAGATGGTATTTTGCAGGATTCTTTAATCAAACTGGATGCTGGTATCTCTACCGATCTCCCTGTCGGGGCTGTGGTGGACGAAGA
>NZ_JADDTS010000113.1:0-538 GCF_015159675.1 Enterobacter cloacae complex sp. S2
TAATTTAACAAAGAAGAGTTGATTAATAATTTTAATGTAGATGCTTCCAGGATAAGGGTAGCTATGAACTTCATTGATACCCCTTCATATCCGAAACAAACTAATGATAGTCAAAGAAATAATGTTTTACTAATCATTGGTAGAATAGATCTTAATCAAAAAAGACAAGATTTGTTCCTCGATTATTTTGTTAGAAGTGAATTATCTGATGCTTTCGAGGTACACATAATTGGCGATGGGAATGACGACGCTTCTAAAGCGGTAAGAAATAAATACGGTAGCATGCATAATGTGTTTTTCTGTGGTTGGTTGGGATCAGAAGATGTTGCCCACCGCTTGGCTCAATGCAGAAGTGTAATTATTCCTTCAAAATTTGAAGGGGTACCGCTTGTTATGATAGAGGCTATCAAATTAGGAAAAACGGTTATAGCAAGCAATGTTGATGGAATGAAAGAATTTTTACCTCCGCAATGGTTGTTCGATGTCGACGAAATGAGTGATTCATTAAGAATCATTTCATATTTGAATGAAAGACCAC
>NZ_JADDTS010000114.1:0-361 GCF_015159675.1 Enterobacter cloacae complex sp. S2
AAATAGTAGGTTATGGACTTAAGGCCAAAGTAATATTTGACCTGCTTGCTACTGACACATCGAACCATTAGTCTCTGAATTTTCTCCAGAACCGCCAGGATTTGTAAGAAAGGACTGGCGGCTGAATAAATGTAACGATGACTATTGCGATCAGAATTGATATCCCACCACCCACGACGGTTTCTTTCGCAGAAAACAATACTAAAATGATAAAAACCATCAGACATGCCGATGTTATCCATAAAACAACCCTGAATCGATTAGCCAGATCCTGAATCGCTTCCCCCAAGGTTCCGCCATAGCTTTCAACGTTGTTTTTTATCTTCTGCAAATCCGATGGTGTAAACCCTGAACGTAACAA
>NZ_JADDTS010000115.1:0-228 GCF_015159675.1 Enterobacter cloacae complex sp. S2
ATTCCCTTCGCCCGCTCCAGTCTCCTCATAAATCAAGAAGTTATATTTCATCAGTTAGTTACGTTGCTCTGCTTTAGCAGGTACAACTAAAACTACCCACTGTTCTATACCCGTACCTGTCGCCTAACGGCTCCACTTGTTGCTGTATCACCAACGGGGCTTTATGGCTTCTATTGTCTGAAATCTGATACATTGCTTAAACATCATGTGGATTGCTGTAAAGTTCAT
>NZ_JADDTS010000116.1:0-857 GCF_015159675.1 Enterobacter cloacae complex sp. S2
CTAAGATCCCCATTTTCGCTTGCTTTGACATAAAGCATATATTTTGAACCGATAGCGCTATTAGTTATTTCTTGAGAGCATCTCATTACTTTTTTCCCTTGTGGGAAAATTTGGTTGTTATCTACAACAACCTCATTCTTACCATTTGCATCAAGAGATACGACTACTGTAATACGAGGATATTTACTATAGCTTTCTTTAGGCGGACTTATATCTTGTATAAAACTTACCACACCTTCCGTGCGGCAAAGAGAAAGTGCTCTTAAACTTCTCATTAAGCTTATTTTTGAAAAAAGTGGAAGGTTATCAGATTTAGACATTGCAGGTTTTTTTGTAATTATGCCGAACTCAACTTTATAGTCATTTCCATCGATTACTCGCTTGAAGCTATCTAAATCACGATGTTGTATTTTTTCTTCAATGAGATTTTTTAATTTATCTCTACTGTGTCCTTCCAGAATTAACAACTCCATAGAGTTGACACCCTGATTAAAAAGATGACTAAGCTGAGATGAGCGTGAGGATATTTTTATATGGTGGAAAATGCACGTATTTCCATTATAACTAATTATGTCACAAGGCTCTATTTGCGTATATCCATCAGGGCTTATATCTGTTTGATCAAGGCAGATATGTGTAAGTGAGTTACGGGCAACATCTTCATTGTAGTTTTCTTCACTATAACTTCTTTTGTTTGCTGCTATGTTATCGTGATTGTATGGTGGAAGTGAGGTGTTCTCGCATCTTTGATCGATATAATCTTTCAAAATTGCTAAATAATCTTGATCAACTTTATACCATTCTCCTTCGCATAGATGATAAACAACCCATTCATCGTCAAAGGGAATGTCATAAAT
>NZ_JADDTS010000117.1:0-284 GCF_015159675.1 Enterobacter cloacae complex sp. S2
GGGTTAGATGTGATGGTTCAGAGGTTGATTTACCATTGCTCTCTGACGAGTTGAAAAAAATTCATGCTTGCTGTGATAAATTAGCATTTTGGTTCTCTGAAGTTTCGGATCAACAAATTGCGAAAACATTGATGGTGGATTTCTGATGTATTTCCAAATAAGAAAATTGATACTTTGGCCTAAAACAAATCAACAACCACGGGTTGTAAAATTTGAACCCGGAAAAGTTAATATTATCAGCGGTGCATCAAAAACAGGTAAGTCGGCTGTTATCCCTATTATTG
>NZ_JADDTS010000012.1:0-11197 GCF_015159675.1 Enterobacter cloacae complex sp. S2
TTGCCAGGGTGGTGGCGACTGAGCCACCCTGGCACGTTCACCGGTCATGTCGTTACAGAGTAGCAAGGAACATAAAGTGAACGGAATGACCACCACCGCCGTATGTTCCCCTCACCCTAACCCTCTCCCCGGAGGGGCGAGGGGATTGCTCAGTGCTCGCATTAATTTGTGGGGAACCCTCAGCCCAAAGGGAGAGGGCCGGGGTGAGAGGAGAAGTTCGCACTCAGCGGCGAACCGGCGCCCCATCCGCCACATAATACGCCGCCGTGCTCTTCGCCAGCGGCTCGCGCCCGCGAATGGCGTCGGCAATCTTCTCACCAATCATGATGGTGGTGGCGTTCAGGTTGCCAGTGATAATTTGCGGCATAATCGACGCATCTACCACGCGTAACCCTTCCAGCCCGTGAACGCGGCCTTCTCCATCGACCACCGCCATGTCGTCGTAGCCCATCTTGCAGGTGCCGCACGGATGGAAGGCGGTTTCGGCGTGGTTACGCACGAACTCGTCCAGCTGTTCGTCGGTCTGGCATTCGACGCCCGGGCTGATTTCGCGCCCACGGTATTTGTCCAGCGCGGGCTGGTGCATGATCTCACGGGTGATGCGGATCGCGTCGCGGAACTCCTGCCAGTCCTGCTCGTGGGACATATAGTTGAACAGGATCGCCGGATGCTGATGCGGGTCGCGGGACTTAATCCGTACGTGCCCGCGGCTCGGCGAGCGCATGGAGCCGACGTGGCACTGGAAACCGTGTTCTTTCACCGCGTTCGAGCCGTTGTAGTTAATCGCTACCGGCAGGAAGTGATACTGAATATTCGGCCACTCGAACTCCTCGCGGCTGCGGATAAACCCGCCCGCTTCGAAGTGGTTGCTCGCACCCACGCCTGTGCCGCCAAACAGCCACTCCGCGCCAATCTTCGGCTGGTTCCACCACTGCAGGGCAGGGTAGAGGGAAACGGGCTCTTTGCATTCATACTGAAGGTACATCTCCAGGTGATCCTGCAAGTTTTCCCCCACGCCGGGTAAATCATGTACCAGCGGGATATCAAACTGCTTCAGCAGTTCAGCGTTGCCCACGCCGGAGCGCTGGAGGATCTGCGGTGACGCAATAGCGCCCGCGCACAGCAGTACCTCTTTCTTCGCTGTCGCTTTTGAAGGAATGGTGCTTTCGCCTTCCAGCCACTCGACGCCCACCGCGCGCTTGCCGTCAAAGATAATGTGATCGGTCATGGCGTGGGTGCGGATGGTCAGATTCGGGCGCGGTTTGGCCTGATCCAGATAGCCGCGCGCGGTGCTGGCGCGTCGGCCCTGCGGCGTGACCGTGCGATCCATCGGGCCAAAGCCTTCCTGCTGATAGCCGTTGAGATCGTCGGTGCGCGGGTAGCCCGCCTGCACGCCTGCCTCCACCATCGCTTCAAACAGCGGGTTCACGCCCGGCTTAGAGGTGGTGACGCTCACCGGACCGTCGCCGCCGTGGTAGTCGTTCGGCCCCACGTCGCGGGTCTCTGCCTTGCGGTAGTAGGGCAGGCAGTTGAGATAGCTCCAGTGCTCCAGACCCGGTTCTTTCGCCCAGTTGTCCAGATCCATTGCGTTGCCGCGCACGTAGCACATGCCGTTGATCAGCGACGAGCCGCCCAGCCCTTTTCCGCGTCCGCACTCCATGCGGCGGTTGTTCATGAAAGGCTCTGGCTCGGTTTCATACGCCCAGTTGTAGCGCTTGCCCTGCAACGGGAAGGCCAGCGCGGCAGGCATCTGGGTGCGGAAGTCAAAGCGGTAGTCCGGCCCGCCCGCCTCAAGCAGCAGGACGGTGGTGTTCGGATCTTCAGTCAGTCGTGTTGCCAGAACGTTGCCGGCAGAGCCGGCCCCGATAATGATGTAGTCAAATTGCAAATAAACCTCCCGGTTAAAATATGGACTGGAATTTACCCATCTCAACCTGGATGGACTTCACCTGGGTGTAACTCTGAAGCGTCATGACGCCGTTCTCGCGGCCAATGCCGGAGTGTTTGTAGCCGCCCACCGGCATCTCCGCGGCGGATTCGCCCCAGGTGTTGATCCAGCAGATGCCCGCTTCGAGCTGATGAATAGCGCCGTGGGCGCGGTTCAGATCGGCGGTGACAATGCCCGCCGCCAGACCGTAGTCGGTGTCATTGGCGCGACGAATGGCCTCTTCGTCAGTGTCATAGGAAAGAATGGACATCACCGGGCCGAAGATCTCTTCGCGCACGATGGTCATTTCGTCGGTGCAGTCGGTGAACACGGTCGGGGCAACCCACGCGCCGTTATCAAAGCCGTCACCCTTCAGCACATCACCGCCGCACAGCACGCGCGCACCTTCCTCTTTGCCTTTGGCGATGTAGCGCATCACGCTGTCGCGGTGCGGGAAGCTGACCATCGGGCCAAAGTTAGTGTTTTCATCGAACAGGTCGCCCGCGCGGATGCGGCCCACGCGCTCAACGATTTTTTGCTCAAACGCGGCTTTGAACTTCGCGGGCACGAACACGCGGGTGCCGTTGGTGCACACCTGACCGGAGCTGAAGAAGTTGGCCATCATGGCGATATCTGCCGCGAGATCCAGATCCGCATCGTCAAACAAAATCAGCGGGGATTTACCGCCCAGCTCCATCGTCACCTCTTTCAGGGACGAGGCCGCCGAGTTCGCCATCACCTTTTTGCCGCTGGCGACGCCGCCGGTAAAGGAGACTTTGGCGATGCCCGGATGCTCGGTCAGGTACTGGCCGGTTTCCGCGCCCACACCCGGCAGAACGTTAAACACGCCGTCCGGCACGCCCGCTTCGGTGTAGATTTCCGCCAGTTTCAGGGCGGTAAGCGGCGTTACTTCGCTCGGCTTGAAGATCATCGCGTTGCCCGCCGCCAGCGCCGGGGCGGATTTCCACAGGGCGATCTGGATCGGATAGTTCCACGCGCCGATGCCCGCCACCACGCCCAGCGGCTCGCGGCGGGTGTAGACGAAGGAGGTCTCGCGCAGCGGGATCTGGCTGCCTTCCAGTGCCGGGATCAGCCCCGCGTAGTACTCCAGCACGTCCGCGCCGGTGACGATGTCGACGGTCGAGGTTTCAGAAAACGCTTTACCGGTGTCGAGGGTTTCCAGCTTTGCCAGCTCGTCGTTGCGCTCGCGCAGGATATCGACGGCGCGACGCAGGATGCGCGAGCGCTCCATGGCGGTCATCGCCGCCCAGATTTTTTGCCCGCGCTTTGCGCTATCCACGGCGCGGTCCACGTCTTCACGCCCGGCGGCCTGCACGCTCGCCAGAACTTCACCGTTGGCCGGGTTGATGGTCTCGAAGGTGCGACCGCTGGTGGCGGATGTATAACCACCATTGATATAAAGCTGCTGTTCTGCCATTCGGGACATGCTTCCTCCTCGGTTAGTCGGTCGGTAAATGCTGGCTGATAAAGTGGCTGGTAAGCGACTGGGCCAGGGTTTTATCCAGCGGTTTGCCGCTGAGCGCGGCGCGCAGCCACAGCCCGTCAATCAGTGCGGCGAGCCCGTAGCCCGCCTCTTCAGCCTGTTCACGCGGCAGTTCGCGGCGGAATTCGTACACCAGATTTGAGAGCAACCGGCGGCTGCTGACCTGCTGCAAACGATAGAGCATCGGCTGATGCATGCTGCTGGCCCAGAAGGCCAGCCAGGCCTTCATCGCCGCGCCGCTGACCTGTGTTTCATCAAAATTGCCGCCGACAATCGCCTGCAAACGCTGCTCTGCACTGCCGTCCGGCAGGGCGCGTAAACGGCTTAATACCGCATCGCGTAACTGACCGGTGATGTCGCGCATGGTTGCTTCCAGCAGACCGTTTTTATCTTTGAAATAGTGGCTGATGATCCCCGTGGACACGCCCGCCCGACGGGCGATTTGCGCGATGGTTGCGTCATGCATTCCCACTTCATTAATTGCTTCCAGCGTGGCATTGATGAGCTGCCTGCGCCGGATCGGCTGCATCCCCACTTTGGGCATTTTTGCCACTCCATTCATCAGCGTTGGTAATCTATTAAAGCGGTTTTTGATTGGACGTTCAATATAAAATGTGTCTTAATTGTTGCGATTTTAGATTTTAATAGTTACAAAAACAGTGGGGATACTGGATGACAGACCTTTCACAAGACAGAGAAAAAGACAAAATCAACCCGGTCGTTTTTTATACGTCCGCCGGGCTGATTTTGTTGTTTTCCCTGACGACCATCTTCTTTCGTGATTTTTCTGCCGAGTGGATTGGGCGCACCCTGAACTGGGTGTCGAAGACCTTCGGCTGGTACTACCTTCTGGCGGCGACGCTCTATATCGTCTTCGTCGTCTGCATTGCCTGCTCGCGCTTCGGTTCGGTGAAGCTTGGGCCGGAGCAGTCCAAGCCCGAGTTCAGCCTGCTGAGTTGGGCCGCGATGCTGTTTGCCGCGGGCATTGGCATCGACCTGATGTTCTTCTCCGTGGCGGAACCGGTCACGCAATATATGCAGCCGCCGGAAGGGGCAGGGCAGACGATGGAGGCCGCGCGTCAGGCGATGGTCTGGACGCTGTTCCACTACGGCCTGACGGGCTGGTCAATGTATGCCCTGATGGGCATGGCGCTTGGATACTTTAGCTATCGTTATAATTTGCCCCTTACCATCCGCTCCGCGCTGTACCCGATTTTCGGGAAAAAGATCAACGGCCCGATTGGCCACAGCGTCGATATCGCGGCGGTGATCGGCACCATCTTCGGCATCGCCACCACGCTCGGGATTGGCGTAGTGCAGCTTAACTACGGGCTGAGCGTGCTGTTTGACATCCCGGATTCGATGGCGGCGAAGGCGGCGCTAATTGCGCTGTCGGTGATCATCGCTACCATCTCGGTGACCTCCGGCGTGGATAAAGGTATTCGCGTGCTCTCCGAGCTGAACGTCGCGCTGGCGCTGGGGCTGATCCTGTTCGTGCTGTTTATGGGCGACACCTCGTTCCTGCTCAACGCCCTAGTGCTCAACGTAGGTGATTACGTGAACCGCTTTATGGGCATGACGCTGAACAGCTTCGCCTTTGACCGCCCGGTGGAGTGGATGAACAACTGGACGCTCTTCTTCTGGGCGTGGTGGGTGGCCTGGTCGCCGTTTGTCGGCCTGTTCCTGGCGCGAATTTCGCGTGGGCGCACCATCCGTCAGTTCGTGATGGGCACGCTGATCATCCCGTTCACCTTCACCCTGCTGTGGCTGTCGATTTTCGGCAACAGCGCGCTGCACGAAATTATCCACGGCAATGCGACCTTCGCGCAGGAAGCGATGGTGCACCCGGAGCGCGGCTTCTACAGCCTGCTGGCGCAGTACCCGGCGTTTACTTTTAGCGCGTCCGTAGCAACCATTACCGGCCTGTTGTTCTACGTCACCTCGGCGGACTCCGGCGCGCTGGTGCTGGGGAACTTCACTTCGAAGCTTAAAGACATCAACAGCGATGCGCCGAACTGGCTGCGCATCTTCTGGTCCGTCGCCATCGGCCTGCTGACGCTCGGGATGCTGATGACCAACGGTATCTCTGCGTTGCAGAACACCACGGTGATCATGGGCCTGCCGTTCAGCTTCGTGATCTTCTTCGTGATGGCCGGGCTGTATAAATCGCTCAAGGTGGAAGACTACCGCCGCGTCAGCGCCAGCCGCGACACCGCGCCCCGGCCGATGGGCGCGCAGGACAGATTGAGCTGGAAGAAACGCCTGTCGCGCCTGATGAACTACCCGGGCACGCGCTACACCAGCCAGATGATGGAGACGGTCTGCTTCCCGGCGATGGAAGAGGTGGCGCAGGAGCTGAAGCTGCGTGGCGCCTACGTGGAGCTGAAAAACCTGCCGCCGGAAGAGGGCGAAACCCTGGGGCACCTGGATCTGCTGGTGCACATGGGCGACGAGCAGAACTTTGTTTATCAGATCTGGCCGCAGCAGTATTCGGTTCCCGGCTTTACCTACCGGGCGCGCAGCGGGAAATCGACCTACTACCGGCTGGAGACCTTCCTGCTGGAAGGGAGCCAGGGTAATGATTTGATGGATTACAGCAAGGAGCAGGTAATTACGGATATTCTGGACCAGTATGAACGGCACCTGAACTTTATCCATCTCCACAGGGAAGCGCCGGGGAATAGCGTGATGTTCCCGGATGTCTAAACGGATTCTTAAAATACCTTCAGACTGTATATAAATACAGTTATTTGGCGCAGCATTACTCAAGGAAGAGTAACCATGCAGCAAGAGCCTGATGCTGAAGCATTCGGGCTTTTGCTGCGTTTAGGGAAGGAACTATGGATGAGTCATGCGATAGAGTTTATCGAAACATCACTCTTTACCCGACAGATTAAAAGCATTGCTACGGATGATGAATTAAAGGATCTGCAAAAGGTGATCTATTTCATTATGGCCTATCCAAAATGCATAAAGGACAGCCTGACAGAGACAGAGAAAGCAGAACTTAAAAAGCTGACTTCCATTCTGAAAAATACTGCTTCCAGTGCCGTAAATTTGAGGTGTACTATGTACCCTAATCAGGCAGGTGGAGGCTGATAATGAGTATTTTTAATGAATTAAAATCTTCGCTTGAAGAGGCCGTTGAGATCCATAACGGAAGAAAAGCCGCTTCCCGGGTAACCCGCTATGAAGTTGCTGATGTGCGCGCCATCAGAGAGCAGCTCAATATCACGCAAAGCGAAATGGCGAAGGCGCTTGGCACGAGCGTCGATACGATAAAGAGCTGGGAGTCTAAACGTCGCAACCCAACCGGGCTGGCGGCGAAGGTACTTAATGTGATTCGGGAGAATCCTGCATTTTATAAGGCACTTGCCGGGCAGTGAGTCGCCCTTATGCCGGGTGGCGCTGCGCTTACCCGGCCTACAAAACTCCAAAACTGCTTTACCGTAGGCCTGATAAGCGAAGCGCCATCAGGCTCTCCCTCCGTTGACATAACTTTAATGATAACTATTTTCATTTAAATATAGCCTGTGCTATACCTTATAGCACGGGCTAATTTTGCTTTTAATTTAATCACCTCAGGAGACTTCTGCGATGCATCCACGGCAAGGATTGAAGCGTCTGTTGCTCGGCGCGCTGCTTATGACCGCGACCACAACCGGCGCGCTGGCGGCTGAAAAGTTCCAGGTCATCACCACTTTTACCGTTATCGCTGATATGGCGAAAAACGTAGCGGGGGATGCCGCAGAGGTCACCTCCATCACCAAACCGGGCGCGGAAATTCACGAATACCAGCCCACCCCGGGCGATATCAAACGCGCGCAGAAGGCGCAGCTGATCCTGGCGAACGGCATGAATCTGGAGCTGTGGTTCCAGCGCTTTTATCAGCATCTGAACGGCGTGCCGGAGGTGATTGTTACCAAAGGCATCACCCCGATGGGCATCAGCGAAGGGCCCTATAACGGCAAGCCCAACCCGCACGCGTGGATGTCGCCGGACAACGCCCTGATTTACGTCGATAACATCCGCGACGCGCTGGTGAAGTACGATCCGGCCAACGCGCAGACCTATCAGCGTAACGCCGACGCCTACAAGCAGAAGATCACCGCCACTCTCGAACCGCTGCGTAAGCAGGTCACGGCGATCCCGGAAGACAAGCGATGGATGGTGACCAGCGAAGGGGCGTTCTCCTATCTGGCGCGGGATTTGGGCCTGAAAGAGCTGTACCTGTGGCCGATCAACGCCGATCAGCAGGGCACGCCGCAGCAGGTGCGCAAGGTTATCGATCTGGTGAAAAAACATCACATTCCGGCGGTGTTCAGCGAAAGCACCGTCTCGGATAAGCCCGCTCGTCAGGTGGCGCGGGAAACCGGCGCCCATTACGGCGGCGTGCTGTACGTTGACTCCCTGAGTGCAGAAAACGGCCCGGTGCCGACCTATATCGATCTGCTGAACGTCACCACCCGCACGCTGGTGCAGGGCATCCGCGACGGGATGAAGGAGTAACCATGCAGAAGGGGATTGTTGTAACCGACGTGACCGTGACCTACCGCAACGGCCACACGGCGCTGCGCGACGCGTCGTTCAGCGTGCCGGGCGGATCGATTGCCGCCCTGGTGGGGGTGAACGGTTCCGGCAAGTCCACGCTGTTTAAGGCGGTGATGGGCTTTGTGCGGGCAGCGAGCGGCACTATCTCCATTCTCGGGCTTCCGCCTCACCGGGCGCTGCGCCTGAACCTGGTCGCCTACGTGCCGCAGTCGGAAGAGGTCGACTGGTCATTTCCGGTGCTGGTCGAGGACGTGGTGATGATGGGCCGCTACGGGCATATGGGGTTTCTGCGTCGGCCTAAAGAGCGCGACAGGCAGATTGTAACCGACGCCCTGAAGCGCGTGGACATGCTTGAGCTGCGTCATCGGCAGATTGGCGAGCTCTCCGGCGGCCAAAAGAAGCGCGTGTTTCTGGCGCGGGCGATTGCCCAGCAGGGCGAGGTGATCCTGCTCGACGAGCCGTTTACCGGCGTGGACGTCAAAACCGAAGCCAGGATCATCAACCTGCTGCGGGAGCTGCGCGACGAGGGTAAAACGATGCTGGTTTCGACCCACAATCTGGGCTCGGTCACGGAATTCTGCGATTACACGGTGATGGTCAAAGGCACCGTGCTGGCGAGCGGCCCGACGGATATCACTTTTACCGCTGAGAATCTTGAGCGCGCCTTTAGCGGCGTGCTGCGCCACGTGGTGCTCAGCGGCTCGGAAGATCGCATTATTACCGACGACGAACGCCCCTTCGTCACGCACCGACAGGAGGCCAAATGAACGTGCTTCTCGAACCCTTCGGCTACGAGTACATGCTCAACGCGATGTGGGTCTCGGCGATGGTGGGCGGGCTGTGCGCGTTTCTCTCCTGCTATCTGATGCTCAAAGGCTGGTCGCTGATCGGCGATGCGCTGTCGCACTCCATCGTGCCGGGCGTAGCGGGCGCTTACATGCTCGGACTGCCGTTCTCGCTGGGGGCGTTTTTATCGGGCGGGCTGGCGGCGGGCAGCATGCTGTTTCTCAACCAGCGCAGCCGCCTGAAGGAGGACGCCATTATCGGGCTGATCTTCTCCTCGTTTTTCGGGCTGGGGCTGTTTATGGTCTCACTCAACCCGACCTCGGTGAACATTCAGACCATCGTCCTCGGCAATATTCTCGCCATCGCCCCGGAAGATATCGTCCAGCTGGCGATTATCGGCGTGGTGTCGATAGTTATCCTGCTGTTCAAATGGAAAGATCTGATGGTGACCTTTTTTGATGAGAACCACGCCCGCGCTATCGGTCTGCGTCCTGAACGCCTGAAAATTCTCTTCTTCACGCTACTGGCGGTCTCTACCGTGGCGGCGCTGCAAACCGTCGGCGCATTTCTGGTGATCTGTCTGGTGGTTACGCCCGGTGCGACCGCCTGGCTGCTGACCGATCGCTTCCCGCGCCTGTTGATGATTGCCGTCGCCATTGGCAGCATCACCAGCTTCCTCGGTGCGTGGGCCAGCTATTACCTGGACGGCGCCACCGGCGGCATTATCGTGGTCGCCCAGACGCTGCTGTTCCTGCTGGCGTTCGTCTTTGCGCCGAAGCACGGGCTGCTTGCCAGCCGCCGTCGGGCGCGGGAGGCACATCCATGATGACGCTGCTCCTCGAACCGTTTCAGTTTGCGTTTATGAACAACGCCCTGATGATTTCACTCCTGGTGGCCGTGCCCTGCGCGCTGCTGTCGGTTTTTCTGGTGCTGAAAGGCTGGGCGCTGATGGGCGACGCCATGAGCCACGCGGTGTTTCCCGGCGTCGTGCTGGCCTGGATGATGGGCCTGCCGCTGGCGCTGGGCGCATTCGTGGCTGGTCTGTTCTGCGCGGTCGCCACCGGATACCTGAAGGATAACAGCCGAATCAAGCAAGATACGGTTATGGGGATCGTCTTTTCCGGCATGTTCGGCGCCGGGCTGATCCTCTATATCGCCGTCAAACCTGAGGTGCATCTCGACCACATTCTGTTCGGCGATATGCTGGGCATTAACGGGATGGACATTTTGCAAAGCGGTCTCGTCGCGGGGTTGATTGCGCTGGTGATTGGCCTGAAGTGGCGCGATTTTCTGCTGTTCTGCTTTGACTATCAGCAGGCGCAGGCGAGCGGCCTGCGCACCCGCTGGCTGCACTACGGCTTACTGTGCATGGTTTCGCTGACCATCGTGGCGACGCTGAAAGCGGTGGGTATAATTCTGTCGATTTCGCTGCTGATTGCCCCCGGCGCGGTGGCGGTGCTGATTACCCGACGCTTTCACATGGCGCTGCTGGTGGCGGTCGCCGTTTCAGCGCTGGTGTCGGTAAGCGGCGTGTATGCCTCGTTTTATCTCGACAGCGCGCCCGCGCCGACCATTGTGGTCCTGTTCGCGTTGGTGTTTATCGTGACGTTTGTGGTGACCAGCGTGAAGGCACGTCGGCAGGAGCGTGTGACAGCAGGGTGATGACCTGTTCGCCGTGCTGCTGCCAGTGAAGGGTGAAGGCAGTGCCTTCCTCAAAGCCTGCAAGTTGACGGGTCAATGCCAGCGTAAGCGTCCTGTCGTCGAGCAGGGTAATGCGGGCGCTGTCAAAACCCATCCAGGCCTGCACCTGCGGAAAGAGGGCCTTGAACAGGCTCTCTTTGGCGCTGAACGCCAGCGTGAGAGCAAGGGCGAACGGGTATCCCGAGCGGGAAAGCACAGGTTCTTCCTGCGTATCAATAATGCCGTCTTTGATTTCCCAGGCTTCGTTTTCGGAAAGGATCGTTTCACAATCGATGCCGATAAGCGCCGGGTATTGCGTGACGACGGCCATCGCCTGCGTGCCGCTGTGGGTGATGCTGCCGGAAATACCTTGCGGCCAGAGCGGTTCGCCGCTGGGGCCGATGCCGGGGATTACGCGCTCGTTTAGCGCATGCGCCGCGGCGATGCGGCCTGCCAGGTGGTCGGATTTGCGCTTGCGTCCGGCGTCAGCCAGTTGTGCGTGATGGGGCAGCCAGAGGAGATCGGCGTCGGTGAAGGTGGTGGGGTCGAAAGTGATGCGGTGGAGGGTGTGGCCGGCGAGAGAAAATGTGCTGTGGGTTGTGTGCATGGTTTTCCCTTCAGTATTGTGCGGCCTGATGCCCTCACCCCGGCCCTCTCCCATAGGGCTGAGGGTTCCCCACAAATTAATGCGAGCACTGAGCAATCCCCTCGCCCCTCCGGGGAGAGGGTTAGGGTGAGGGGAATATACG
>NZ_JADDTS010000012.1:11436-97877 GCF_015159675.1 Enterobacter cloacae complex sp. S2
CTCAGCCCACAGGGAGAGGGGGAAGTCACTGCCTGTATCAGAACCTCGTATTCACGCTCATGTACCAGGTGCGACCCGGCTCATTATACGTATACGCACCCGCACCGTACATATACGCACCCGTCGTGGTATTACCCGTGGTCTGGGCGTTACCGGCGCGCCACTGGCGCTTGTCGAAGACGTTGTCCACGCCGCCGGTCAGGCTGACGTTTTTGGTCACGTCCCAGGTCGCGCTCAGGCCAACGATGCTGTACGGGCTGACTTCGTCTTTCTCAGACCCGGTCACCGGCTGACCTTTGTAGTTGTACTTCTTCGGCTGCTGCTTGCCGTACCAGGTGAAGGTCGACTGCAATGAGACATCCTGACGTACCTGCCAGCTTAGGGTAGAGTTCAGCGTATACTCCGGGATGATCGACAGACGATCGCCGGTCTCCTTGTTCTTGCTTTGCAGCATGTAGGTGATGTTGTTGGTCCAGTTGATGGTATCGCTGACCGGCACGTTCAGGGAGCCTTCCAGTCCTTCCACTACCGCCTTCGGTACGTTTTCCCACTGGTAGATATCGGTGGTGACTTTGCCGGTGGACGTCTGGCCAATCGGCGCGTAGCCCGCTTCAATCTTGTTGCGGTAGTCGTTGCGGAACCAGGTCACGCCCGCCAGCCAGCCGTCGCGTTTCCACTCCAGGCCAATCTCTTTGTTGATGCTGGTTTCCGCTTTCAGATCGTCGTTACCCATCATGTAGCAGCCCACGCCGTCGGAGCTGGCGTAGCAGCCCTGGCCTTTACTGTACAGCAGGTAGTTCGGGTTGGTCTGATACAGGCTTGGCGCTTTATAGGCGCGCGCGATGCCCATCTTCAGGGTGAAGTCATCCCCCAGACCTTGCGACAGGTTCAGGGACGGGCTCCAGTTATTGCCGACAATAGTGTGGTGATCGAAGCGCAGGGCAGGGGTCAGCATGGTGCTGTCGGTCAGCTCCATGTTGTTTTCGGCGAACAGGGAGAAGATCTCCGCTGACGTGTAGGGGCTACGGTCTTCGCTCATGCCCGGGATGGTGCCGCCCTGCTGGGTTTGCGTGAAGGAGGTCGAGTCCTTCATGCGCTGCTGGTTCCACTCGGTGCCGAGCGTCAGGTTTTGATTCACAATGAAATCAATCGGCAGGTTGATTTCGCTGTGCAGCATCACGTCGGCCAGGTCGGTATCGGTGAATTTATTGCTGTTGAACAGGCCTTCCAGACCGCCCGCCAGGCCTTCGCCCAGACGCGAGTTGCGGGTGTGCTCGTACTGCGCCCAGTTGCTGGTGGTAATGCCGTTATCCCAGCCGCCGTTCCAGGTCACCGCGAAGTTCTGACGATAGATACGGTTAGTCTCTTTACCGTAGTTCTTCTTCACCAGCCCGCTTGAGCTGTTGTCGTTGTTGGTATTCTGGGTATCGCCCGCGTAAAGGTTGTTCTGGCGGCTGTATCCCGCCTCAAACTCCAGGGACTGCATAGGCGCAAAGTCCCAGCGCACCACGCCGTTGATGTCTTTATTCTCGACCCCTTCACGGCCTGCCGGCAGCGTGTCGGCATATGCGCCGGTACGGTCAGACTGATGGCCCTGGTTAATGTCCCAGGCGTCGGCCTGGGTTTTATCCAGGTTACCGTACATGCGGAAGCTGAAATCCCCGCCCAGCGGGCCGCTCAGGCTGAAGTTAGTGCGTTTGGTGGAACCTTCGTCTTTATGCTCTGGCGCATTCAGGTAGGTGTTCCAGGAGCCGTGCCACTGGTCGTCGAATTTTTTGGTGATGATGTTCACCACGCCGCCCGCCGCGCCGTTACCGTAGCGGGCAGCAGCCGGGCCACGGATCACTTCGATGCGCTCGATCATCTCCGGCGGGACCCAGCCGGTATCGCCGCGGGTATCACGCTCGCCGCGCCAGCCCAGACGGATGGAGTTGCGGCTGGTGACCGGCTTGCCGTCGATCAGGATCAGGGTGTTTTCCGGGCCCATGCCGCGAATGTCAATCTGACGGTTATTCCCGCGCTGGCCGCTGGTGGAGTTGCCGGTCAGGTTAACGCCCGGCATGGTGCGGATGATTTCCGCCACGTCGCGCGCGGGCGGGTTTTTGCGGATCTCATCGGCGGTGATGGTTGACACGCCCGGCGCCTGCAAATTCTGCTCGGCGGCGGTGATCACCATGGTGTCTTCGTGCTGCGCGGAGGCGGTGTTGTCGTCTGCCATGACGGGCAGCGCGACACCATAAATCCCTAAATTGACCAGCAAGGCCAGAGAGTGAATCTTCTTATTCATTGTACGTCCCGCTTTTATGGTTATTTAATGAGCGCGCTTCCCACAGCGCGGGCATTACGCTATTGCAAATGCAAATAGTTATCAATAATATTATCAATAAAATTTGCTCTGAAACAAAAAAGACTGTTAAACATGGGGTTATAAGGGTGACGGCGTTAACAACCGGAAGTGAAGCGTGGTGGCAGGCGAAAGACGGGCCGGAACGGGAACGTCATCAGGAAAACTATCGCGTGACATTCTGGTGGCGGGACCCGGCGGGAACGCAGAAAACGTCGACGATTAAACGCGTCTGGCTCTACGTCACCGGCGTGACCGATCACCATCAAAATGCCCGTCCGCAGTCCCTTGAACGTATCCCGGATACCGACGTCTGGCAGTGGCAGGGCGAGTTCAGCCCCGAATGGCGCGGCAGCTACTGTTTTATCCCCTCCGACAATGAAGATGATTTTGCCAGCGCAGTGTTTGAAGGCGAGCAGCCGGACCGCATGGCGCTGCGCGAAGGCTGGCGCAAACTGCTGCCGCACGCGGTTTCCGATCCGCTGAATGCGCAGAGCTGGCGCGGCGGGCGCGGGCACGCCGTCTCGGCGCTGGAGATGCCGGAGGCGCCCGTACAGCCCGGCTGGAATCATCCCGATACGCCCTATAAAAAGCCTGTCTGCATTGAGTGGCACAGCGCGCGTCTGAAGAACCATCGCCGCGTGTGGATTTTTACCACCGGGGATGAAAGCCCCGAGCGCCCGCTGGCGGTGCTGCTTGACGGGCAGTTCTGGGCCGAAAGCATGCCCGTCTGGCCTGCGCTGGCGTCGCTCACCCATGAAGGCAAACTGCCGCCTGCGGTTTATGTCTTAATCGACGTCATTGACACCGCACACCGCAGCCGCGAGCTGCCGTGCAACCCTGATTTCTGGCTGGCGGTGCAGGACGAACTCCTCCTGCAGGTGAAAAGCATGGCCCCGTTCAGCGACCGCGCCGACCATACCGTGGTGGCGGGCCAAAGCTTCGGCGGGCTCTCTTCCCTCTATGCGGGCCTCAACTGGCCGCAGCGTTTTGGCTGCATCCTCAGCCAGTCCGGATCCTACTGGTGGCCGCACCGCGGCGCGCAGCAGGACGGGCTGCTCATTGAACAACTCAAAGCGGGTGAAAAAACCGCTCGCGGGCTGCGCATCGTCCTTGAGGCCGGGCGCAACGAGCCGCTTATCTTACGCGCAAACCAGGCGATCCTCGCCGAACTACACACTCAGCAACCGGTTTTCTGGCGTCAGGTTGACGGCGGACACGATGCGCTTTGCTGGCGCGGTGGGCTGACACAGGGGCTGATGACCCTCTGGCAGCCGCTTATTCAATAACGGAGTCTGTATGGAATTCAGCAATCCTTTCGATAATCCGCAGGGACAGTTCGCCATTTTGCAAAATGACCAGGGGCAGTACAGCCTGTGGCCGCAGGAGTGCGAGTTGCCCGCGGGCTGGCGCGTGGTGTGCGAACCGCAATCTCAGGAGGCGTGCCAGCAATGGCTGGCGGAACAGTGGCAGACGCTTGAGCCGTCTTATTTTGCGGGGGAGCGCGCATGAACCGTCTCCCTCTTGTCGCCGCCCAGCCGGGGATCTGGATGGCAGAGCAGCTTTCCTCCCTGCCAAACGCCTGGAGCGTGGCGCACTACACCGAACTGAAAGGCGCTATCGACGCGCCGTTGCTGGCAAAAGCCATCGCTGAAGGCATGATGCAGGCCGACACCCTGCGGATGCGTTTCGCTGAGGATAACGGCGAGGTGTGGCAGTGGGTCGATGAGGCCATGATCCTGCCGGAGCCGTCCATTGTGCGCGTTAACTCCCACGACGCCGCCGTGGCGCTGATGGAGGCCGATCTCAACCAGAACCTGCGCGTCGACAGCGGTCAGCCGCTGGCGTTTCACCAGCTGATTCAGGTGGGAGAAAACCACTGGTACTGGTATCAGCGGTATCATCATCTGGTGGTAGATGGCTTCAGTTTCCCGGCCATTACCCGTCAGATCGCCGCCATTTACGCTGCGTGGCAGAAAGGTGAACCTGCGCCCGCCTCCCCGTTTACTCCGTTCGCCGAGGTGGTGGAGGAGTATCAGCGCTATCGCGACAGCGAGGCGTATCAGCGCGACGGTGCTTTCTGGGCCGAACAGCGCAAACAGCTTCCTTCTCCGGTCTCGCTCTCTTCCGCGCCCCTGCCGGGACGTGCCGCCACCACCGACATCCTGCGCCTGAAAATGGCGATGGACGGCCGTGCGTTCAGCCAGCTTGCACAGGCGGCCGGACAAACGCAGCGAACCGATCTGGCGCTTGCGCTGGTGGCGCTGTGGCTGGGCCGCCTGACCGGACGGCTGGACTACGCCGCCGGGTTTATCTTTATGCGCCGTATGGGCTCCGCCGCGCTGACCGCGACCGGACCGGTGCTCAACGTCCTGCCGATGGCGGTGAATATTCGCCCGCACGAGAGCTTGCCAGCGCTGGCGCTGCGCCTGGCGAACCAGCTGAAAAAGATGCGCCGCCATCAGCGCTACGATGCCGAGCAGATCGTGCGCGACAGCGGGCAGGCCGCAGGGGACGAACCCTTGTTTGGTCCGGTGCTGAACGTCAAGGTGTTCGATTATCAGCTGGATATCGACGGCGTGGAGGCCATTACCCACACGCTGGCGACCGGCCCGGTGAACGATCTGGAGCTGGCGCTGTTCCCGGACGAGCAGGGCGGACTAAGCATTGAGATCCTCGCCAACAGGCAGCGTTACGACGAGGCGACGCTGAAGGGGCACGCGGCGCGGCTGAACGCAATGCTGACGCAGTTTGCCGCCAACCCGGACCTGCGCTGTGGCGACGTGGAAACCGTATCAGAGCAGGAATACGCCCGGCTGGCGCGAATCAACGATACCGGGCTGGCGCTGCCGTCCACCACGCTGGCGGACCTTGTCGCGGAGCAGGCGAGCAAAACGCCGGACGCCCCGGCGCTGGCGGATGCCCATACTGAGCTGAACTACCGCCAGATGCGCGAGCAGGTGGTCGCGCTGGCAAATCTGCTGCGCGCGCGCGGCGTGAAGCCGGGCGACAGCGTGGCGGTGGCGCTCCCGCGCTCGGTGTTCCTGACCCTGGCGCTGCACGGGATTGTTGAAGCTGGCGCCGCCTGGCTGCCGCTGGATACCGGTTACCCGGACGACCGTCTGCGGATGATGCTGGAGGACGCGAAGCCGTCGCTGCTCATTACCACCGACGAGCAGCTTCCGCGCTTTAACGATCTGCCGATCGCCACCTTTAGTTACAACACACTATTACCGGCCACCGATGCTGAACCTCTGCGCCTGGCGAAGCCGGAGCAGACCGCGTACATCATCTTTACCTCCGGTTCGACGGGACGACCAAAAGGCGTGATGGTCGGCCATACCGCCATCGTTAACCGCCTGAAGTGGATGCAGGATCATTATCCACTGGCGGCGCATGACGTGGTGGCGCAGAAAACGCCGTGCAGCTTTGACGTGTCGGTGTGGGAGTTCTGGTGGCCGTTTATCGCCGGGGCGAAGCTGGTGATGGCCGAGCCGGACGCGCACCGCGATCCGCAGGCGATGCAGAGCTTCTTCGCACAATATGGCGTAACCACCACCCACTTCGTGCCGTCGATGCTGGCGGCGTTCGTCGCCTCGCTGACGCCGGAAAACGTCGACTGTTGCAGGACGCTGAAGCAGGTGTTCTGTAGCGGCGAGGCGTTGCCGACTGCGCTGTGCCGCGAGTGGGAACAGCTCACCCATGCGCCGCTGCACAACCTCTATGGCCCGACCGAAGCGGCGGTGGACGTCAGCTGGTATCCGGCGTACGGCCCCGAGCTGGCGGCGGTGGAAGGGAACAGCGTGCCGATCGGCTTCCCGGTGTGGAATACGGGGCTGCGCATTCTGGACGCGATGATGCGCCCGGTGCCGTTCGGCGTGGCGGGGGATCTGTATCTCACCGGCATCCAGCTGGCGCAGGGGTATCTGGGACGCCCCGACCTTACCGCCAGCCGCTTTATCGCCGATCCGTTTGCCCCCGGCGAGCGGATGTACCGCACCGGGGACGTTGCTCGCTGGCTGGACAACGGCGCGGTAGAATATCTGGGCCGCAGCGATGACCAGTTAAAAATTCGCGGTCAGCGCATTGAGCTGGGCGAAATCGACCGGGCCATGCTTGCGCTGCCGGATGTGGCCCAGGCCGTGGCGCACGCCTGCGTGTTCAACCTGGCAACTGCCACGGGTGGCGATGCCCGCCAGCTGGTGGGGTACGTTGTCTCCGAATCCGGCTTACCGCTGGATCGCGACGCGCTGCTAGCATCACTCAAAGCCCAGCTGCCGCCACATATGGTGCCGGTGGTGCTGCTGCAAATCAGCGCGCTGCCGTTAAGCGCCAACGGCAAGCTGGATCGCAAGGCGTTGCCGCTGCCGGAGCTGACCAGTAAAACCTCTGGTCGCGCGCCTGAGACACAAACCGAAGTCGCCGTGGCGCAGGCGTTTTCTGCCCTGCTGGGCTGCGCAGTGAACGATATCGAAGCCGATTTCTTTGCCCTCGGCGGCCACTCGCTGCTGGCGATGCGCCTCGCGGCTCAGCTCAGCCGTGCGTTCAGCCGTAAGGTCACGCCGGGCCAGATTATGGTCGCCTCAACGGTGAGTAAGCTTAGCGGCCTGCTGGACTCGCAGATGAGCGACGAGCAGGTGCAGCGTCTGGGGTATGAAACTGTTCTCCCGCTGCGTGAAAGCAACGGCCGCACGCTGTTCTGCTTCCATCCGGCGTCCGGCTTTGCCTGGCAGTTTAGCGTCCTGGCGCGCTACCTCAGCCCGCGCTGGTCAATCGTCGGCATTCAGTCTCCCCGGCCTGAGGGGCCGATGGAGCAGTGTGCAGATCTCGATGCGGTGATCGAACATCATCTGAACACGTTGCGTAAGCAGCAGCCGCAGGGGCCGTATTATCTGTTCGGCTATTCCCTCGGCGGCACGCTGGCGCAGGGCATTGCGGCGCGTCTGCGCGAGCAGGGTGAAGCGGTGGCGTTCCTCGGCCTGCTGGATACCTGGCCGCCGGAAACCCAGAACTGGGCGGAGAAAGAGGCCAATGGCCTCGATCCGGAGGTGCTGGCGGAAATTGAGCGCGAGCGTCAGGCGTTTATCGCCGCCCAGCAGGGGCAAGGTTCCAGCGAGCTGTTTAACGCTATTGAAGGCAACTACGCCGATGCGGTGCGGCTGCTCACCACCGCGCATAGTTCACGGTTCGACGGTAAAGCGACGCTGTTTGTCGCCGAACGCACGCGAACCATGGATCCGCAGGCCGCATGGGCGCCGTGGGTGAGTGCGCTGGAGGTGTACAGCCAGGACTGCGCCCACGTGGATATTATTTCACCGCAGGCGTTTGAAAAGATTGGGCCGGTACTGAAGGAAATTTTAGGATAGTGCAAATGCCCCTCACCCTAACCCTCTCCCACGGGGAGAGGGGATGGTTTGCTCCCTCTCCCTGTGGGAGAGGGCCGGGGTGAGGGCATCAGACCGCACGCTTGCCCAACGGCACCACCAGCGGCGTACCCGCCACCGGATCGTCAATAATCATGCAGCGCATGCCGTAGATCCGCGCGATCAGATCCGGCGTCACAATCTCCTTCGGCGCGCCCTGCGCCACAATCTCGCCGTCGCGCAGCGCAATCAGATGCGTCGCGTAGCGGCACGCCTGATTTAAGTCGTGCAGCACTGCCGCCAGGGTGTACCCCTGCGTGCGGTTCAGTTCGCTCAGCAGCTCCAGCAGATCAATCTGATGGCTGATATCGAGCCAGGTTGTCGGCTCGTCCAGCAGCATAATCGAGGTTTCCTGCGCCAGTACCATTGCAATCCAGGCGCGCTGGCGCTGTCCGCCGGAGAGAGTATCGACGCTTTGCTGGGCCAGATTGGTGATGCCCGTAGCCTGCATCGCGCGCTTCACCGCCTCGTCGTCCTCCTTGCGCCAGCGGGTAAACAGCGGCTGGTGCGGGTAGCGCCCGCGGGAGACCAGCTCCTGCACGGTGATATCCCCCGGCGTGGTGGCGTTTTGCGCCAGCAGGCCAATTCGGCGCGCCACCTCTTTGCTGGCGAAGCGCTGGATCTGCTCCCCGTCGAGGAACACGCTACCCTCAACCGGCGACATCAGGCGGCTCAGCGTGCGCAGCAGGGTCGATTTGCCGCAACCGTTCGGGCCGATAATGGCGGTGAAGTGGCCGTCCGGAATGGACACGGATAAATCCCGGGCAATGATTTTTTTGCCGTAGCCGAGGGTTAAGTTTTCGCCGCGCAAGCGGAATGTTGAATCTGTCATTTCTTGCGTGACTCCTGAACGAGCAAGACGATGAGGTAAATCCCGCCGAGGCTGACGGTCACCACGCCCACCGGCAGTTGATAAGGCATAAACAGCTGCTGAGCGCAGAGATCGGCGGCCAGCAGTAACAATGCGCCGCACAGCGCCGCCTGGGTTAATCCCCAGCGCGCGGTACCGCTAAGACGCCGCGCGATATGCGGGGCTACGAGGGCAATAAACGAGATCGGCCCGGCGATGGCGGTAGACGCTGCGGTCAGCAAGACCGCCACCAGCATCAGCATCAGGCGCGAGCGCTCTACGCTCACGCCCAGCGCGCAGGCGCTGTCGTCGCCCATCTCCAGCAGCCGCATGCGCCTGACCAGCAGCAACGCGCCAATAAACATCAGCAAAATCAGCGGCGCGGCGGGCCAGGTTTTTCCCCACGTCAGACCGTTGAGGGAGCCGGCGTACCACAGCCCGGCGGAGAGCGCGGTTTCCAGCGATGCCTGTAGCAGAAGCCAGGTGTTGAACGCCATCAGCATCGCACGGATGCCGATCCCGATGATGATCAGACGGAAGGTGTCGATGCCGTTGCGCCAGGCCAGGGCCCAGATAAGCAGGGAGGTGAGAATACCGCCCGCCATCGCCGTAAAGGTAATGGCCGTAAGATGCTGCCCGAACAGCACCATCGCCACCAGCACGCCGCTCCACGCGCCGGTATTCAGGCCCATCACGTCCGGGCTCCCGAGGGGGTTACGCATCAGCGACTGGAATATCGCGCCGCTGACGCCAAGCGCCGCGCCCACCAGGATCGCCATCGCCACGCGCGGCAGTCGCCATTCGGTGACCACCATGGTGATGTTACGCGGCGCGCTGCCGCTGAGAGCGTGAAAGACCTGCGCGAAATCAAGCGTTACGGCACCGCTTTGCAGGCTCCAGACCGTCAGCAGCAGACTGGCGACGACCAGCAGGGCGACGCTGGTAAGTAAACGACGGGACGGGGCCATCATGCGCCACCCCCGCGTCTGCGTCGAACCAGGAAGATCAGCACCGGCGCGCCGATAAAGGCGCTGACCACCGAGACGCGCAGTTCACCCGGCACCAGCAGGCGGCCCAGTACGTCAGCAAAGAGCAGCAGGGCAGGGGTCGCCAGCAGCGTGACCGGCAGCGACCAGCGGTGATCCGCCCCCACCAGCCAGCGCGCCATGTGCGGCATCATCAGGCCGATAAAGGCAATCGGCCCGACCACGGCGGTCGCGCTGCCGCAGAGCACGGTAATGGCGAGTAGCCCCGTCAGCTGCGTGCGCGCCACACGGTTGCCGAGGGCGGTCGCGGTATCGCTGCCGAGGCTCAGGCTGTTCAGCGCCCGGCTTAAACAGAGCGCCACGGCGGCAGCGACGATCGTCGGGATCACCACCACCTTTAAGGTTTCAAGGGTACGAATATCCAGCGAACCCGCCTGCCAGAAGCGCAGCTGGTCATACACGTCCGGGTTGAGCAGGGCGATGCCGTTGGACAAGCCTTCCAGTACCGCCGCGAGCGCTACGCCCGCCAGCGTTAAGCGTACCGGGCTGAGCTGGCCGCCGCCCTGGCTGCCGGTAAACGCCACCACCAGCGAGGCCGCCAGCGCGCCGCAAAAAGCCATCATCAGCTGTTCAGAGGGGGACGTAAATCCAAACAGCGCTGCGCCGAGCACGATGGCAAAGCTGGCGCCGGAGTTAACGCCGAGAATGCCGGGGTCCGCCAGCGGGTTGCGGGTGAGGGTTTGCATCAGGGCACCGGCAAGGCCGAGCGCACCGCCAGCCAGCAATCCGGCAAGGGTTCGGGGCAGGCGAGCGTCGAGCACGATGGTGCAGTCGGCACTCTGACAGGTACCGGATAGCGCATCGACAATAACGGACGCGGGCAGCGGTTTTGCGCCGACCAGCAGGCTGAGTGCAATCGCAAGGATTAGCAGTAGCAATAAAACGGGCACGGCAAGGGCGCGCACCGCAGAAGAGGAAAACGACATAGCAACATCCATGATTTGATAATGATAGTGATTATCGTTATCTATCTTATTTGGCTATGTTAGCATGTGCGCCCATGGAATGGGTAGAAATAGACTCAAGGCTTTGTCATGAATCAAAAATCCTGGCTGCTTAACCTCAGCCTGCTCAAAACACACCCGGCGTATCGCGCCGTTTTTATCGCTCGCTTTATCTCCATTTTGTCCCTCGGTCTGCTTGGTGTGGCCGTACCGGTGCAAATCCAGACCATGACTCACTCCAGCTGGCTGGTGGGGTTATCCGTCACCTTAACCGGCGGGGCGATGTTTATCGGCCTGATGGTGGGCGGCGTGCTGGCGGACCGCTACGAGCGTAAAAAGCTGATCCTGCTGGCGCGCGGCACCTGCGGGGTGGGCTTTGTCGGGCTGTGTCTGAACGCCATGCTGCCGGAGCCGTCGCTGGTGGCCATTTACGTGCTGGGATTGTGGGACGGCTTTTTTGCTTCGTTAGGCGTGACGGCGCTGCTGGCGGCCACGCCCGCGCTGGTCGGGCGCGAGAACCTGATGCAGGCGGGGGCGATCACCATGCTCACCGTACGTCTCGGCTCGGTGATTTCGCCGATGGTGGGCGGTCTGTTGCTGGCGACCGGCAACGTGGCGTGGAACTACGGCCTTGCCGCGGCGGGAACGTTTATTACCACTCTGACGCTACTGCGTCTGCCGCTCCTGCCACCCCCGCCGCAGCCGCGCGAGCATCCGCTGAAGTCCCTGATGGCCGCGATTCGTTTCCTGTTCAGCAACCCGTTGATTGGCGGCATTGCGCTGCTCGGCGGCCTGCTGACGATGGCGAGCGCCGTGCGCGTGCTGTATCCGGCGCTGGCGGGTGAGTGGCAGATGAGCGCCTCAGAGATTGGCGTGCTGTACGCCGCCATTCCGCTCGGTGCGGCCTTCGGGGCGCTGACCAGCGGCAACCTGGCGCAGAGCGCGAGACCGGGGTTGATCATGCTGGTGGCGACGCTGGCCTCGTTTATCGCCATTGGTTTCTTTAGCCTGATGCCGGTGTGGGCGTTGGGGGTGATGTGTCTGGTGATTTTCGGCTGGCTGAGCGCGGTCAGCTCTCTTTTACAGTACACCCTGATCCAGACCCAGACGCCGGAAGGGATGCTCGGGCGCATTAACGGCCTGTGGACGGCGCAGAACGTCACGGGCGATGCGATTGGCGCGGCGATCCTCGGCGGGCTGGGGGCGATAATGACCCCGGTGGCGTCGGCGAGCAGCAGCGGGTTTGTGTTAGCCGTTGTTGGCGTGATTTTACTGGCGGTTCTGGTGGAGTTGCGTCGGTTCAGGCAGACCCTGTAGGTCGGGTAAGGCGTAGCCGCCACCCGACAAAACGCCCGGTGGCGCTGCGCTTACCGGGCCTACGGGGAACGTGCCACTTATTTAAAAATTGAATTCAAACGCTGCAACACCAACATCGCGCTGTAATAATCCAGGCGGAACGTCTCGGTTCCTAATGCCCAGACGCGCTTGTTCTTCACCGACGGCAGATGCGCCAGCAGCGGGTTGGCGTAAATCGCGTCCACGTCTTTCTGATCGCCGGCAAACACGAACAGCCCTTCGCCGTTCAGCCCCGTCGCCAGGTTTTCACCCCCTAACTGGATAATGTCGTGGCGTTTGCCCTGACTTTTTGAGGTGTGCAACCCGGCAGGCACGTCGGCCAGCGTAAAGCCCAACTGGTGCAAAAGCTTGCCCTGCGCGGAGTCTGTCGTCCACAGGTTCGCCGTGTGCGCCGCGGCGGTGTAGACGATGGCGTTCACCGGCTGTGGCGGCAGCTTCATCTGCTGTTTCACCTTGGCGAGCTGTTTGTCGAAGGCAGCGATGCGCTCTGCGGCCTGTGTCTCCTGCCCGGTGATCGTCCCCAGTTGGGTCAGCAGTTCCTGCCAGCTTTTGTCGTCGTAGTTAATGATAAGCGTCGGCGCGATGGCGGAAAGCTGATCGTAGAGCGCCAGCGCGGAATCCCCGCCGGTGGCGCTGATCAAAATCAGGTCCGGCATCTGGGCCGCGACGGCTTCGGCGCTCGGCTCGCCGATGTACAGCCGGGCAACCTTACGCTGTTTGGCGATATCGCCCCACTGACGCAGGAAGCCCTGCGCATCCGCCACGCGGTTGTTTGGCGTGGTCGCGCCGCTGGCAATGACCGGCGCGTCAATGGCCAGCAGGGAGCCGGTTAAGGTCACGCTGGTGGAGACAATGCGCGTCGGTTTGCTCTCAAGCGTGTGAACGCCGCGGCTGTCGGTGACCTGGCGCGGCCAGTCGGCGGCGACGGCTGAGGTTAGTCCTAAAACAAAAAGTCCTGTTAAAAGAAGGGCATTGCGGCAAACGGCAGCGATTTTCACAGAGCGGCATCCTGATTTTATTGAAGATAATGCTTCTCATTTTCAGGGCTGTAGGGAAGGGATGCAAGCGTTTGTCGCACAAGTTATTTGCCCGACGGTTGACAGCGGGGCGATGTGGGATTAGGTTAGCCGACGAAAATATAAATGATAATCATTATTGCTTCTTTTATCATTTTAAGGAGGATGATATGGACACGTCCCTGGCTGAGGAAGTTCAGCACACCGCGACAACGCTGCAATCAGACAGCTTTTTCTTTATGTCGCCTTACCGCAGTTTTACCACGTCCGGCTGTTTTGCCCGTTTTTCTGAACCCGCCGTCGGCGGTGACGATCCGGCGGGTCCCTTTCAGCAGAAATTAGCTCAGGCTTTCCGGAATGCGAAAAACAGCGGCATTGCCCATCCGGTGATGGTAGGGGCGATCCCCTTCGATACCCGCAAACCGTCATCGCTGTTTATTCCGCAACGCTGGCAAACCTTCTCCCGCCCGGCGCGTCAGCAGTCCGCACGTTATGCCTCCGGCGCGCAGACGCTGAACGTGAAACAGCGCACCGAGATCCCGTCGCAGCCGGTTTTCGAGGAGATGGTTGCTCGCGCCGCGTCGCTCACCGCTACGCCGCAGGTGAATAAGGTGGTGCTGTCGCGCCTGATTGATATCGCTACCGACAAACAGATCGATAGCAGCGCGCTGATGGAGCGTCTTATCGCCCAGAACCCGGCGAGCTTTAACTTCCACGTACCGCTGGAAGACGGCGGCGTGCTGTTGGGCGCCAGCCCGGAACTGCTGCTGCGCAAAGAGGGCGCGCACTTTAGCTCGCTGCCGCTGGCAGGCTCTGCGCGCCGTCAGCCGGACGATGTGCTGGATCGCGAAGCGGGCACTAAGCTGCTGGCCTCCGAAAAAGACCGCCACGAGCACGATCTGGTCACGCAGGCGATGAAAACCATTCTGGAACCGCGTAGCCATCATCTGAGCATGCCGGCTTCCCCGCAGCTCATCACCACCCCGACGCTGTGGCATCTGGCCACGCCGGTAGAAGGTGAGGCACGTGAAAACGAGAACGCCCTGACGCTGGCCTGCCTGCTGCACCCGACGCCCGCGCTGAGCGGCTTCCCGCATCAGGCGGCAAAAGAGCTGATTGCCGAGCTGGAGCCGTTCGACCGCGAGCTGTTCGGCGGCATCGTCGGCTGGTGCGACAGCGAAGGTAACGGCGAGTGGGTGGTAACTATCCGCTGCGCGCGGCTGCATCAGAATACCGTTCGCCTGTTTGCCGGCGCGGGCATTGTGCCTGCTTCCTCCCCGGTCGGCGAGTGGCGCGAGACGGGCGTGAAGCTCTCCACCATGCTCAACGTGTTTGGTTTGCACTAAGGAATACTCATGACCATCCCTTTTACCCGCTGGCCTGAGGATTTTGCCCGCCGCTACCGTGAAAAAGGCTACTGGCAGGATCTGCCGCTGACCCACATCCTGACGGACCATGCGGACAGCGATACGGTCGCGATAATTGACGGCGAACGCCGCATCACCTACCGCGCGTTTAATCAGGCGGTGACGAATCTGGCGTCCTCCCTTCAGGCGCAGGGGCTGCATCGCGGGGAGACCGCGCTGGTACAGCTTGGCAACGTGGCCGAGTTCTACATCACCTTCTTCGCGCTACTGCAAATCGGCGTCGCGCCGGTCAACGCGCTCTTTAGCCATCAGCGCAGTGAACTCAACGCCTACGCGGAGCAGATCAAACCCGCCGTACTGATTGCCGATCGCGACCACGCGCTGTTCTCAGGCGATGATTTTCTCAACACCTTTGTGGATGCGCATCGCTCGGTACGCGTTGTGCTGCTGCGTGGCGATAAGGGCGAACATGCGCTGGAGGCGGCGATTGCGCGCCCGGCGGACAATTTCATCCCGAACCCGACGCCCGCCGACGAAGTGGCGTTCTTCCAGCTCTCCGGCGGCAGCACCGGCACGCCGAAGCTGATCCCGCGCACGCATAACGATTACGACTACAGCATCCGTCGCAGCAACGAAATCTGCGGTATCACTGCGCACACCCGCTATCTGAACGCCCTTCCCGCGGCGCATAACTACGCCATGAGCTCGCCAGGATCGTTAGGCGTTTTCACGGCGGGTGGCTGCGTGGTGCTGGCGAACGATCCGAGCGCCACGCTCTGCTTCCCGCTGATTGAGCAGCATCAGATAAACGTCACCTCGCTGGTGCCGCCCGCGGTCAGCCTGTGGTTGCAGGCGATTGCCGACGGCGCGGGGAACGCCCAGCTGAAATCCCTCAGGCTGCTCCAGGTGGGCGGCGCACGCCTCTCCGCCACGCTTGCGGCGCGCATTCCGGCGGAAATTGGCTGCCAGCTTCAGCAGGTGTTTGGCATGGCGGAAGGGCTGGTGAACTATACCGCCCTCGACGATGCGCCGGAGCGCATCATCAATACCCAGGGCCGCCCGATGTGCCCGGACGATGAAGTGTGGGTGGCGGACGAGGACGGCAACCCGCTGCCGCGCGGGGAGGTCGGGCGTCTGATGACGCGCGGCCCTTACACCTTCCGCGGCTATTTCAACAGCCCGGACCACAACGCCAGCGCCTTCGATGCCAACGGCTTCTACTGCTCGGGCGATCTGATCGCCATCGATGAGCAGGGTTACATCACCGTGCAGGGGCGCGAGAAAGATCAGATCAACCGCGGTGGCGAGAAGATCGCCGCCGAAGAGATCGAAAACCTGCTGCTGCGCCACGACGCGGTGATCCACGCCGCGCTGGTGAGCATGGAGGACAGCCTGCTGGGCGAAAAAAGCTGCGCGTACCTGGTGGTGAAACAGCCGCTGCGCGCGGTGGAGGTGCGCCGCTTCCTGCGCGAGCAGGGCGTTGCCGAATTTAAGCTGCCGGACCGCGTGGAGAGCGTGGATGCGCTTCCGCTCACGCCGGTCGGCAAAGTTGATAAGAAACAGTTGCGCCTGTGGCTTGCTGAACGCGCCCGGGGCTGAGGAACAGAGATTGGCTATTCCAAAATTAACCGCATATGCGCTGCCAACCGCCGCCGAACTGCCGACCAGTAAAGTAAGCTGGGCGTTTGAACCGGAGCGCGCCGCGCTGCTGATCCACGATATGCAGGAGTACTTCCTGAATTTCTGGGGCGAAAATAGCGACATGATGCAGCAGGTGGTGGCGAACATCGCTAAACTGCGCGCGTACTGCAAAGAGCACAATATTCCGGTGTACTACACCGCGCAGCCGAAAGATCAGAGCGATGAAGACCGCGCCCTGCTGAACGATATGTGGGGGCCGGGTCTGACTCGCTCGCCGGAGCAGCAGCGCATCGTCGCTGAGCTGACCCCGGACGAAGCGGACACCGTGCTGGTGAAGTGGCGCTACAGCGCGTTTCACCGCTCCCCGCTGGAGCAGATGCTGAAAGAGACCGGCCGCAACCAGCTTTTGATCACCGGCGTGTACGCCCACATCGGCTGCATGACCACCGCCACCGACGCCTTTATGCGCGACATCAAACCGTTCTTTATCGCTGACGCGCTGGCGGATTTCACCCGCGACGAGCACCTGATGTCGCTGAAATACGTGGCCGGACGTTCGGGCCGCGTGGTGATGACCGACGAGCTGCTGCCGTCTGTTCCGGCAACGAAGGCCGCGCTGCGTGAGCTGATCCTGCCGCTGCTGGACGAGTCCGACGAGCCGATGGATGACGAAAACCTGATCGACTACGGTCTGGATTCAGTACGGATGATGGCGCTGGCCGCCCGCTGGCGCAAAGTGCACGGCGACATTGATTTCGTGATGCTGGCAAAAAATCCGACCCTCGATGCCTGGTGGGCGCTGCTCTCCCGCGAGGTGAAGTGATGGCTTTTGATTTTACCGGTAAAACCGTCTGGGTGACGGGCGCGGGTAAGGGCATTGGCTATGCGACCGCGCTGGCATTTGTGGAGGCCGGGGCGCAGGTGACCGGGTTCGATCTGGCTTTCCCTCACGGCGAATATCCGTTTGCCACCGAAACGCTGGACGTGGCGGATGCGGCGCAGGCGAGTGATGTCTGCGGGCGTTTGCTCAGCAGCCTTGAGCGGCTCGACGTGCTGGTTAACGCGGCGGGCATTCTGCGTATGGGCGCGACGGATCAGCTTTCGCAGGAGGACTGGCAGCAGACCTTTGCGGTCAACGTCGGCGGCGCGTTCAACCTGTTCCAGCAGACGATGGGCCAGTTCCGTCGTCAGCAGGGCGGGGCGATTGTGACGGTGGCCTCTGACGCGGCGCACACGCCGCGCATCGGCATGAGCGCCTACGGCGCGTCGAAAGCGGCGCTGAAAAGCCTGGCGCTGACCGTCGGGCTGGAGCTGGCGGGCAGCGGCGTACGCTGCAACCTGGTGTCGCCGGGTTCTACGGATACCGACATGCAGCGCACGTTGTGGACCAGCGATGATGCGGAACAGCGGCGCATTCGCGGCTTCGGCGAGCAGTTCAAACTCGGCATTCCGCTCGGTAAAATTGCCCGTCCGCAGGAGATTGCCGCGACCGTGCTGTTCCTGGCATCCGATGCCGCCAGCCATATCACCTTGCAGGATATCGTGGTGGACGGCGGCTCCACGCTGGGGGCGTAATGATCTGGAAACGTCATTTATCCCTCGACGAGCTGAATGCCACTAGCCAGAACACGATGGTGGAACACCTTGGCATCGTCTATACCCGCCTCGGGGACGATACGCTGGAAGCGGAGATGCCGGTGGATGCGCGCACCCACCAGCCGTTTGGCCTGCTGCACGGCGGTGCGTCGGCGGCGCTGGCGGAAACGCTGGGGTCGATGGCCGGTTTTCTGATGACCCGCGACGGGCAGAATGTGGTGGGCACGGAACTGAACGCTACGCACCACCGCGCGGTCTCTCACGGTAAGGTGCGCGGCGTATGTCAGCCGCTGCATCTGGGCCGCTCCAGTCAGAGCTGGGAGATTGTGGTGTTCGACGAGCAGGGGCGGCGGTGCTGTACGTGTCGGTTGAGTACGATGGTGCTGGGTTAGATTGTGCGGCGGGAGTGCCGGGTGGCGGCTTCGCCTTACCCGGCCTACGAAACATGCAGGCCCGGTAAGCAAAGCGCCACCGGGCGGTTGTTACAACATCGATACCACCCGCTTCAACAGCCGAATTCGCGGCGCAATGGACGCTTTATCCAGCCATTCCGCCGGGCTGTGGAACCCGGCGCCAACCGGCCCGAAGCCGTCAAGCGTGGGGATGCCGAGCGCGGCGGTGTGGTTGGCGTCGCTGCCGCCGCCGACTGCCTGCCAGGTAATGTCGATGCCTTCCGCTTTACCCGCCGCTTCAACCTGCTGCATCAGCGCCTGCGTCGCGTCGCTCGCGGCCATCGCCGGTTTGTGATTAACCCGCGTCAGCGTGGTGGTCACGCCGTCTAAAAAGCCTTGTTCACATAACAACTCCAGCGCCTGGTTCACCCGGTCATACTCGTCGTTTTCCCAGAAGCGAACGTCCAGTTCTGCCACAGCGCTGTCCGCGACCACGTTCGCCGCGCTGCCGCCCTGAATCACGCCGACGTTAAGTGTAGTGCCGCGATCCCAGTCCGTCAGCGCATTGATGGCGATAACGCTCTTTGTCAGCGCGGTGATCGCCGAGCGGCCTTTTTCCGGGTCATTGCCCGCGTGTGCCGCCACGCCGCTAAAGGTGAGGTGATAGCCCGCCATCCCTTTACGCGCTTTCACCAGCGAACCGTCGGCGCGGGCGGCTTCGCACACCAGCACGCAGCGGGAACGCTTAGCCAGCTCGCCAATCCACTCATGGGAATGGACAGATCCGGTCTCTTCGTCCGGGTTCATCGCAACGGCAATCGCGAGACGATCGTTGTCTGCGGCGTCAAGCGCGCGCATTGCCCACAAAATATTCAGAAGTCCGCTCTTCATATCCGAGACGCCGGGGCCGTACAGGCGGGTTTCATCCTCGCTCAGCGGACACGCGGCCACGGTGCCGGCGGGAAATACGGTATCCAGATGCCCGACCAGCAGCACGTCGAACCGTTCCGCCTGCGGCTTGTTACTGACGAAGACGCCGGGGCCCACCTTGTCGCCCAGGTTCACCTGCTCCGTATGCCAGCCTTCGCGCTGCCACAGTTGCTGCATGATGCCTGCAACAGCGGCGACGCCGTCAATCGTCTGGGTGCCGCAGTCTACGTTCACCAGGGTTTTCAGCTCTTCGATATAATGGTCAAGGTTCATGTTCACGTCCTGTTCAGAGAATAATGCGCATCAGCAGCATGGCTAAGAAAGCGTTGACCACCGAGAGGGCGATCATCAGCGGAATACGTTTGGCGCGGGTGCCAATCACCCCCAGAATGCGGCCCAGGTACTGCACCTGCGAGCCCATCAGGTAGATGGCGGGCGCCAGGATCGCCAGGTGCTCGCCGGTGAGGATGCCTTTATCAAACAGGCCGATGGCAACGCCGATCCCGCCGCCCATCGACATCCAGCCGCCAATCAGCACGGCGGCCGCTTCGCCCGGCAGGCCAAACAGGCCCATCAGCGGAGAGAAGATCGTGCCCAGCCCTTTCAGCGCGCCGGTAATTTCCAGCGCCTTGATGATGATAAAGGCCATCACCACGTTGGGCAGCGTGCTGCTGGTGGCAATGCTCCAGCCTTTGCGCGCGCCTTCGATAAACACATCGGTAATGACGGGATTGGACTGTGGGGCACTCATGCGGCGTCTCCTTTATGGGTAAACGTCAGGATCAGGCGCAGCAGATTGGCGCCGACAATTTTCATGATAAACATCACCACGATACAGGCCCCGATGGAGGTGGGCACCGCCGCCGTGCCGTCAACGGCGAGCAGCGTGAAGAGGATCGCCCCGGAAGAGAAAAAGTTGGTGATCATCGCCCCGGCGGAGAACTGGAACATGGCGAAAACGTCTTTCTCTTTTTCGCTGATTTGCCCTTCATCAGAGAGATTACGGGTAAGCGACGCGCCCACGTCGGTACTTTGCAGGCTGCCAATCAGCGCCAGCCCGGTGGTGCCAGGGATCCCCAATAGCGGGCGCAGCAGAGGAGTTAAGAGTTTGCGCGCGGCACGCAGGGCGCCATAGTGCTCCAGCACGTTGATCATCCCCAGCGCGAACATCACCGCGGGAATTAAACCGAGCGCGAAGAGAAACCCGTCCATCGCGCCGCTGCCGCCGGTGCCGCGAAAGGCGCTGCTGGCTGTGGTTAATGTACCGTCATCCAGACTGGCTTTGCTGACCACTTTGCCAAATGCGCCGTTGAGGGTGGTGAAATCAAAGACGCCGTACCACTCTTGTCCGCCTAACAGACCCGAGAAGAAAACGGCTGCAAACGCCAGCGCGAAGTACGCGCCCGGCCCGACCTGACTATCCTGAGGTACTGAACTGTTCATATCCTTTTCCTTGTATGCACGCGATTGCGCAGGATCATTCTGGCGAGGTTATGGCCAAAAAAAATGATACAAATCATTCCGTAAGGCGGTGTCTGGCCGAAAAAGATAAAAGTGTGAACGGTGACGCTACGAAAGTGATCGGCTTAACAATGTGGTGTAAATGTCTGGTTTGACCACGCATTATTGCGTTTCAAAGTTGTTAAATTTTATCCATTGTTCTAGAAACAAAATGTAACATCTCACTATTTCACAACAACGGATAACCATTATGAACAACTCAGGGAAATACCTTATATGGGCAGGGCTCTCCGTTGTGGGAGCCTTTGCCCTGGGCTACATCGCCCTCAACCGGGGGGAGCAGATCAATGCGCTCTGGATCGTGGTCGCCTCCGTCTGCATTTATCTGATCGCATACCGTTTTTATGGCCGTTATATCGCGAAGACGGTACTGGGCGTAGACGGCACGCGCATGACGCCGGCCGTGCGTCATAACGATGGTCTGGACTACGTGCCGACCGATAAAAAAGTGCTGTTCGGTCACCATTTCGCGGCGATTGCCGGGGCAGGCCCGCTGGTGGGGCCGGTACTGGCCGCGCAGATGGGCTACCTGCCGGGGATGATCTGGATCCTCGCGGGGGTGGTGCTGGCGGGCGCGGTGCAGGACTTCATGGTGCTGTTCGTCTCCACCCGTCGCGACGGTCGTTCGCTGGGTGAGCTGGTGAAAGAGGAGATGGGGGCAACTGCCGGGGTGATTGCGCTGGTGGCGACCTTTATGATCATGGTCATCATCCTCGCGGTGCTGGCGATGATCGTGGTGAAAGCCTTGACCCACAGCCCGTGGGGAACCTATACCGTCGCCTTCACCATTCCGCTGGCGCTGTTCATGGGGATCTACATTCGCTATCTGCGTCCGGGACGCATTGGTGAAGTTTCAGTCATTGGCCTGGTGTTCCTGGTGTTTGCTATTATCTCCGGCGGCTGGGTGGCGGAAAGCCCGACCTGGGCACCGTTCTTCGACTTCACCGGCGTGCAGCTGACCTGGATGCTGGTGGGCTACGGCTTCGTGGCGGCGGTGCTGCCGGTATGGCTCCTGCTGGCCCCGCGTGACTACCTCTCTACGTTCCTGAAAATTGGTACCATCGTCGGGCTGGCGATCGGCATTCTGATTATGCGCCCGACCCTGACCATGCCTGCCCTGACCAAATTCATTGACGGCACCGGCCCGGTCTGGACCGGCAATCTGTTCCCGTTCCTGTTTATCACCATCGCCTGTGGGGCAGTGTCTGGCTTCCATGCGCTTATCGCCTCCGGGACCACGCCGAAGATGCTGGCGAATGAAAATCAGGCCTGCCTGATTGGCTATGGCGGCATGCTGATGGAATCCTTCGTGGCGATTATGGCGCTGGTCTCGGCCTGTATTATCGACCCGGGCGTGTACTTCGCGATGAACAGCCCGATGGCGGTACTGGCCCCGGCCGGCACTGTTGACGTGGTCGCCTCTGCTGCGCAGGTGGTGAGCGGCTGGGGCTTTGCGATCACCCCTGATACGTTGACGCATATCGCTAACGAGGTCGGCGAGCAGTCGATTATCTCCCGTGCGGGCGGGGCGCCGACGCTGGCGGTGGGTATGGCCTACATCCTGCACGGTGCGCTGGGCGGGCTGATGGATGTCTCGTTCTGGTATCACTTCGCCATTCTGTTCGAGGCGCTGTTTATCCTGACGGCGGTGGATGCCGGTACGCGCGCGGCGCGCTTTATGTTGCAGGATCTGCTGGGGGTGATCTCCCCGAATCTGAAACGTACCGATTCACTCCCGGCTAACCTGCTGGCGACGGCACTGTGCGTGCTGGCGTGGGGCTACTTCCTGCATCAGGGCGTGGTCGATCCGCTGGGCGGGATTAACACCCTGTGGCCGCTGTTTGGTATCGCCAACCAGATGCTGGCGGGCATGGCGCTGATGCTTTGTGCCGTAGTCCTGTTCAAGATGAAGCGCCAGCGTTACGCATGGGTGGCGCTGGTGCCAACGGCGTGGCTGCTGATCTGTACCCTGACAGCAGGCTGGCAGAAAGCCTTCAGCCCGGACAACAAGGTGGGCTTCCTGGCCATTGCCAACAAGTTCCAGGCGATGATCGACAGCGGCAAGATCCCGGCGCAGTACACCGAATCTCAGCTGTCCCAGCTGGTGTTTAACAACCGTCTGGACGCCGGGCTGACCATCTTCTTTATGGTGGTGGTTGTGGTGCTGGCGTTGTATTCTCTGAAAACCGCGCTGGCGGCGTTGAAAGTCGACACGCCAACGGCGAAAGAGACGCCGTATGAGCCAATGCCTGAGAACCTGGACGAGATTGTCACCCAGGCGAAAGGGGCGCATTAACCCGTGTGCCGGGTGGCGGCTTCGCCTTAACCGGCCTACATTTCTTATCCTCCCTCTCCCTCCGGGAGAGGGCCGGGGTGAGGGAAACAAACGAGAAACTGACTATGTTCGACACCCTTTCCAAAGCAGGTAAATACCTGGGCCAGGCCGCTAAAATGATGATTGGCGTGCCGGATTACGACAACTACGTCGAGCATATGCGCGTCAACCACCCGGATCAGACGCCAATGACCTACGAAGAATTTTTCCGCGACCGCCAGGACGCCCGTTACGGCGGTAAGGGCGGGGCGAAGTGCTGTTAACCCTCTTTCGGTAAATAGAGGCTGATTTGCTCCTGCTTGCAGCCATAAATTGCCGCCAGCTTTTCGCGTGTGCGCTTTTGCGGACGGGAGTCCAGCGCTTCCAGCTGTGATACAGCGGACTGGCTGATGCCGAGTTTTTCCGCCACCTCCTGCTGGGATAGCCCGCGCAGGATACGCCACGCGGCCTGCAGGCTGACGTTCTCGCTATGCATGATGTCGCACACTTCACCCGGTAAACCTACGTTATCGTAGATATCTGATTCGTAAGGGATGTCTTCCCAGTCGTTTTCATCATCGTCATCATACTCAAGCATGGCTAAACGCATGCGAAAATATTCATCGTAGGGAATGACAACATACTGTTTTTTTCCTTCTTCATCCTTGATGAACTGAACAGTCATATTCCGTATGCTCCTCATGAAGGTAGGTGGTGGTTGTCCGGCGTTTTACCGCCACTACGTAGCAGATATCACCCGGCGGATCCCCGAAGGTGTAAATGACCCTGTAATCACCTAATCGCAACCTGTAGTGGTTTTCGGGAGAAGATAATTTCTTGATATCCGCGACAGGTGATGTTTTATCATCCATCTTCTCCAGCCTGAATTTAATGCGGTTCTGATATCGCGTATCGATTTTAGAAAATTGCTTCTCTGCTGTTTTTGACCACACGATCTTCATCCGTACCTCCACTGTACGCCCACACAAAATATAAGGAAATAATAAGACTATTAGATAAATTCCGAATTTCTTATGGGGTACTGTAGAGCGGAAAAAAAGCGCAGGTAAGAGGCAAAACGCAAACCGTCGAGGCGGCTCGAAAAGGCCTCTGCTGGGCGACAGAGGCTTGCAGGAAAATTGCGATCAGGCGTTCAAACCGCCATCCACGTCCAGACCGGTGCCTGAGATCTGCCCGGCTGCCGGGCTGGCAAGGAAGGTGACCGCCGCCGCGACGTCTTCCGGCTGGCCGTAATGGCCCAGGGCAATAAGCTGACGCTGTGAGTCAGCCTGTTCACCGTCCTCCGGGTTCATATCGCTGTTGGTCGGGCCGGGGTGCACCAGGTTAACGGTAATGCCTCGCGGGCCAAGATCGCGGGCCAGACCTCGGGTGAGGGAGTTCAGTGCAGATTTGGTCATTGAGTAGACGGCAATCCCCGGCTGTGCCACGCGGTTCGCCAGACAGCTGCCGATGTTGATGATGCGTCCGCCGTCAGACATATGCACCAGCGCTTCCTGAATGGCGATCACCACGCCGCGGATATTGACGTTGATCAGAGCGTCGATGTCCGCCAGGGTCATGGACTCCAGCGGGCCGCCGCGTGCAATCCCGGCGTTATTGACCAGAATATCCAGCCCGCCGAGGGAGCGCGCCGCCTGCGTGACCGCATCCTGAATCGCCTGCGCGCTGGCGCTGTCGGCCTGAATCGCCTCGCCGTGTCGCCCCAGCGCGTTGATTTCATCGACGACCTGCTGGGCTTTATCGACGGATTTTTCGTAGGTGATAACCACATCGGCACCGGCGCGTGCCAGCGACAGCGCAATCGCCCGACCCAGCCCACGACTGGCGCCGGTGACCAGCGCCTTTTTACCTGTTAAATCGATCTGCATGATGACCTCGTTGTAAGAGTGGAGAGAATCATCATTAGGTATAGCCCGTCGGCGCGATTAACGGCTGAAGGATTCCACCTTCTCAAACGCGGCGCGCAGAACGTCAGGGCTTAACGTAATCGGTAAAAAGTGAATAGACTCCACCGGGCGCAGGGTGTGGGCAATGACCTTGTCCAGCTCGTCGCGGTTATGGATATCGACCTCCAGCGCGCGAAGCGTGGTCGGCAGGTTAAAACGCTGGTATGCCGCCACCAGCTGCGTCAGCACGTCCTCCTGACCGAGCAGGGCGCTCTGCACCAGAATGCCGTAGGCCACCTTCGTGCCGTGGAGGTATTTTTCCGTCTGCGGCAGCACGGTTAAGCCGTTGTGCACCGCATGTGCCGCCGCCACGCGGGTATAGCGTTCGCCCAGACCGCCGACCATACCGCCACCGGCGATAACGGCGTCCACCACGTCCCGAAACGCCTGCGTCTGGTCGCCGCGCTGCTGGTCGGCCAGCGCCTCTTCGCTGCGCTCCAGCAGCACGTCGCGGATCGCCAGCGCACCGTTCAGGCCAAGACGCACGGTCAGCGGCAGGTTTTCCGGTTCAGGGGCGAGTACCGCCGCTTCGTACCACTTCGCCAGCGTATCGCCGATGCCTGCCAACAGGTATTCCGCCGGGGCGTTAAGGATGATTTGCGGCTCCACCAGCACCAGATAGTTGGCGTCGTCAAAAATCTCAAACTGTAGCGCCTGCCCGGCATCGTTGTACCACACGGAGAGCGGGGTCCACGCCGCGCAGGTGGCGGCGATGGTGGGAATGCCCACGAACGGCACGCCCAGACGACGCGCCACGGCCTTGACGGTATCCATTACCGCACCGCCGCCCACGCCAATCACCACGCTGGCTTCACCACCCGACGCGTTCACCAGATGAGTGACGTCACGCTCGCTGCAATGGCCCTTAAACAGCAGATGTTTTGCCCCCGTTGCGTTAAAACTCTGCGGCAGATAAGGGCGTGCGCCCTCGATAGCCCGCTCGCCGTAGATCCACACCGCGCGGGAAAGCTGTTCCGGAGTAAAGAAATCATCCAGGTGCGCAAGGCTTCCCGGATGAGAGAAGTAGTTCGCCGGGCCGGGCACGACGCGGATATCGGTGTTGCTCATGAAGTTGTCCTTTTTTAGCAAGCGCTAACCCGATGTTATGTCTGGACATCCGGATGGCTAATAATATTTCGCTTTATCTTATGCCTTTTCCGTCGTTGTCAGTCAACCGGAGCTGTGAAAAATTCGCTAAATCAGAAGAGTAATGAAGGATTTACGCGGATGGTTTCCAGTCGCCTTGAGATGCGCGGTATCAGCCTGGCCTTTTCCGGCTTTCAGGCCCTGTCGCGCGTGGATTTCACCCTGAATGGCGGGTCGGTGCATGCGCTGACCGGCGCCAACGGCGCGGGAAAATCGACGTTGATGGCGGTGCTGTGCGGCACGCACGATCGTTATGAAGGCGAAATCTGCATTAACAACCAGCCGGTAAGCATCCGCGAGCCGCTGGACGCCAAACGGCTGGGTATCCACCTTGTGCAGCAGGAGGTGGACGTGGCGCTGATCCCCGGGCTGAGCATTGCGGAGAACATTATGCTCGACCAGCTGGCGCAGCCGGGACACCGCTACAGCTGGCGCGCGATTCGTCAGCAGGCGCGGCAGGCGCTGGCGCAGCTGGATGTTTCGCTGGACGTTCGCCGTTCCATCGACAGCTGCACGCTGGCTGAAAAGCAGCAGATTTTGCTGGCGCGGGCGCTCTCGCACCACTGCCGTTTTCTCATTCTCGATGAGCCCACCGCGCCGCTGGACGCGCACGAAAGCGAGCGTCTGTTTGCGGTAGTAAGACGTCTGCAACAGCAGGGCATTGGCGTGGTGTTTATTTCTCACCGCATTCACGAGCTGAAGGCCATCTGCGACACCCTGACGGTGCTGCGCGACGGCAGGCTGATTGAGTCCGGCCCGATGGCGGATCTGAGCGGAGAGGAGATCGTCGAGAAGATGCTCGGCCACGAGCTGAGCGATATCTATCCGCCCCCGCGACCGCCGCACGGTGAAGAGATGCTGCTGCGGGTGGAAGGCCTGCACGACGACGCGCTGCTGAAAGATATCTCCCTGCATCTGCGCAAAGGTGAAATCCTCGGCATTGCCGGGCTGGCGGGGGCGGGGAAAACGGAACTCTGCAAGGCGCTGTTTGGCGCCAGCAAAAGCCGCGTGGCGCGTGGCGAGCTGAACCATCAGGCCTGGAAACCGCGCGATCCGGCAGACTCGGTGCTACGCGGTCTGGCGCTGGTGCCGGAGGAGCGGCGCAAAGAGGGCATTTTTATCGACGAGCCGGTGAGCATGAACCTTGCCGTGTGTGCCGATAACAGCTTCTCGCGCTGGAGCCTGTTTGGTCATCGTCAGGCGTGGCGCTGGGCGGAAGAGGTGATTGCCCGCGTCGGCGTGCGCACGCGCGGGCCGGGGCAGGTGCTGCGTCGGCTTTCCGGCGGTAACCAGCAGAAGGTCGCCATCGGGAAATGGCTGCGCAATGACGCCAGCGTGCTGATATTCGACGAGCCGACCAAAGGCGTGGACGTGAAGGCCAAAACCGATCTGTTTCAGCTGATCGACGGCCTGGCGCGCGAGGGCAAAGGGGTGATTTACGCCTCGGGTGAATTTGCCGAGCTGGTCGGTCTGTGCGACCGCATCTGCGTGCTGTGGGACGGGCGCATCGTGGCGGAAATCGCCGGGGCAGAGGCCCGGGAAGAAACACTACTTTATTATTCAACCGGAGGAACGGCGTCGTGAGCAAGGCCCTTTCAGTGACCACGGCGGCGTCTGGCCGTCAGCAGATTTTCGATTTTCTTTATAAGTGGGGCATGCTGCTGACCGTCGTCGCGCTGGTGGCGGTGTTTGGCCTGGCGTCGGACAGCTTCCTCGACCCGAACAACATCATCAACATTCTGCGCTCGATTGCCATCGTGACGGTGATTGCCGTTGGCGTCTCTATTTCGCTGACCGTCGGCGGGTTCGATCTCTCCGTGGGATCTACCGCGTCGCTGGCGAACGCGCTGGTGATTTCGCTTTTCGTCTGGCACGGCTTTGGCACCACCGAGTCGATTCTGCTGACCCTCGCGCTCTGTACGCTGGTCGGCCTGTTTAACGCCTTTCTGATCGTCATCCTGCGCATTCCGGACATGCTCGCGACCCTTGCCAGCCTGTTTGTCATTCAGGGTGTGGCGATGACCTACAGCTACGGCGGGTCGATTACCGAGAACATGGTACTGCCGAGCGGCGACATGGCGGAAGGGACCATTCCGGCGGCGTTTGGCCTGCTGGGGCAGGTGCCGACCATTGTGATCGTCATGCTGGTGGTGACGATTCTGGCACAGCTGGGCCTGTCGCTGACCACCCATGGACGCCGGATGTACGCCATTGGCGGCAACCCCGAAGCCGCGCGCCTCTCCGGCATTCGCACCACCCGCTACAAAGTGGCAGCCTACGTGATTGCCTCTCTGCTGGCGGGGCTGGGCGGCATTCTGCTGGCCTCGCGTATTGGTTCATCGCAGGTGAATGCGGGCGGCGGCTACCTGATGGACGCGGTGGCGGCGGCGTGGATCGGCTTCTCGCTGGCCGGATCCGGCAAGCCGAACGCGCTGGGTACGCTGGTGGGGGCGGTGATCCTCGGCGTGCTGTCGAACGGGCTGGTGATGCTCTCCGTGCCGTATTACGCCATGGACATTATAAAAGGGCTGGTGCTCGCGGTAGCGCTGGCGATTACCTACATACAAAAACGCTGACAACACAACGGGATAAAAAATGAAAAAGATTGCGCTCTCTTTGGTAGCTATTGGGTTACTCACTTCTCTGCCGGGCCTGGCAGCTACCCCCGCGCCGGTTCCGACCGCCATTGCCAGCCATGACGGTCCCATTCGCATTGCGGTGATCCGCAACCTGGGCTCGGACGACAACACCACGCAGTTTGTTGCCGGGGCGATTCAGGAAGGGAAAAAGCTCGGCTTTAAGGTCAGCACCTTTTTAAGTAACGGGGACGACGCCAAATTCCAGGATTTCGTTAACCAGGCCATCAGCCAGAAATACGACGGGATTATTCTCTCTCAGGGGCGCGATCCGTACTCCACCGCGCTGGTGAAGAAGGCGGTGGATGCCGGGATCAAAGTTTCGGTGTTTGATACCGCTGTGAACGGCGAGATCCCGGGCGTAACCGTTACCCAGCAGGACGATGCCTCCCTGACCAACCTCTCTTTCGGCCAGCTGGCGAAAGATTTCAACGGCAAGGCCAATATCGTCAAGCTATGGGTCGCGGGCTTCCCGCCGATGGAGCGCCGTCAGGCGGCCTACAAAGAACTGCAAAAGCAGTACCCGGAGATTAAAGAGCTGGAGTCCATCGGCGCGGTCTCCTCTGACGTGCAGGGCGACACTGCCAACAAGGTGGGCGCGATCCTCGCGAAATACCCGAAAGGTAAAATCGATGCCATCTGGGGTACCTGGGATGCCTTCAGCCAGGGCGCCTATAAGGCGCTGAAAGAGAACGGCCGAACCGAGATCAAACTCTACAGCATCGACATCTCCAACCAGGATTTACAGCTGATGCGCGAGCCGGGTAGCCCTTGGGCAGTGAGCGTGGCGGTGGATCCGAAGCTGATTGGCGCGACCAACGTACGCCTGATTGCCAATAAGATTGCCGGAGAAGCGACGCCTGCCACTTACGATTTCAAGGCGGCGGCCATTCCGCAGGCGCTGCTGACCGCCCAGCCGGGCGCGGTGAACGTGGCGTCTCTGGGGAAAATCATTCCGGGCTGGGGCCAGACGGAAGATTTTGTTGCGCCGTGGTTTGCGACGCTGGAAGCCAGGTCAAAATAATGCCCGGTGGCGCTTTGCTTACCGGGCCTACGGTGTTGTAGGCCGGATAAGGCGCAGCCGCCATCCGGCGAAAGGACTTATACATGTCTGCATTACCTCAACCCGAATACAGCCGCAATATGCGGCTGATTGGCCATAGCGATCAGGGCGGTCGCCCGGACGGCGTGCAGCTGATGGTGCACCGCGGTTTCGCCTATATCGGCCATATGGTGTCGCAGGGCTTTTCGATAGTGGACGTGCGCGACCCGAAAAAACCAAAAGCCGCAGGATACGTGCCTGCGCCGCCGGGTACCTGGAATGTGCATCTCCAGGCGCATGACGATCTGCTGCTGGTGATCAACGCCCGGGATCTGTTTGCCGATGCGCGTTTTGCCGATGAGAAGGTTTACTACACCCGCCAGGTGGGGGAGACCGTCAGTGACGTGCAGGATAAAGGCTGGAGCGCCGGGCTTCGCGTCTTTGATATCTCCACACCGGACAGGCCACGCGAGATAGGCTTTTTATCGCTGAGCGGCATCGGCATTCACCGCATCTGGTACGTCGGTGGCCGCTGGGCGTATGTCTCAGCGCTGATAGACGGCTTTACCGACTACATCTTTCTGACCATCGATCTGGCGGACCCGCGCAAGCCTGAAGTGGCGGGACGCTGGTGGCTGCCGGGGATGAATCAGGCCGAAGGCGAACAGCCGAACTGGCCGGAAGGCAAACGCTACGCTCTGCACCATGCGATTATTGCAGGCGATACCGCGTACGGCAGCTGGCGCGACGGTGGCCTGACGCTGCTGGACGTGAAGGACCGCACCCGGCCTAAGCTCATTAGCCACCGTAACTGGAGCCCGCCGTTTGGCGGCGGGACGCACACCGCGCTTCCGCTGCCGGATCGCGACCTGCTGGTGGTGCTGGACGAGGCGGTGCTGGATAACCAGCAGGACGGCGAGAAGCTGATCTGGCTGTTTGATATCCGCGAGCCGTCGAACCCGGTGAGCATTTCTACCTTCCCGCAGCCGGATGAAACCGACTACGTGGCGAAAGGGGCGCATTTCGGCCCGCACAACCTGCACGAGAACCGGCCGGGGAGCTTTGTCAGCTCAACGCTGATCTTCGCGACGTACCAGAACGCGGGCGTGCGCGCGTATGACATTTCCAATCCGTATCGCCCGGTAGAAACGGGGGCGCTGGTGCCCGCGGCGCCGGAAAAGATGATGGATACGCGGCCCAATCGCCCGCAGGTGATCCAGTCGTGCGACGTGTTTGTGGATGCGCAGGGGATTATTTACAGCACGGATTATAACGGTGGGATGTCAGTGATTGAGTATCTGGGGTGAGTTTTTGCCGGGTGGCGGCTTCGCCTTACCCGGCCTACATTTTGCACCCGTAGGCCCGGTAAGCGCAGCGCCGCCGGGCAAACGTTCTCAACTGTACTGCCGCACCCGCGCGACCAGCTCTTCCGCGCTGTCGATGCGGTCGGCAATCACAATCAGCGCCTTGCCGAGGGATATCGCGTGGCGCAGGCATTCGTGACGCATCGCTTCATCCTGAATGGTGTCGATATCCGCCACATGGGAAAGCCCGACGCTGCGGCGAATCAGCTCGGTGCCGCAGAATCCGATGGCGTCATGCCAGACCTTTTTCAGGAACGCAGAGGCATAGCCCGGCGCGCTCAGCGCGGCGTCGCGCGTTTTCTCATTCGCCAGCGCCTGGAAGCGCTCCGCGAAGGTGTTCCACAGTTCCTGAATATCGGTCAGGCGCTGCTCGCGCGCGGCGGCGGCATCGCGAATGCCCAGATGCCCCGGCAGGCCGCAGAAGTTCAGCAGCAGGTTGCCGATGGCAGTGCCAACGTCAAAGCCAATCGGGCCAAAGTAGCCGAACTCGGCGTCGATGGCTTTCAGGCTGCCGTCGGCCACAAAAATTGAGCCGCTGTGAATGTCCCCGTGCAGCAGGGCTTCGGCATGCGAAAAGAAGCGGTGCTTCAGGGAGGCCACAGCGATTTTAAGCTGGGCGTCGTCGCGCAGGGCGGCAACATCGTTCTCCAGATCGGCCGGGTAGCTATTGCGCGCGTGGATCTGGTACGGATCGTTGAAGAACAGATCTTCGGTGATCTCGCACATCTCCGGGTTGATGAATTTTGCCACCTGCGCTTTTTTCTCGTGCGGATGCAGATAAAAATCGCTGGTGTGGAACAGGGTGTGAGCCAGATATTCACCCAGCTGCCGCGCCGCCTGCGGGTAGTAAATGTTGTTAATCAGCTCGCCGCGCCAGATGCGATGGCTGGAGAGATCTTCCATCACCATCACCGCCAGTTTCGGGTCAAAGTGGTGGATTTTCACCGTGTGCTCAGGGCTGTGCTTGTAATGCTCGACCAGGGTTTGCGCCTCCAGGCGAGCGCGATCCAGCGTCAGCGGCCAGGACTCGCCGACGCAGCGCACATAGGGCAGCGCCTGCTTAACGACGATGCGGCTCACGCCCGCGCGGTCGAAAACTTTAAAGACCAGGTTGAGGTTACCGTCGCCGATTTCCTGCGCCTCCACCAGCGATGACGGATCGTCAAGTCCGCCAAACTGCCTGGCATACTCCACGGCGTCCTGAGCGGTAAAGGTACGGTATTGCGACATGGCCTGCTCCTCAGTTTTGCTAATTAAGACATGTAGACGTCTATACATCTGGATTTCATCCTGACACAATGTGCTACAACAACGCAACAGGGAATTAACGACATGCAGACATTACAGACGACCAGCCTGCGGGTGGCGAATAATCAGCTCTATATTCTCGACCAGCAGGCGCTTCCGCAGGAGAAACGCTGGCTGGATGCCTCGACGGTGGAGGCGCTGGTTGGGCATATCCACGCTCTGCGCGTGCGTGGCGCGCCGTTAATTGGTCTCTCTGCAAGCCTGCTGCTGGCGCTGTTAGCGGAAAGCGGTAAAAGCCGCGACGAGCTGGCGGCGGCGCTGGAGACCCTGCGTGCCTCCCGCCCGACGGCGGTGAACCTGATGAACAATCTCGACCGCATGAAGATTGCGCTGTGGCAGGAAGCGTTCGTTCCGGCGCTGGTGGCTGAAGCGCTGCGCCTGATTAATGAAGACAAACGGCTTTGCGACGCGATTGCGAAAGCGGGTAGCGCGCTGGTGAAGCCCGGCAGCCGCCTGCTGACCCACTGCAATACCGGCGGGCTGGCAACGGCGGGCGTCGGTACGGCGCTGGGTGTGATTGCCCGCGCGCATCAGGAAGGCAACGTCAGCAACGTCTGGGTGGATGAAACCCGTCCGCTGTTGCAGGGCGGCAGGCTGACCGCATGGGAGCTGGGCGAGCTGGGCGTGCCTTATCAGCTGATTACTGACTCCATGGCCGCCAGCCTGATGGCAAAAGGGCAGGTGGATGCCGTGTGGGTGGGGGCAGACCGCATTGCCGCCAACGGCGACGTGGCGAACAAAATCGGCACCTATTCCCTGGCGGTGCTGGCGAAGTTCCACGGTATTCCGTTCTACGTCGCCGCCCCGCAAACGACCCTCGACCGGGACTGCCCGAACGGTGACGCGATCCCGATTGAGCAGCGCGCGGCCAGCGAAGTGACGGGCGTGGCGGGAAGCTTTGGCGCGGTGCAGTGGGCGCCGCAAGAGGCGCAGGTCTATAACCCGGCGTTTGACGTTACCCCCGCCTCGCTGATTAGCGGCTGGGTGCTGGATACGGGCGTGGTCACCCCTGAAGAGGTAGCGAAAGGGAAATTCGCCTGAGTGGGACTATCCTTGTAAGGGGTTCCCTTTAGAGGACGTTATCGTGACGCTCGATCCTGAAACAGACTTAAAACTGGAACGCGTGGTGGACGCACCGCGCGACCTGCTGTGGCTCTGCTGGACCACACCGGAGCACATCAAAAACTTCTTCATTCCTGCTCCCCATAAGGTGACTGAATGCGACCTCGATCTGCGCGTGGGTGGGCGGTTCAATACCGTGTTTGAGGTGGACGGGCAGCGGATGGATAACCGGGGCGTATTTCTTGAAATCGATCCGGGGAACAAGCTGGTCTTTACCGATGGCTATACTGAGGGCTGGAAGCCGGCTGAAAAGCCGTTTATGACAGCGATCCTGCTGCTGGAAGATGTGGGGGAGGGCAAGACCCGCTACACGGCGATTGCGCGTCACCCAACGAAGGAAATCCGCGAGCAGCATGAACAGATGGGCTTCCACGAAGGGTGGGGCGTGGTGTTGGATCAGCTGGTGGGGTATGTGAAAGGGCTAAAACGGTAGTGCTCTAAGACCCCCTCTCCCTTGAGGGAAAGGGCTGGGGCGAGGGGGGAGAATTCATTGATTATGTTGAAGACAGATTTCTCTTTTTGGTATTCCTCATCTGACGAAATACTCGCTCTCCCTTTTCATCAAAGTATCTTTCCGGCCATATCACATCGGGTGGAATGTCTGGCGCCTGAGCGGTAAGCAGTTCACCTTTGGGCCATGGTCGGGTAAGCGCATTTGCCAGTGTGGATGAGGAAAGGCCAGCCTTTCTGGACAACGCAGCCAGGCTTGTTCCATGTTTCTTTAGTGCAGCGATAATATCGGCCGGGTGCCAGTTCTGATGCTGCATTGTGTCCTCCTTACATGTGTTCGTTACGTGCTCAATTATCCTATTTTGGGATAAGAAGGCAACGGGAGGATATTCGATTTCAGGATATTTGTATGGAATCGGAACAATGGCTTCAGTTTACTCGGATGAATACCAGCGTGTTATCAATGCGTTGAAGAAAGCGCGTAAAGAGAAGGGGATGACTCAGGCGCAGCTTGCGGAGGCACTGGGAAAACCACAATCGTTTATTGCTAAAGTGGAAAACGGTGAGCGTAGGTTGGACGTGGTGGAGTTTGTGCATCTGGCGAGGCTGGTTGGCGCAGATGTGCAGAGGATTATCGCCAGTATTTAATTAATGCCTGAGTATGGAACTGACCCCCTGAGCCGTATGTTCCCCTCACCCTCACCCTCACCCTAACCCTAACCCTCTCCCCAGAGGGGCGAGGGGATAGCACGGTGCTCGCATTACTTTGCGGGGTAGGGAGAAAAGATCAGGCCAGGCGTGGATACGCATCCGCGATTGCATCGCCCGTAAACTGGGCAACCCAGCCTTCCGGATTGTCGAAAATACGAATGGCGGTAAAGTTCGGCTCTGAACCCATGTCAAACCAGTGCGGCGTGCCTGCGGGTACGGAAATCAGGTCGTTTTTCTCGCACAGCACCTGATACACCTCATCGCCGATGTGCAGGCAGAATAGTCCCGCCCCTTCCACGAAAAAGCGCACTTCGTCTTCGCCGTGGGTGTGCTCGTTGAGAAACTTCGCACGCAGCGCCTCTTTCTGCGGATTGTCGGCGCGCAGGCTGATCACATCCCAGCTCTGGTAACCTTTCTCTGCCACCAGCTTGTCGATTGCATGCTGATACGCTTCGATCACGGCTTCGGGCGCAGGATCCTGCCCTAAATCACGGTCTGCCGCCCAGCGTTCAAACCGCACGCCTTTGGCGTTGAGCTGTTGGGCAATCTCGGCGGCGTCGGTGCTGTGCCACAGGTGCTTACTGGCGTCTTTATCGGAATAAATGGTCAATGCGCTCATGAAGGGATCTGCTCCGGGTTAATCTCGTCAAACTGGTGGATCTGATGGTGATGGCTTGCGCCGTCATCTTCACCGCGTATCAGTTGCAGGGTGCGAAAACCCGCCTGTTCAGCCGCGTCCAGCTCCTGATGAATATCCGACAGGAACAGGATCTGCGACGGGGCGATGCCCGTTTGCGCCGCAATATTTTGATAAGACTGCACCTCACGCTTGGCGCCGATGCGAGTATCAAAATAGCCGCTGAACAGATGAGTAATATCACCTTCGTCGCTGTAGCCAAATAACAGTTTCTGCGCGGCGACGGAGCCAGAGGAATAAACATAGAGATCAATCCCTTGTGCCTTCCATTTTTCCAGCGCGGGCAGTACATCAGGGTAGAGATGGCCGGTAAAGTCACCGTTGATGTAACCGTCCTGCCAGATGATGCCTTGCAGGGCTTTGAGCGCCGTCGATTTGCGGTCTTCATCCATAAAGGTAAACAGCACGTTGATAAGAACGCTGACGCTGGCATGCGGAGTGCTGATTTCATCGCGCAGGTTGTCCAGAATCGATTTGACCGGCTCGGCGTACTGCTGCGCGGTCACAAAGGCCGCCAGCCGCTCACGCGCGTAGGGGAACAAAACATCATGGACAAAACGGATATCGCTGGTGGTCCCTTCAATATCCGTCACAATCGCGCGAATCATACTCTCTCCCATTGTCGTAAACGCATTTCGCATTCAAATAAGAATTCTAAACCTTCCAGATGACGGCGGGCTTCGGCCACGTCGCGTCCCCAGCAGGTTAAGCCATGACCGCGCAGAAGAAAACCATAATTAAGCGGGCGTTCCTGCGCGTAATGGGCGATGCGAGAGGCGAGGGCGTCGATGTCCTGGTCATTATCAAACACCGGGATGGCCACCGTATCCCGATGCGTGGTCTGCCCGGTAAGGGATTTTTGCATCTCGAAGCCGGAGATCTTCAGCTCGGTCTCGTTGACCAGCCGCGACAGCACCGTGGCATTGACGGTGTGAACGTGCAGGACGGCGTTAGCCTCGGGGAACAGGCGGTATATGAGGGTATGCAGCCCGGTTTCTGCCGACGGTTTACGGCCAGAAGGCGCACGGTTGGTGGCGATTTCAACCTGTAGAAAATCGGCGGTGGTCAGGCTGCCTTTGTCTTTTCCGGATTCGCTCAGCCAGCACAGATGTTCATCCTGACGCACGGACATATTGCCGCCGGTAGCGGGCGCCCAGCCTTTAGCGCCAATCCAGCGGCAGGCCTCGACCAGGTGTGTGAGTTGCAGGTTGTCTGTCATTTCCTTTTACCCTCTCGGTCAGGAATATTTATATCATTTAGACGTCTAAGCGTCTTGATTGCCAAAGACTAACATCGTGTTATAGTGTCAGCAACATAAGTATTACAGGCAGGCACACTACAATGAGCAATAACCCGTTGATCCCGCAGAGTAAACTTCCGAATCTCGGCACGACGATTTTTACGCAGATGAGCGCCCTGGCGCAGCAGCACAACGCCATTAACCTCTCACAAGGTTTCCCGGATTTTGACGGGCCGAAATATTTGCAGGAGCGTCTGGCGTACCACGTTGGGCAGGGAGCCAACCAGTATGCGCCGATGACCGGCGTGCAGGCGTTGCGTGAAGCCATTGCGGATAAAACGGCGGAGTTATACGGCCATAAGCCTGACGCGAACAGCGATATCACGGTAACCGCAGGGGCGACCGAAGCGCTGTATGCGGCGATAACCGCCCTGGTGCGTACGGGCGATGAGGTGATTTGTTTTGACCCAAGCTACGATAGCTACGCCCCGGCGATTGAACTGGCCGGTGGCGTGGTGAAACGCGTGGCGCTCCAGCCGCCGCATTTTCGTCCGGACTGGCAGGCGTTTGCCGCGCTGCTGAGCGATAAAACCCGGCTGGTGATCCTGAATACGCCACACAACCCATCGGCGACGGTGTGGCAGAAAAGCGATTTTGCCGCCCTGTGGCAGGCCATCGCCGAACGTGAAATCTATGTTCTGAGCGACGAGGTGTATGAGCACATCTGCTTTGCCGAAGAGGGTCATGCCAGCGTGCTGGCGCATCCGCAGCTTCGCGAGCGCGCAATCGCGGTATCATCATTTGGGAAAACCTACCATATGACCGGCTGGAAAGTAGGGTACTGCGTAGCGCCCGCCGCCATCAGCGCTGAGCTGCGTAAAGTGCACCAGTATTTGACGTTTGCCGTAAACACACCCGCCCAGCTGGCGCTGGCGGATATGCTGCGCGCTGAACCTGAACATTACCGGGATCTGCCAGCTTTTTACCGTGCGCGGCGGGATCGGTTTGTGACTGCCTTGAGCGAGAGTCGGCTGGAGATCCTGCCATGCGAAGGCACCTACTTCCTGCTGGCGGACTACAGTGCGATTTCCGATCTGGATGATGTCAGTTTTTGCCAGTGGCTGACGAAAGAGGTGGGCGTGGCGGCCATTCCGCTGTCGGTGTTCTGCGCCGATCCCTTCCCGCATAAACTGATTCGTCTTTGCTTTGCGAAGCAGGAGTCGACGCTGCTGGCAGCGGCTGCGCGCTTAAATTCGCTCTGACTATTTAACCGTCCAGGCTTCTGAAAAACGACGGTCCGCGAAGAGTTCCAGCAGACCGTTGATTTGCTTCAGTCGCAGCACTTCATCGCTGTCCATACCCAACTCCAGGCCAATTTTCTGCTCACTCCAGCCCATAAGCACCAGTTCTCGCACGATTTCTGACATGGCATTGATCTGGTGGCGTCCACGCGCGCGGTTGTGACGAATGGTTGCAGCCATGCGATCGAACTTTTCGTGGCGTGCTTTACGCAGGCAGGTAACAGGGAGGTAACCTTTAAGTTGACGCTTCAGAATAGCCCGATGACTGCCAAGCTCATGGCGATGGAATCCATCGACAATTTCATAGCTCTCAGGCGCATTTTCCGTCACAACGATAGGTTGTGTGAATCCATCCAGCTCCAGTGATTTGCTGAGCAACCGCTTCTCCGCCGGAGCGACATTATTTGGGTTGTAGTCATTGGCGGTGATGTCAGTCTGTTTTATCCACAATACGCAGTCGACGGGTTGATTATGAAAAGGGCTGATTTCGTGTATTGCCTGACGAAAGGCATTAATAGCGCCGATTTTCTCTTCTTCAGAAAGGGCCTGCAGGTACGTCTGCATTTCTCTGATTATTTGCTGCTGCATAAAATCCCCCATTCCTTGCGTTTAGCTTTCACTCTTTCGCTGTAGCGTTGATAGTGTTTAGGTTTGTTTGGACTAAATGAGAGAGCCCGGCACCAGTAGTCATTGTTGAGTAAAACCTTGCAAATGCGTCGCCAGGAAGGGATATCTTTTGCGCCAATGTCACCCTCCTGCGTATCGGGAATATCCTCCAGGCCTCGCTTTTGATACCAGTGGAGATAAATTGCGATTTTATTTCGGTAATGTTCCGCCGTATTTTGCGGCATGCTGTCGAGTAGCAGCATGGCGTATTCGCGCCAGCCGAGATGGTCAGGTTTCAGGATCTTCCGGTGGCCATAAAAATGGTTATCGTGCCCGGCATAAATACCTCCACTTCGCACGCCGCAGGCGCGTTCACACATAGCCGCCCAGCGTTCGGGTTCAATGACATGATAGAGCCATAAGCCCTGACGCTGTTCCGGACCAAACGGTTCGCAGATGCGCATATAACGCGGCGGCACCCCCGCCTTGTACATCAGGTCGTATAACGGGTTATAGCAACATTTTGATTTCGCGAACCACGTCCAGATGTCGGCGGTTTTCCAGTCGTACAGTGGGTAGATATACCAGGCGTGCCCACCCGGGGCGACGGTCGTCCAGGGTTTATCGTCAGAAAAGCGCTGCTTACGCGCCGACGCGATAGCCAGAAAGCGGTTGTAAGATTCATCGGCGCGGATCCCCACCATGACTGCGGCAGGACGTCTTTGCGCATACCATTCGGCAAACTCGCGCACGAAGGCTTCAAACGTCATTCCCTGCTGATAAAAATCGAAATAGTGATAATCGGTAATGGCATCTTCTGGTGGCTGGCGAACCCAGTTTGTTCCGGGTTCCCAGCACTGCCATTCAGGTTGAAACTGTGACAGGGCGTTTTGGGTCGTGAGCGGAAGCGCTACCCACCAGAACTGGTGGATAACATCCCGATAGAGCGTTTTCATAGCGTCAACATGCTGAATGGTCGACGAGAATTGCGCTTCCCAGTCCAGAAAGATGACGTCTATTTTTCGCTTTAATTGCCGTGCTTTCTGGGCAACAAGATGCAGCATCACGGTAGAATCTTTTCCACCGGAAAAGGAAACGCATACCCTGGGGAAATTGTTAAGCGTCCAGTGTATGCGTTCCGCAGAAGCGTCTAAAACATTTTCCTGTAAAGGGATTTTATAGTTCGACATGATTAATCGCGTCCTGCGTGTTAAATGTCTGGGGAAAATCAAAACGATATTATGGAATTATTTGTCCTTAATTTCACGGAGTCATTTTTTTCGGTTCGCTTTAATTATATTCACCATGCAAATGTATTTTACGCAGACGGCGGAGAAACGCAGAGCTTATGCATTTTTTCAATGAATGTTGAAAAAACAGAGCTATTCAGTGATGAACGGCCGTAGAGCATATAGATCTTTAATTCAGGCAGCGCAAACGGTGGCTCAAGCCTTTTTAATTTCAAAGATTCTTTAAATGTTTCATAGATCGACACGGGGATATAGCCTAACAAATCAGATGAACTGACCATAGAGATGAGAGAGCTAAGGGAGTCGGTGCGAAAAGCAATATTTCTTTCCGGAAAAGCGTCATTGGCCCGACTCTGGAACTCTTTTACACCCGGATGAGCACTCTGGTAAAAAGTGAATTTCTCCTGGTATAGCGCGTCCACCGTAGCTGTGTCAGCGAGCCTTGGGTGGTCTGCTCTACAGATTAAGGCTATCGGCACCGTAGTGAAGTGGGTGCAGACCACAGAGCGATTGTGGATAGGTGCGATAGAGAAGATGAGATCGGCTTTACGATAGGCCAACAAATCTTCCGCTGATTCGGAGGAAATAAGCATATCTCTTTGTTCTATCTCATAATTCTCCTCAGATATTAAAAGCTTCAACGGTTCCAGCATCGAACCAGGAGACACCATTTGAGTGCAATAGATAACGAACTTTTTCTTGATGTCCGAGTGATGCATCATGTTGATCGTCTGCTCAAGCTGATTGAGATTTTTTTCCAGATGATGATGCAAGTTGGTACCTACCGTGGTGGGCGTAATTCCCTTCCCTGAACGGATAAACAGGGGATCATCAAGCTGACCGCGCAGGCGTTGCAGCGACTGGCTGACGGCGGATGGTGTGATATAAAGCGTCTCGGCAGCCCTACTGATACTGAGATGTTGGTAAATGCATTCGAAGATAACTAACAGATTGAGATCGAATTTTTTTAGGTCGTAGAGGTTTGCCATGTTTCGTCCTGAGTGAGTTGAGTTTGCTGTCGTTATCACACCATGGAGTACGACAGAGTGTAGTTACCCTTTACAATCCGTGTGAATAACTCGCTTAATTTAAAATTTAAGTGATCTTAATATATCACGGCTTTGGATTATTGAAACATATCTTCAAGAGTTATTAAGATAATTTTATCTTTAAAGTGTGATTGAATTATTTGAATGACAAATGGCGTTTATATATAGCGTGAAACCCATAATGAAATTAAATTTATAATGTTTCAATGACCTGTTCGAATCTGCCTATCACAGCCATAGGCAGGACTATCCCTCTTATGCATTGCTCATTGCGCGCAGGGGTGCTGTAATCAAACCGCTGTTACGGCCTTGATACAAGGTATGTAGAGCGCAACGCAACGCCAGCTTCGGCTGGCACTGAATGTACCTGCGGGGAATTCAGGTATCAGGGCCGCCCGTTGAGGCGGCCTTTTTACTTTCAGGCTTTCCTGTAAAAGGTTCACCTTGCTGTCTTGTTGCTGTTGTAAGGTTTGGCTGATTGATTTGATAAAGCATACGCATTAGCCCCGATGAACAAAGTTGGTTACCTTACACCTCAACGAAAACACGGAGGAAGTACAGATGTCCTTGATTAACACCAAAATTAAACCTTTCAAAAACCAGGCGTTCAAAAACGGTGAGTTCATCGAAGTTACTGAGAAAGATACCGAAGGCCGCTGGAGCGTGTTCTTCTTCTATCCGGCTGACTTCACCTTCGTTTGCCCGACCGAACTGGGCGACGTTGCAGACCACTACGAAGAACTGCAAAAGCTGGGCGTAGACGTTTACTCTGTTTCTACCGATACCCACTTCACCCACAAAGCGTGGCACAGCAGCTCTGAAACTATCGCGAAAATCAAATACGCGATGATCGGCGACCCGACTGGCGCCCTGACCCGTAACTTCGACAACATGCGTGAAGATGAAGGCCTGGCTGACCGTGCGACCTTCGTTGTTGACCCGCAGGGCATTATCCAGGCTATCGAAGTTACCGCTGAAGGTATCGGCCGTGATGCATCTGACCTGCTGCGCAAAGTGAAGGCGGCTCAGTACGTTGCTTCTCACCCAGGCGAAGTGTGCCCGGCGAAATGGAAAGAAGGCGAAGCAACGCTGGCGCCATCTCTGGACCTGGTCGGCAAGATCTAAATTTCCGTCGTCTTTCACGCCATAGCTGCGTTGGCGTCGCCTGCTCACCCCGGTCACTTACTTCAGTAAGCTCCCGGGGATTCTCAGGCTAGCCGCCTTGCTCTGACGCGAAATACTCTGGAAATTGTTTCAGTCATGGGCGCACCCGCGCCCATTTCATTCCAGCACCATGATGCAAGTTGCATTCAGGCAGCCCGTATAAGGCGGCTTGCATGATGACGTTTTAAGAGAGGGAAGAATAATGCTCGACACTAACATGAAAACCCAGCTCAAGGCCTACCTTGAGAAACTGACCAAACCTGTTGAGCTGATTGCCACGCTGGACGACAGCGCGAAATCGGCAGAAATCAAAGCGCTGCTGACAGAGATTGCTGAGCTGTCGCCGAAAGTGACCTTCAAAGAAGACAACACGCTGGCAGTCCGTAAGCCTTCTTTCCTGATCGCCAACCCAGGGTCTGACCAGGGGCCGCGTTTCGCGGGTTCTCCGTTGGGGCACGAATTTACGTCCCTGGTGCTGGCGCTGCTGTGGACCGGTGGTCATCCGTCAAAAGAAACGCAGGCGCTGCTGGAGCAGATCCGCGATATCGACGGTGATTTTGAGTTTGAAACCTATTACTCGCTCTCCTGCCACAACTGCCCGGACGTGGTGCAGGCGCTGAACCTGATGTCAGTGCTCAACCCACGCATTAAGCACACGGCGATTGACGGCGGTACGTTCCAGAACGAAATCACCGAGCGCAACGTGATGGGCGTTCCGGCGGTTTACCTGAATGGTCAGGAGTTCGGCCAGGGGCGTATGACGCTGACCGAAATCGTCGCCAAAGTGGATACCGGCGCAGAAAAACGTGCGGCGGAAGAGTTGAACCAACGTGATGCGTACGACGTGCTGATTGTTGGCTCCGGCCCGGCGGGCGCGGCGGCAGCGGTTTACTCCGCACGTAAAGGGATCCGTACCGGTCTGATGGGCGAGCGTTTCGGTGGTCAGGTTCTGGATACCGTAGACATTGAAAACTACATTTCCGTGCCGAAAACCGAAGGCCAGAAGCTGGCCGGGGCGTTGAAAGCGCACGTCAGCGACTACGACGTGGATGTCATTGACAGCCAGAGCGCCAGCAAACTGGTTCCGGCCGCGGTCGAGGGTGGTTTGCACCAGATTGAAACGGCGTCCGGCGCGGTGCTGAAGGCGCGCAGCGTGATCATTGCCACTGGCGCGAAATGGCGCAACATGAACGTGCCGGGCGAAGATCAGTATCGCACCAAAGGCGTGACCTATTGCCCGCACTGTGACGGCCCGCTGTTCAAAGGTAAACGCGTAGCGGTGATCGGCGGCGGTAACTCCGGCGTGGAAGCGGCTATCGACCTGGCGGGGATTGTTGAACACGTTACCCTGCTGGAGTTCGCCCCTGAGATGAAAGCGGACCAGGTGTTACAGGATAAAGTACGTAGCCTGAATAACGTCGACATTGTGCTCAATGCCCAGACGACAGAAGTGAAAGGCGACGGCAGCAAAGTGACCGGTCTGGAATACCGTGACCGCGTGAGTGGCGATATCCACAGCGTAGCGCTGGCAGGGATCTTTGTTCAGATTGGTCTGCTGCCAAACACCACCTGGCTGGAAGGCGCAATTGAGCGCAACCGCATGGGCGAGATCATCATCGATGCGAAATGCGAAACCAGCGTGAAGGGCGTATTTGCGGCGGGCGACTGCACCACCGTGCCGTACAAGCAGATCATCATCGCTACCGGTGAAGGTGCGAAAGCCTCGCTGAGCTCGTTTGATTACCTGATCCGCACCAAAACTGCATAATAAAAGAAAGCAAGACGACACCTGCAATACAAGAGGCCACCAAAAGGTGGCCTCTTTTTTTATCTGACGACCATCACCGGAATGTGGGTGTGGCGGATCACGCTGGAGGCGTTCGACCCCAGCAGGTGCGTGGTAATAGACGGGTTGCGCGAACCAATCACCACCACGTCTGCGTTCAGCTCCGCGGCCAGTTCATTAACGGCGTCACGCACGCTACCGAACCGGACGTGGGTTTTTATGCGGGAAGGATCGATGCTGAAGTGCCCGACCATGGTTTGCAGGCGCGTCTCGGCTTCATGCTGTAAATGCTCTTCAAAACGACGCACATCAGCAGCGAAACGATGCAGGCTCAGGCTGGCAGAGCCCGGTAAAACATGCAGAAGATGAATAACTCCGTCCTGCTGCGCGAGAAATTCCGCGTGACGTACAGCCTTATCACTCAGTTCCATTTCGAAAACATCAACCGGCATAATGATTGTTTGATACATAACCGTTTCTCCTTGTTTATAAACGCTGAAATCATTCAACCACAAAATATAAAAGGTTTCTGTAATCCCGACAGCACTTTTTTATCTCGCCAGGATAAATCTCAAAACAGCCGGATTCCGGGGCAGATCCCGAGAGGTAGCTACCCTTTTATAAGCTTACCCACACCCTTTCGGAGGTTGCATGAAAGCTCTCACCTATCACGGTCCACATCATGTTCGGGTCGATAATGTCCCCGATCCGGGCATCGAACAGCCTGACGATATCATCCTGCGCGTAACAGCCACGGCGATCTGTGGTTCCGATTTGCATCTTTATCGCGGAAAAATTCCCAAGGTCCAGCACGGCGATATCTTTGGTCATGAATTTATGGGCGAGGTGGTGGAGTGCGGGAGCGAAGTGAAAAACGTGCAGAAAGGTGACCGGGTGGTGATCCCGTTTGTGATTGCCTGCGGTGACTGCTTCTTTTGCCAGATGCAACAGTACGCGGCCTGCGAAAACACGAACCGCGGGCAGGGCGCGGCGCTGAACAAAAAGCAAATTCCCGCCCCTGCCGCGCTGTTTGGCTACAGCCATCTTTACGGCGGCGTGCCGGGCGGACAGGCGGAGTATGTGCGCGTCCCGAAAGGCAACGTGGGGCCGTTTAAAGTGCCTCAGCTGCTGTCAGACGACAAAGCGCTTTTCCTGTCAGATATTCTGCCTACCGCCTGGCAGGCGGCGAAAAATGCGCAGATCCAGAAAGGCTCCAGCGTCGCCGTATTCGGGGCCGGGCCGGTGGGGTTGCTGACCATTGCCTGCGCGCGGCTTCTCGGCGCAGAGCAGATTTTTGTGGTTGACCATCATCCCTATCGACTGCGGTTTGCCCAGGAGCGCTACGGCGCGATCCCGATTAACTTTGATGATGATAACGACGCGGCGGAGAAAATCATTGAGCAAACGGCCGGGCAGCGCGGGGTGGATGCGGTGATTGATGCCGTCGGGTTTGAGGCCAAAGGCAGCACGACGGAAACGATCCTCAGTAACCTGAAAATTGAAGGCAGCAGCGGCAAAGCCCTGCGCCAGTGCATTGCTGCGGTGCGACGCGGCGGCGTGGTCAGCGTGCCGGGCGTGTACGCCGGTTTCATCCATGGCTTCCTGTTTGGCGATGCCTTCGATAAAGGGCTGAGCTTTAAGATGGGGCAGACGCACGTCCACGCCTGGCTGGGAGAGCTGCTGCCGCTTATCGAAAAAGGGTTGCTTACACCGGAAGATATTGTGACCCACTATCTTCCGCTGGCTGATGCGGAGCGCGCCTATAAGATCTTCGAAAAACGGGAGGAGGAGTGCCGCAAGGTGATCCTGGTGCCTGGCGCAGACACCCCGGAGGCAGCGCAGCAGAAAGTGAAGGGACTGGTGAATGCCTTCCCCGGCGGCGTTGTGTGAGGTTTCGTCCCCACGGCACTACGACAGAGTAAACATGGATTAAGCGGTTTTTGTCCGATATAAGACAATCGGTGAATTTGCGGAAAGAGGATGCAGGTGCATCCTCTGTGCAAAGCGGGGTCGCTTGTTCAGAAGGGATTAACGCAGGTAATCGCCAGCGGCTTCGGGCTGGTAGAGCAGCTCAAGCACTTCCAGATGGGCTGAGGCGCCGCCCGGGAGTTCCCAGTGAATAGTATCGCCCGTGCGCAGTCCAAGCAGCGCCGCGCCCACGGGTGCCAGCACCGAAAGCTGCATGCTGCTGTCGGTCATCTGCGCCGGATAGACCAGCGTACGGGTGAGTTCCTCCCCGGTGGTCAGGTTGCGGAACTTCACCTGGCTGTTCATGGTGACCACATCATGCGGCATGGTCTCAGGCGTACACATCTGCGCCCGGTCTAGCTCTTCGTTCAGCGCATCGGCTACCGGCAGCGAGGCGAATTCTGGTTTCTCCAACAGTCGGTCAATACGTTCTGCGTCGAGTTCATTGATGATAATCGTAGGTCTGGACATTTTTACTCCATGTCGTTAATGCTGCGTGTAACGCAGAAACCAATCCAAAAGAAAACCCTCGCCGTCTGGCAGCGAGGGTTTAACTTATCTGATGATACTGTCTGAAACCCTAAGTTTGAAGTGATGAAGGTCACATTCGTGCGCCATATGAATTTTTGGCAATAAACCCGGCATCCCGATTCACGCTGAACGGAAATTTCGTTACGCTGGTAAAACTTAAACCGGGCAATGCGCGTTGCAGCCCCAGTGTAGAGAGAGCGATATGTACTTTTACCAACCGTCTCAGGGGCACGGCCTGCCGCACGACCCGCTGAACGCCATTATCGGTCCGCGCCCGATTGGCTGGATTTCATCCTGTGATAAGGCCGGTCAACTGAACCTTGCCCCGTACAGCTTCTTTAACTGCTTTAACTATCGCCCACCGATCATTGGTTTTTCCAGCAACGGCTGGAAGGATAGCGTGCGGAATATTACCGAAACGGAAGAGTTTGTATGGAACCTCGCAACGCGCGATCTGGCTGAGGCGATGAATGAAACCTCCGCCACACTCCCTCATGGCGAGGATGAATTTACCTTTGCCGGCCTGACGCCCGTAGCCAGCCAGCTTGTGCGCTCGCCGCGCGTGGCGGAAAGCCCGGTGAATTTCGAGTGTCGATTGTCACAGTGCATTCAGTTGACCGGCGCGGATGGGACACCGATTGATACCTGGCTGGTGCTCGGCGAAGTGGTGGGCGTCCATATCGCTGAGAGTTTGCTGGAAGAGGGGATTTACCAGACCGCGAAAGCGCAGCCCATTCTGCGTGCGGGTGGACCGTCAGCCTACTACGGCATCAGCGACAGCCATCGCTTCGATCTGGTACGCCCGGATGCGCGCAGGAACAATCAGTAACCGGCTTTATCGATAACAAACTGTTTGCCGCAGTTGCCCGGATGCGGCTGTGGCGCAAAGGTGCTGGCTGAGAGCGAGTTGTTAATGGTGCTGGATTTTAGCGAGATCTGCATCTCGGTCAGATAAGCCGGATTGCCATGGCAGGTAAGCTTGAACGCTTTTACGTTCTGTTTCCCCCAGCTTTTGGCCACGGCTGCATCAAAATCGCTACGGCGGACGGTCTTGCCATAGTTTTCCGCCAGAAATTCCCCAACCGCACTATTTTTCACTTCCTGGTTCATGCGCACCATGGTGCCGAAGTAAGCGTCGGGATCAAAACCAAAGCAGACGCCGTGTTTCGCGTATTCATAACGTTCAAGGCAGGAGTTGCCGCCCGCGCCGGGCATCACGCTGTTCAGCTTCGCCGCGCCCGTTAGCGATAGTCCGGTCTCTGCGGCGTCACATTTGCGGCTGGCTTTTGCTTCCGGCAAATTCGGAACCGGACGAGTGGCACAGCCGAAGCGCATCCAGCGGCGTTCATCCACTCCGCGAGCGGCAATAGATTTCGGCAGCGCTGGCCATAAGCCGTGGACGGTCAGAAAATCGGTTTTGTTGCTGCTCTCTTTTTGCAGGCGACACTCTTCCGGTTCGTCACGGTTGCGTTCGACCATACTCTGGCAAAATCCCGTTTGCCAGGAAAGCGCCAGAACGTAGCGATCGAAATCGCCGTACTGGGTTGGCTTAAGCGGATCTGCCTGAATTGAGAAGACACAGAGTGCAAGCGCTACTGCGCCAGACGGGATAACGATATCCTTCCTGAACATTTGCTTTCCTGATTGGTTGGGCGCGATTAATTTCTGAGGGTTATTAAAGCACAAAAAGCGCCCGCAGGCGCTTTTTGGAAAGCAGGAATTTCGCTTAGGCAGCGCCGGGAACCAGCACTTCGGTGGCGATAATAACGATAATCAGGCCAACCAGCACCGGCACTGACGTGCGTTTTACCACTTCAAACGGAGAGATTTTTGCCATCCCCGCCACCGCAACCACCACGCCCGATACCGGAGAAATGGTACGACCCAGGTTGGAGGCCTGGAGCATCGGAATGGACAGGTAAGCCGGGTTGATGCCGGAGGAGTGTGCCAGCTTAGGGATCATCTCAACAAACGCATAGAACGGCGCGTTACCGGAGCCGGTAGTCATCGCCGCCAGCATGGTCAGTACCACCAGCACCAGCATCAGGATAATGCTGGCCGAGCCGAACGAGGTGGCGATAGAGATCAGGCTCTGGATAAAGCCGATGGTGCTCAGCCCCTGAGCAAACACCCCTGCGGCAACCAGCAGCATCACCACGCCCGCGAAGGCATCCGCCATGCCGCGGAAGGCGACTTCAAGACCCGTGAACACCTTCTGGGTATTAAAGCCACGAACAAATTCCAGGATGGCCGCCAGCAGCATACAGATCACCAGGATAGTGATGATATGCAGCTGAGGGCCCCATTTGCCGTCAAAAATAAGCACGCCAATAATCGGCGTGAAGGGCAGGATGGAATAAAACGCCGGGGCGGTAGTGGTGATTTCACTGACGTCCATCATCTCATGGCTGACGTTCTCTTTCTTATCGAGGTAGCGTTGCCAGAAGAAATGCGCCACGCCCATGCCGAGAATAGCGGTGATGGAGATTGGCAGTGTGGTTTTGAAGGCGAAGTCAATCAGCGACATTTCCGCGGCTTTCGCGGCCAGCACCACGTCACCGGAAGTAGGGGAGAGAATAATCGCCGCCGGAGAGGCGCAAATAGCCGCCGCTGCGCCACGGCTGATCCCGACGTTAACCATTACCGGGAATAACGTCGCCATTAACAGCACGCCAAGGCCCGTTGCTGAGGAAACGGCTAATGACATCAGACAGGCCAGGAAATAAGCCGCGACCATCAGCAGATAGGGGGAGTTAATATATTGCAGCGGTTTAGAAGCCAGCTTCACCACCATATCATTCGCGCCGATATGGGTCATATAGGCAGCAAATCCGCAGAGCATCATGATCATCATGCCCAGGTCGCCGCCGCGGCTCATCAGCAGAATTTTTATATATTCCACAATATCGGTAGCGGTATATCCGGTGCTGGCTTCGCTGGCGGGTAAAACCTGATGACCCATTAGCGCGCTAATGATCAGCAGCGTCAGGCCGCCGACAAATAGCACGCCGGTGGCTGAGTAACCTTTAATGATGTAGCGTGCTACACCGACAATGACCACGACTCCAATGAGGAGTTCGAGAAAAGTAAGCATGATTTCCCCTGTATCTTTGCTGCCCGAGAGACAAATAATCAATAAAAAAGAAGCCTGAAATGTGCCGAATAAATGGCCAGTCCTTGCTGATTAAAATCAAGAAAGAGACTACTAAAGGCAATGATGACGATATTTTTGCTAACCCTGCGTCATTTATATTAAGACGTTATTGACCTGATGAATAGATATTATATGTCATTAAATTGATGGTGAAGTGTTAAGGTTTTGAGTATTACTTGCCGTCAATCGATTTAAAAACGTAAATCTCTTTAAAACTACTTCTCTTTCATTCTTTTGCCTGCTTATACTCGGTTCACTTTTACCCTATCCGACGATCTGAATATGCACGCCAGCTGGACGTATCGCCTGCGCTTTATCAAAAAACATCTGCTGATGTTTTTGCTGGCGTTTGGCTGGCTGTTAATCCAGAGTCAGGTGGCCGTCGCCTCCCATCAATGTTCAATGGATTTGCGCGGTGAGGTGGCCACCATCCAGCATATGGATATGATGGCGGAACCGGGGCTGCATTATGCTGCCGGTGCTTCACCGCTGTGTGAAAAACATTGTGTGCCGGATCAGGTACAAAAAGAACCTGCCCAGCCGCATCTGGTGGCGCTGCCTGCCGCCATGACGCTGACCTTAACGACGCCAGAGTGTTCATCTGCAAGCCATTCTGCGTGGTCTGTTACCCCTCCTGCTGTGGGGCCGCCGGCAACGATCCGCTATTGCCGGTTTCGGGAGTAAAAACCTGTTAATTCGTTGATTTTATTTACTTAACGTTTAACAGGAGTTTTATCATGCGTACCCTATTCCTTTCCGCGCTGGTTGGCGCGTCCATCTCTTTCGCTTCTTATACCGTTCAGGCAAACCAGACCTGGCAGGGCCGCGGGGTGGTTCAGTCGATCTCTGACAATGCCGTCATGCTCCGTCACGAGGCCATACCGGAACTAAAATGGCCAGCGATGACCATGCCGTTTACTTTATCTTCGGGTGCCACGCTGAATGGCGCCAAACCGGGGGATGAGGTGACCTTCACGCTTGAGCGTGCGGGTGACGGTTTCCAGATTATCTCGCTGACGCCAGCGCGCTAAGCGAGGTCACCATGAAACAACACACACTGAGTCTGTGGCTCGGTGGGGTGTTGTTCGGCCTGTTAACCTCCGCCGCGCAGGCGGAGCCGTGGACGCTCGAACACACCCTGACCGAAGCCCAGCGCTACTCGGCAGAACTCTCCGCCAGCCGTAACGAAGCGCAGGCGCTGGATGCGATGGCGGATTCCGCCACGCAATTACCTGATCCAAAACTGAAATTCGGTATTGAAAACGTGCCGGTACAGGGCAGCAACGATCGGCGGCTTACGCGCGAAGGGATGACCATGCAGAAGGTTGGCATCATGCAAAGCTACGTCAGCTCGGAGAAGCGGGAACGTAAAGCACAGACTTTTCAGGCGCAGGCGCGAAGCGTGCTGGCAAAATCCGAGGCCGTACGTGCCGCGCTTCAGCGTGATACCGCCCAGGCCTGGCTGGATCTGGCGCTGGCACAGCAGGCGCTGAAAACGGCCAGAACGCTGGTCCGTGAAACGGAACGCCAGCGGGGCGTGCAGAAGGCGAGCGTCGGGGCGGGAGGCGCAACGCCGGACAGCGTACTGGCCCTGCAAATGATCCTCAGCGCCATGCGCGACAAAGAGACGCTGGCGCAGCGGGATGTGCAGCTGGCGCAAAGCCGTCTGCTGGAGCTAACAGGGCACGCTATTACGGCGGTTCGCGGTCCGCTGCCGCGCTATCAGCGCCTTCCTGCCGATGAAAAAACGTTGCAGGAGGGGATTGCCTGACACCCGGAAGTGGAGGCCGCGCGACGTGAAGCAGAGACCGCGAAAGCGCGTTCAGCGCAATCTGCCGTGGCAGCGATACCCGATGTGGATGTGGAGGTCTATTACGCCCACCGCGCCGAAGGCTATGACGATATGGCTGGCGTGATGTTCAGCGTGGATCTGCCTTTGTTCCAGTCAAAACGTCAGGACAAGGATTACGCCGCCGATGTTTCCCGCTCAATGCAGGCGGTGGATCAACTGACGCTGCTCAAACGCGAACACATTGCCCAGGTGCAAACGCTGGTGGCGCAGTATCAAGCTGCGCAAACGGTGTGGCAGCGTCAGCGGGACGAGGTACTACCGTTGCAGCGACAACGGCTGGCGGTGCTGACGGCGCAATATCGTTCTGGACAGTCGGCGCTTCCGGCCCTGCTGGAGGCGCGTCGTGGCGTACTGGATACGGAACTGGCGGTGAACCAGGCGGAGCGCGAAATGGCGCGAACCTGGGCTGCCGTGAACTGGCTGATCCCGCAGGAGCTGGCGCAATGAAAAAAACAACGTTAATGGCGATTGCCATCACGATAGCTGCCGTTGGCGGCTATTTTGTCGGACAGAAGCAGACGCATCAGCCGGATGCGGCTTCACAACCATCAGAACGCAAGGTGCTTTACTGGTACGACCCCATGGTGCCCGGTCAGCGCTTCGATAAGCCGGGTAAATCCCCTTTTATGGATATGGATCTGGTCCCACGCTACGCCGATGAAGCGCAGGCGGCGTCAGGCGTGGCCATCAGCACTCAACAGCAGCAAAACCTGGGGATGAAAACCGCCAACGTTGAGATGCGCCAGCTGGTTTCGCCGTTCTCGGCCTTTGCCACGGTTGCAACGGATGAACGTAACGTCTCGGTGTTGTCAGCCCCGGCCAATGGCGTGGTGTCAAAATTGTTTGTTAATGCGCCGCAGCAGCAGGTAAAAGCCGGAGAGGCGCTGGCGCAACTGTGGATCCCGCAGTGGACCGCCGCCCAGCAGGAGTATCTCGCGGTTCGTCAGCTTGGCGATGCCGCATTGACCCGCGCCGCACGCGAGCGGCTGGCGTTGCAGTTTATGCCAGAAGAGGTCATTCGTTTGCTGGAGCGTAGCGGTAAGCCGCAGACCACGCTCATTCTGCGCACCGACCGGGCGGGCTATGTGGTGAAGCTGGACGTGCGGGAAGGGGCGCAAATCACCGCAACGGCGCCGCTGTTTGAGATCGCCAGCCTCGATCCGGTCTGGCTGGTGGTCGACTACCCGCAAACGCAGGCGCAGTCTCTGGCGGTGGGCAGCAAGGTGGTAGCAACCTCAGAAAGCTGGCCGGGGGAGCAGTTCCACGGCACGGTCAGCGAATTGCTGCCGCAGATGGAGGCGGCCACGCGAACCCTGAAAGCCCGTATCGTGCTGGAAAATTCCGCACATAAGCTGAAGCCGGGCATGTACCTCTCCGTCAGGCGTGCGCAAGAGCTGAAAGGCCCGCCGGTGCTGGCGGTGCCGGAAGAAGCGGTGATTAACAGCGGAGAGTCTGCGCGTCTGCTGCTGGCTACCGGGGACGGTTATTTCCAGCCTGTGACGGTGAAAACCGGCCTGACGGCGCAGGGCTGGACGGCGATCCTGTCCGGGGTCAAAGAGGGCGATAAGGTGGTGACGTCCGGGCAATTCCTGATTGATTCCGAAGCCAGCCTGCGTAGCGTGATGCCGGAGGTGACGCCATGATTGCCGCTGTGATTCGCGCCTCGTTGCGTAACCGCCTGCTGGTGATCCTGGCCGCGCTGATGATGGCCAGCTGGGGCTGGTGGGCGGTGCAGCGCGCGCCGCTGGACGCGTTGCCCGATCTGTCTGATGTGCAGGTCATTATCAAAGCGAGTTACCCCGGGAAAGCGCCGTAGGTGATTGAAGATCAGGTGACCTGGCCGCTGACAACCTCCATGTTGTCTGTGCCGGGTGCCAAAACCGTGCGCGGTTTTTCAATGTTTGGTGACGCTTATGTGTATGTGCTGTTTGAGGATGGCACCGATCTCTACTGGGCGCGATCCCGGGTGCTGGAATATTTAAGCCAGGTACAGGCGCAGTTTCCGCCGGGCGTGAAGGTGTCGCTGGGGCCGGATGCGACGGGCGTGGGCTGGATCTACGAATATGCGCTGATCGACCGTAGTGGAAAACACAGCCTGGCAGATCTGCGGGCCCTTCAGGACTGGACGCTTAAGTTCGAGCTTAAGACGGTACCGAATGTATCTGAAGTGGCAAGCATTGGCGGAATGGTGCGTCAGTATCAGATCGTGGCGGACCCGGCGAAAATGCGCGCGCTGAATATTACCCACAGCCAGCTATCCGGCGCGGTGCAGGCCGCCAATAAAGAGAGCGGCGGCGCCCTGCTGGAGATGGGCGAAGCGGAGTATACGGTGCGGACAACGGGCTATTTGCGCTCGCTGGAGGATTTTCGCAATGTGGTGATCGCCACCCGCGATGGCGTACCTGTCCTGCTGAAAGATGTCGCCACCATTGGCATTGGCCCGGAGATCCGCCGGGGCGTGGCGGAGCTTAACGGTGAAGGGGAGGTTGCCGGCGGCGTAATCGTGATGCGCTACGGGCAGAACGCGCTGGAAACCCTTCGCGCGTTAAAAGCGAAACTGAGCGAGCTGCAAAAAACGCTGCCGCAGGGCGTCGAGATTGTTCCGGTCTACGATCGCTCAACGCTGATTGAGGAGTCGGTCAAAACGCTGACGCACAAGCTGCTCGAAGAGTTTGCCGTGGTGATACTGGTGTGCGCGCTGTTCCTGTTCCACCTGCGTTCCGCGCTGGTGGCGATGGTTTCTCTGCCGCTGGGGATCCTCGGGGCTTTTGTGGTGATGCACTATCAGGGCATTAACGCGAATATGATGTCGCTCGGCGGGATCGCCATTGCCATCGGAGCGATGGTGGATGCGGCAATTGTCATGATTGAAAACATGCACAAGGTGCTGGAGCAGTGGCGGCATGATAATCCGGGCAAGGAGCCTGCGTCGGGAGAGTACTGGCGTCTGGCGGAAAAGGCGGCGGTTGAAGTGGGACCGGCGCTGTTTTGCAGCCTGTTAATCATCACGCTGTCATTTATACCGGTATTTTCGCTGGAAGCGCAGGAGGGGCGAATGTTCTCGCCGCTGGCGTTCACCAAAACCTGGTCGATGGCCGTGGCCGCCGGGCTTGGGATCACCCTTGTACCGGTGCTAATGGGCTTCTTTATTCGCGGGAAAATCCCGGATGAGAAGGCAAACCCAATAAACCGCCTCCTGATCCGCCTGTATGAGCCGTTGCTTGATAAGGTACTGACCTTCCCGAAAACGACCCTGGCACTGGCATGTCTGCTGCTGATCGCCACGCTCTGGCCGCTGAGCCGCCTGGGGAGTGAGTTTATGCCGCCGCTGGATGAAGGGGATTTACTCTATATGCCCTCCACGCTGCCGGGGATCTCGGCTCGCGAGGCATCGCGGCTGCTTCAGCAGACGGACCGCTTGATCAAAAGCGTACCGGAGGTGGCGAGCGTGTTTGGCAAAGCTGGTCGGGCGGAGTCGGCAACCGATCCCGCGCCATTAACCATGCTGGAAACAACTATCCACTTTAAGCCCCGCGAGCAGTGGCGGCCTGGAATGACGCCGCAAAAGCTGGTGGAGGAGCTCGATAAAACCGTGTCGCTGCCGGGCATTGCCAATGTGTGGGGGCCCCCTGTCCGTAACCGTCTGGACATGCTGGCAACCGGGATCAAAAGCCCGGTCGGCATTAAGGTGAACGGCAATAATATTGCCGACATTGAGCGCGTGGCCCGGCAGATTGAGCAGGTGGTGAAGGACGTTCCTGGCGTCTCCTCGGCGCTGGCGGAGCGACTGGAAGGCGGGCGCTACGTGGATATTCGTATCGACCGGCAAAAAGCCGCGCGCTACGGCGTTTCCGTCGATGAACTGCAAAGCCTGGTCTCCACGCTGGTCGGGGGCGATAACATTGGTGAGGTGATCCAGGGACGCGAGCGGTACCCCATCAACCTGCGTTATCCCCGCGATTTGCGTGATAACGTCGACACGTTGCGGGTGTTGCCGGTAGTAACCGCCAGCGGTAGCCAGGTGGCGCTGGGGGAACTGGCCGATATCGTCGTGACGGAAGGCCCACCGATGCTAAAAAGTGAAAACGCGCGCCTTTCCAGCTGGAGCTACGTGGACTTACGCGGGCGCGATCTGAAGTCCGCCGTAGATGAAATGCAAAAACGGGTGGAGGAGAAGGTGCTATTGCCGCAGGGCGTATCTCTCTCCTGGTCCGGGCAGTTTGAATATCTGGAACGGGCGACCGCGACGCTTAAAATAGTCTTACCTGTCACGCTGATGATTATATTCATCCTTTTATGGTTAACCTTCAGGCGGATATCAAATGTCCTGATAATAATGGGGACATTGCCTTTCGCGCTTATTGGTGGGGTGTGGTTATTATGGCTGCTTGACTATAATTTGTCTGTGGCGGGGGCCGTTGGCTTTATCGCCCTTTCCGGGGTGGCAGCAGAATTCGGCGTAATTATGGTTCTATATTTGAATCATGCGCTTGATAAATATCACAGGCTTGAGCCAGAAGGGGGAAATACGGTGCTATTGCGGGCGATCCACGAAGGTGCCGTGCTGCGCGTGCGTCCGAAGGTGATGACGGTCGCCACTATTATGGCGGGACTGCTGCCCATCATGTGGGGCAATGGGAGTGGCTCGGAGGTGATGCAACGTATTGCTGCACCGATGATTGGTGGCATGGTTACTGCACCGTTATTGTCGATGTTAGTTATTCCCGCACTCTACAAATTGTTACATCAACGTTAAAAATGTCAACTGCATGTGCTTATTCAGGCATGCAGTTTATGTATCGTCAGACTATTCTCAGGAACGGGATGGTAATTAGGAATAACACCCATGCTGTTAAGCGTTCATTCAAGTATTCTGTGCTAAGGTCTGCACCGAATACTAAATATGGTAATGGCATTGTGATTGTACGAATTAAATTCCCCCTGATTTTATTGTTTATTATTGCGCAGTTATCATTTGCGTCTGCTGTTAATGCACAGAGCAATACAGCGGATAAAAGCTGGTTCACCACCTTCACGGATAACGTCGCGCAAACATGGAACGAACCTGAACATTACGATCTCTATATTCCAGCCATTACGTGGCATGCACGTTTTGCCTACGATAAAGAAAAAACAGACCGTTATAACGAGCGTCCGTGGGGGGCTGGTTTCGGTCAGTCTCGCTGGGATGAAAAAGGTAACTGGCATGGCCTGTACCTGATGGCGTTTAAGGACTCCTACAATAAATGGGAGCCTATTGGTGGCTACGGCTGGGAAAAAACCTGGCGTCCGTTATCAGACGACAACTTCCGTCTGGGACTGGGCTATACGGCAGGGTTTACGGCGCGTGATAACTGGAAATACATTCCTGTTCCGGTACTGTTGCCGCTTGCCTCCATCGGCTATGGTCCTGCAACGTTTCAGATGACCTACATACCGGGTACGTATAACAACGGTAACGTTTACTTTGCCTGGATGCGGTTTCAGTTTTAACTGAATTTGTCTGGTAAATCGGCCAAAAAACGCACAGACATTGAAATGTAAAGGATAAAAATCGGACAGCGAAAATTAACGCGACTTTTGTCACTTTTTATCAAAGATCCGCTGGACAAAACGCCTCACAATTGTTGTACTGATACCCGACACAGCATTTGTGTCGTTTTTTAATGTAAAGGTAATTTTGATGTCTAAGATTAAAGGTAACGTTAAGTGGTTTAATGAGTCCAAAGGATTCGGTTTCATTACTCCTGAAGATGGCAGCAAAGACGTGTTCGTACACTTCTCTGCAATCCAGTCTAATGGTTTCAAAACTCTGGCTGAAGGTCAGCGCGTAGAGTTCGAAATCACTAACGGTGCCAAAGGCCCTTCTGCTGCTAACGTAATCGCTCTGTAATTCAGACGCGTCAGCAAGAATTTCAAAACCCGCTCAATGAGCGGGTTTTTTTCATTATGAATCAACCAAAAAGATAGATCTTCAGAAAGCTGGCGACGATCGCGACGCTTAGCAATACCATACCCACGCCTGACAGATTCTCTCTCATGCTATCACCCTCGTTCAATATTGAGCCAAGAATGACAGCGAAAAATTAAGCCAACATTAAGGTTGTCGCGCTTAATGTCCGCTGGCGGAGGAAAATAACCAGAATGCGATCGCAGTCATCGCAAACGAGCCAAGCATGTTAACGGCAATGTTCGTCAGCGCCCAGCCCATCCGGCCTTCCTGAAACAGAAACACCACCTCCGCAGAGAAGGTGGAAAACGTCGTTAAACCGCCGCAGAAACCGGTCGTAATCAGTACCTTCCACATAGGGTCGATGTTGGTCATGCGATTAAACCACGCCAGCCCCATCCCGATAATAAATGCCCCGATCAGGTTTGCCGCCAGTGTCCCCATCGGAATGGCCTGATGCAGCGGGTTAAACCGCATGCTTAAGAGCCAGCGCGCAACGCTACCCGTGCCCCCACCAATAAAAACGGCTATAAGTAGTTGTAACACTGTCAATACCTGCTATTTGCTGTGTAAGTGCGTCGAGTGTAACGCTGTTTTTAACCGGGAGACAATTATGTATGTTGCAGTAGGGCAGTTTGCGGTGACGCCGGACTGGAATGAAAACGCGGACAAGTGCATCTCCCTGATGAACCAGGCGAAGCAAAAAGGGGCGGCGCTGCTGGTGCTTCCTGAAGCGTTACTGGCGCGCGATGATGGCGATCCGGACCTGTCGGTAAAGTCTGCGCAAATGCTGGAAGGGGCGTTTCTGAAACGACTGCTGGCCGAAAGCGTCGGTAACGCGCTCACCACCATTTTGACTATCCATGTTCCCTCCACACCGGGGCGGGCGGTGAACACGCTGGTGGCGATACGTGAAGGCGCTATTGTCGCAAGCTACGCCAAACTTCATCTGTATGATGCGTTCAGCGTCCAGGAGTCGCGACTGGTCGATCCGGGGAGTGTAATTCCGCCGCTGATTGAGGTGGAGGGTTTTAAGGTTGGCCTGATGACCTGCTACGATATCCGCTTTCCGGAGCTGGCGCTGAACCTGGCACTACAGGGGGCCGAGGTGCTGGTTCTGCCCGCCGCGTGGGTCAGAGGACCGCTTAAGGAGCATCACTGGGTAACGCTACTGGCCGCACGCGCGCTGGACACCACCTGCTATGTAGTGGCTGCGGGTGAATGTGGCAATAAAAATATCGGGCAGAGCAGGGTTGTCGATCCGCTGGGAGTGACCGTAGCCGCGGCGGCGGAAGCGCCTGCTTTACTGCTGACGGAGATAACGTCAGCACGAATAACGCTTGCGCGTCAGCAATTACCTGTTCTGCGCAACCGCAGGTTTGCGCCACCGCAATTAATATGATGTTTTTTTCAACAATGCTTGATTCACCTTGTTACAGATTGCTATTGTGTGCGCGCGCCTGATGACCGTTAATACGTTCAGGTTTCTTTGGCGCTGAATGCAGCCTGTTTCATGTAAAGAAGGTATTTATGGGTGAGATTAGTATTACCAAACTGCTGGTGGTTGCCGCACTGGTCGTCCTGCTGTTCGGTACCAAGAAGTTACGCACGCTGGGTGGAGACCTGGGTGCTGCCATTAAGGGCTTTAAGAAAGCAATGAACGATGACGACGCGGCAGCGAAGAAAAGTGCCGAAGATGACATCGCAGCACAGAAGCTTTCACACAAAGAGTAATGGCAATGCTGCAAGGCTTGCATAAAAAAACCGGCTCACGAGGCCGGTTTTTTGTTTTACTGTAAATAAGTTTTACAGCTTTATTTCACTTCTTCGCCCTTCGCCTGCATATCGGCGTGATAAGAGGAGCGAACAAACGGACCGCACGCAGCGTGGGTAAAGCCCATCGCCATCGCTTCGGCTTTCATTTCATCGAACTCATCCGGACTCACGTAACGCTGTACAGGCAGGTGGTGACGGCTTGGCTGTAGATACTGCCCCAGCGTCAGCATGGTGACGCCGTGGCGGCGCAGATCGCGCATCACTTCAATGATCTCAGCGTTGGTTTCACCCAGTCCCACCATCAGGCCAGACTTGGTAGGAATATGCGGATGGGCTTCTTTAAAGCGCTCCAGCAGCTTCAGCGACCAGTTGTAATCTGCACCTGGACGCACCTGACGGTAGATACGCGGTACGTTCTCCAGGTTGTGGTTGAACACGTCTGGTGGCGTCGCGGTCAGGATATCGAGCGCGCGGTCCATACGGCCACGGAAGTCCGGCACCAGCGTCTCAATCTTAATGTTCGGGCTTTTTTCGCGGATGGCGGTAATGCAGTCAGCGAAATGCTGAGCACCGCCATCGCGCAGATCGTCACGGTCAACGGAGGTGATAACAACATAACGCAGCGCCATATCGGCAATGGTCTGCGCCAGTTTTTGCGGTTCGTTAGCGTCAGGCGCAACAGGACGGCCATGGGCAACGTCACAGAACGGACAGCGGCGGGTGCAGATGGCACCCAGAATCATAAACGTCGCGGTACCGTGATTGAAACATTCAGCAAGGTTAGGGCAGGAGGCCTCTTCACAGACAGAGTGGAGGCCATTTTTGCGCATCGCCGCTTTGATCCCCTGAATACGCGAAGAGTCAGCCGGAAGTTTAATTTTCATCCATTCCGGTTTTCTTAACAGCGCCTCGCGCTCTGTAGCCACGTTTTTAACCGGGATAAGGGCCATTTTATCGGCATCGCGGTATTTAACACCGCGTTCCATCACAATGGGTTTACTCATAGCGTGCGTGTTCCAGTTGCGAATATCGAAGGAAAGCGTTTCAATTCAAGGGAATGTTGTAATTATCAACTATTTTTGAACGAACGACAGGCAGTATATCATTTAAAGGGGCGGTAAAGCAGCCTGCCAGGTCGCCAATTTGTAAAATAGTTGTTGTTTTGTGCCTTTTGCCCCGCATGCGGCAGGGCCTTACGCTGAAAGGCGGATCAAAAAGTCTGGCGGATCACATTGATGACGTTTTCCAGCACCGGATCGCGCAGGCTTAGCTTGTTGTAATGCAGTGAGATTTCAATAGATTCCGTCGTAAGTTGACTTAATGGAATGCTCTCCAGTGGCCAGCACTTTTGAAGCAAAGTGAAGAGACGCACAGGCATGATACAGAGCAAGTCGCTGCTGCCAATCAGGGCCGCGAGGGTAAACATATTGTAACTGCTAAAGCTGATCGGACGGTCCGGGAAGAGTTCGTCAATACGTTGTCGCAGCGGATCCTGACCCTGTCCTTCGGACATAAATGTCGCATGTTCGTAATGGCGCAAATTTTCTGGCGTCAAAGGTGCGCTCAACGCAGGGTGAGCCTGACGACAAACGAGCGCCAGAGTGTCGGTATAAAGTACGTTATGCCCTAACGCTCTGGCCGTAAAGCTATTGCCGTCGATGATCAGGTCCGTCTGGAATTGCGCCAGCTGTGTTTCCGGATCGGTGACGGGCACGTTGCGGATAAGCAACTGTGGCGCATGCTGTTTCACCGCCTGATAGATGGCCGGCATGACCAGAACGCCCACTGAGGGAGAGGTGCCTATGGTGATAGTTCGTTGCTTATCGTAACTGCCGGTGAGATCCAGCGCGCCCAGTATTGATTCCAGACCCTGGCTGATGTACTCGTGCAGATGGGTGGCGTACGCGGTTGGGGTTACGCCCTGGCCTTTACGAATAAATAACGGATCGGGAAATATCGCGCGCAATTTTTGAATTGACTGGCTAATAGCAGAGGGCGTGAGATTAAGAATTTTCGCAGCATTAACGATACCTTTATGGACATATACCGCCTCAAAAATAGTCAATAAATTGAGATCAATATTACGTAAAGTCCGAAAAATTTGCGGCTTATCTTCGCCGCTGGTTTCATTCAGGCGTTTGGCTGGTAAATTAGTAGGCTCCACGCTCTTACTCCGTATCCATTCACAATATGAATGATAGTTGAATTTATTTATTATGCTTGCAGAGATTCGTAAAGTGTTTAGTAAGTTTCCATTATTTATCGAAAACAAGCAGTTGGGTGATTGTCACGCACGTTACACGAAACCCGGCGATGGTTCTATTAAGGTTCTAATTAATATGTGACGCTAATATATGGGCGACTCGAAAATATAGAATATGCGGTTTATTGTAAAGCGTAAATGCGGTAATTAAGCAGTGGCTGGTCAAATAATTGAGCCACTGCCCAAGGTAAGTTAAGCAGCAATATATTCGTAGGTGGGATTGTTAAGCAGTGCTAAAAAGTTCTTCAGAAGCACGGGCCGGATATTGTCAGGCGTGGCGGTATCGACCCACTGGCGCATTTGCGTCATTTCCATACCGGCATACCCACATGGGTTGATGCGCTGGAAGGGGGCCAAATCCATATTGATATTCAGCGCCAGCCCGTGGAACGAGCAGCCTTTGCGGATACGCAGCCCCAGCGAACAGATCTTCATCTCTCCCACATAAACGCCCGGGGCATCGGCGCGAGGGTGAGCGTCAATATCGTACTCAGCCAGCGTATTCACCACGGTTTGCTCCAGTAAGGTCACGAGCTCACGCACGCCCAGCTTTCTGCGTTTCAGGTTAAGCAGAACATACATCACCTGCTGGCCCGGGCCGTGGTAGGTCACCTGTCCACCGCGATCGCTCTGGATCACCGGGATATCGCCCGTCATCAATAAATGTTCGGCTTTTCCTGCCTGGCCTTGAGTGAACACCGGCAGGTGTTCAACCAGCCAGATTTCATCAGGCGTGGTGTCATCGCGCCTGTCGGTAAAGTCATGCATAGCCTGAGAGACAGGCTCGTAAGGCTGTAGCCCAAGATGGCGGACAAGAATTTTATCCTGGTACAAAAGGATGTCTCCGAAGACAAGGGAGAATAGGTACGGGGAGTATATCACAGCGGGGAAGTGGGTTACCCGGCAAACCGGGTAACCGCAGAAGGACTACAGCACCATACGAACAATTTCAATATTGCCGAGCTCTTCGTACAGCGTCTCAACCTGCTCAATGTGTGTCGCAGTGATGGTGATTGAGACCGAGTGGTAGTTACCTTTGCTGCTCGGTTTGACTGATGGAGAGTAGTCGCCCGGCGCATGGCGCTGTACCACTTCAACCACCTGATCAACCAGCTCAGGTTTCGCCAGACCCATTACTTTGTAAGTAAAAGGGGTAGGGAATTCAAGCAGTTCGTTAAGTTTGGTTTTCATGTCAGCTCCGGCGTGTGTATAAAAAATAATAACTCCCGCCACGGGGCGGGAGTTTTACTGATACGTAGTATATGGGGATCAAAATCACACTTTCAAGTGTTCAATTTTTAACCAAACCAGTGATGGAACATCAGCTTAATGTAATCAATGATTTTGCCGAAGAAATTGCCTTCAGGAATTTCCTCCAGCACCACCAGCGGGCGCTGATCGATGGTTTTGCCATCCAGCTGGAAGTTGATGGTACCCACGACCTGATTCTTTTGCAGCGGGGCGTGCAGCTCGGTGGTATTCAGCACGTAGCTGGCTTTCAGATCTTTCATACGACCGCGTGGGATCGTTAGATAGAGATCTTTGTCCACACCCAGGGAAGCACGGTCGTTATCGCCAAACCAGACAGGTTCAGAGGCAAATTCTTTACCGGCTTTCAGCGGATTCACGGTTTCGAAGAAGCGGAAGCCCCAGGTCAGCAGTTTTTTACTTTCCGTTTCGCGTCCTTTAAACGTGCGGCCTCCCATCACGGCAGAGATCAGACGCATCTGGCCTTCAGTGGCAGAAGCCACCAGGTTATAGCCGGCTTTGTCGGTGTGACCAGTTTTGATGCCGTCGACGTTCAGGCTATTGTCCCACAGCAGGCCGTTACGGTTGGTCTGACGAATGCCGTTGAAGGTGAACTCTTTCTCTTTATAGATAGAGTACTCGTTTGGCACGTCGCGGATCAGCGCCTGACCGATCAGCGCCATGTCACGCGCGGAGCTGTACTGACCTTCGGCGTCCAGGCCGTGAACGGTCTGGAAGTGGCTGTTTTTCAGGCCCAGCGCAGAGACGTAGCTGTTCATCAGGCCCACAAACGCGTCCTGGCTGCCCGCTGCAAAATCGGCCATTGCCACGCAGGCGTCGTTACCGGACTGCAAGTTGATGCCACGGATAAGCTGAGAGACCGGAACCTGCATGCCTGGCTTCAGGAACATCAGCGATGAACCTTTGAACACCGGGTTGCCGGTTGCCCACGCATCGTTACCGATAGTCACCAGATCGGTTTCTTTAAATTTACCCGCTTTCATGGCCTGGCCGATAACATAGCTGGTCATCATTTTGGTCAGGCTGGCCGGGTCGCGGCGGGCATCGGCGTTCTGTTCTGCCAGAACTTTGCCGGAGTTGTAATCAATCAGGATGTAGGATTCCGCGTCGATCTGCGGAACGCCAGGGATCATGGTCTTGATGTTCAGGTCATCCGCGTGAGCTGCGGAGAACGCAGCAGCGCAAAGGGCCGTGGTCAGCGCCATGCGCTGCACAAAACGAGCAGAAAAAGTGGTCTTCATGGTCAGAACTACGACATCCGTGATGGAATTAAAAAAAGTGCCTTACTATAGCAAATGCTATACGGGCAGGCATCCGACTTTCATCATGAGAGTGTTAACGTGGTTTACACAAACTGACATTTCGGATACCACCGATTAATTACTTCGCAACAGCGATAAACGACTGGAGCTGCGCCTCGCTCTGCAAACGCTGTTGCAGGGACGCTGCCTGCGATTTGCTGGCAAACGGACCCATCTGGATACGCCATACCGCACCGTTTTGCTCAACGCGGCCTGGCACGCCAAACTGCTGGCTTAAACGCTGCTGATACTGCTCTGCACGGGCCCGATCGCTGACGGCGCCAACCTGAACCACGTAGCTGCCGCTCGCCGTCGCAGGCGCCGCAGTCTGCGTAGCAGCCGGTGCGGTCACCGGGGCGGGTTGTGCAGCGGGTGCAGCAACAACGGGCGCAGGCGCTGGGGCAGGTTCATTTGATTCAATCACGCCCGGCGCTAACGTGGTGGGTGCACCAAGGAAACCACTGCTTTTCACCGGGGCGCCTGTCGCATCTTCACTTTGTAGCGTATCGTTGCTGATGGCGTGCACTTCACCCTGCGGCTGCGCGGGCTCTGCTGGCATTGAAGCGCCCCCCATACCACCGCTTAGATCCGGGCGTGCGGGCAGGGCGTAGGTCTGTTTCGCGACCGTGGTACAGGCCGTGCCCGGGCCAGACAGCGAACCATCCTGCGCCACGATAATCGGGTCGATACGCACTTTTGTATTATTTGAGGTATTCAGACGGTCGGCTGCCGCGCGTGACAGGGAGATCACGCGATCGTTGCCGTAAGGGCCACGATCGTTGATACGTACCACGATCATCCGGCCATTCGCCAGGTTAGTGATGCGCGCATAGCTTGGAATAGGCAGTGTCGGGTGTGCCGCCGTGATCTGCATCGGATCGAAGGTTTCACCTGACGCGGTCAGATTGCTGCCTGGCTCAGCGTCATAGATGGCAGCAAAGCCGGCCTGGCTGAAACGGGAAGGATCCTGAACGATTTTATAGCTTTTACCGTCGCGCTGATAATCCTGATTCACGCTGGCGTTCAGCGGTTCATAAACGGGATCGGCACCGCTAATTTCAACAATCGGGCCATTACAGACCGCAGGCTGCGGCGGCGCGACGGTTGCCTGTTGCTGACCATCATCACTTGTACAGGCGGCAAGTAAACTTGCTGCGATGCAGATCCCCAGCCACTGCTTACGCATTGCGATCCCCTTATTTTTATACGCTTTTGGACAACATTTTCCTGTGGGTATGGATCGACATGACGATACCAAACCCGGCCATCAACACGATCAGTGCCGAGCCCCCGTAACTCACCAGCGGCAGCGGTACACCAACAACCGGCAGAATACCACTCACCATACCAATATTTACGAAGACATAAACGAACAAAATCAACATTAATCCACCCGCCATAACCCGGCCAAAGGTGGTCTGCGCGCGTGCGGCAATGTAGAGCCCACGCATGATCAACAGCACGTAGAGTGCAAGCAGAACCAGGATGCCAACCAGCCCTAACTCCTCAGCCAGAACGGCAAAGATAAAGTCGGTGTGGCGTTCCGGTAAAAATTCGAGCTGCGACTGAGTCCCGTGCAGCCAGCCTTTTCCGCGCAGGCCGCCGGAGCCAATCGCAATCTTCGACTGAATAATATGATAGCCTGCGCCCAGCGGATCGGTCTCGGGATCGAGCAGCATCATCACGCGCTGGCGCTGGTAATCATGCATCAGGAAGAACCAGAGAATAGGAATAAAGGCAGCCAGCAGGACCACCGCGATGCCGATCAGACGCCAGCTCAGGCCGGACAGGAACAGGACGAACAGGCCGGAGAGGGCGATGAGAATCGAGGTACCGAGGTCAGGCTGTGCGGCCACGAGCAGCGTCGGCAGGAAAATTAGCACCAGCGCAATGGCGGTATTCTTCAACGACGGCGGGCAGACGTCGCGGTTAATGAAGCGCGCCACCATCAGCGGAACGGCGATTTTGGCGATTTCTGACGGCTGGAAGCGGACAATCCCCAGATCCAGCCAGCGTTGCGCCCCCTTCGAGATAGCACCGAACGCATCTACTGCCACCAGCAAAATGATACAGAAAATATAGAGATAGGGCGCCCAGCCCTCATACACGCGCGGTGGTATTTGCGCCATCACCACCATAATGACCAGACCCATGGCGATCTGGCCAACTTTACGCTCCATCATGCCGATATCCTGGCCGCTGGCGCTCCAGATAACGAGGGCGCTGTACACCAGCAGAGCCAGCAGGATCAGCAGCATGGCAGGGTCGATGTGGATCTTATCCCACAGCGATTTTTTATTCGGATTATCCGTCATGATTATTGGTCCTCCGCCGCAGCGGCTGCCGGGTTTTCAGCTGGCAGTTCGGTGTTGTTATCACCCAGCATGATGTGGTCGAGGATTTGACGCATGATGGTACCCACCGCCGGGCCTGCGCCGCCGTTCTCAAGAATCATCGCCACCGCAACTTGCGGGTTATCATAAGGGGCAAACGCCGTCATGAGCTTGTGGTCACGCAGACGTTCAGCAATTTTATGTGCGTTATAGGTTTCATTCGCTTTCAGACCGAAGACCTGAGCCGTACCTGATTTCGCGGCAACCTTATACGGTGCGCCAGCGAAATATTTGTGCGCCGTCCCGTTAGGGCGGTTGGCTACGCCATACATCCCGTCTTTCGCGATTTCCCAGTACCCGGAATGAATGTCACCCACCGGCGGCTCGTGCGGCTGTATCCATGGCACTTTTTTGCCGTCTTCTACGGTGCTTTGCAGCAGGTGCGGTACTTTCACAACGCCATCGTTGATGAGGATCATCATCGCCTTGTTCATTTGCAGCGGCGTTGCCGTCCAGTAGCCCTGGCCGATGCCCACCGGAATGGTATCACCCTGATACCAGGGTTTTTTAAAGCGCTTCAGCTTCCATTCGCGGGTTGGCATGTTGCCGGAACGTTCTTCCGCCAAATCTATACCGGTGTAATGTCCGTAGCCGAATTTGCTCATCCATTCAGACAGACGATCAATACCCATGTCGTAGGCGACCTGATAGAAGAAGGTATCCGCCGACTCCTCCAGTGATTTGGTCACGTTCAGATGGCCGTGACCCCATTTTTTCCAGTCACGGTAGCGTTTTTCAGAGCCAGGTAATTGCCACCAGCCAGGGTCAAACAGACTGGTATTACGGGTAATGACGCCCGCGCTCAGCGCAGAAACGGCGACATACGGTTTTACCGTTGAGGCTGGAGGATAAACCCCCTGCGTGGCGCGGTTCACCAGCGGGGTGTTTGGATCGTTGAGCAGGCCGGAGTAATCCTTGCTGGAGATGCCATCCACGAAGAGGTTCGGATCGTAGCTTGGCATAGAAACCATCGCCAGAATACCGCCGGTACGCGGGTCGGTCACGATCACGGCGGCCCGGCTACCCGCCAGCAGCGTTTCGATATACTGCTGTAGCTTCAGGTCGAGCGTCAGATAAACGTCATGTCCCGCCTGTGGGGGAACCTCTTTGAGCTGACGGATCACGCGGCCACGGTTGTTAACTTCAACCTCTTCATACCCGGTCTGACCGTGCAGGACATCTTCGTAATAACGTTCAATCCCAAGCTTGCCAATATCATGGGTTGCGGCGTAGTTAGCCAGCTTGCCGTCTTTATCAAGGCGTTCGACGTCTTTATCGTTAATTTTGGAGACGTAGCCAATGACGTGCGTCAGCGCGGAGCCGTAAGGATAGTAGCGGCGTTTATAGCCTTTGACTTCCACACCGGGGAAACGGTACTGGTTAACGGCAAAACGGGCGACCTGCACTTCCGTCAGGTTGGTTTTTACCGGAATAGAGGTGAAGCGGTGAGAACGTGCGCGCTCTTTTTTGAACGCAGCGATGTCGTCATCAGTCAGGTCGACAACGCTTCTCAGCGCGTTCAGCGTATCCTGCACGTTATCCACTTTCTCCGGCATCATCTCTATCTGGTAGATGGTGCGGTTTAGCGCCAGCGGGGTGCCGTTACGATCGTAGATAATGCCGCGGCTGGGCGCGATGGGCACCAGCTTGATACGGTTTTCGTTTGAGCGGGTCTGGTAATCGGTATAGCGGACAATTTGCAGATTATAGAGGTTGGCGATCAGCACGCCGGTAAGCAGCAAAATCCCCGTAAAGGCGACCAGCGCCCGGCGCACAAACAGCGCGGACTCAGCCGTATAGTCGCGAAAAGAATTCTGTAGTTTCATCCGCTGCTTAAATTACCCTGGTCTGTCATTACTCGCGGTGATAAGGGTGGTTGGTAGTGATGCTCCATGCGCGATACAAACTTTCTGCCACGAGAACCCGCACAAGCGGGTGGGGCAACGTCAGCGCCGAGAGTGACCAACTTTGTTCTGCTGCCGCTTTGCAGGCGGGAGATAACCCCTCTGGTCCGCCAATCAACAGACTGACATCACGACCATCCTGCTTCCAGCGCTCCAGTTCGTGCGCCAGCTGCGGCGTATCCCAGGGTTTTCCCGGGATATCGAGGGTCACGATGCGGTTTTTGCCTGCGGCAGCCAGCATCAGCTCTCCCTCTTTATCGAGAATACGTTTGATATCTGCGTTCTTGCCGCGCTTTCCTGCTGGGATCTCCACCAGTTCGAACGGCATATCTTTTGGGAAACGACGCAGATACTCAGTAAAACCGGTTTGTACCCAGTCCGGCATTTTGGTGCCGACGGCGACCAGTTGCAACTTCACGCATTAACCCCAGAGTTTTTCCAGCTCATACAGGCGACGGCTCTCTTCCTGCATGACGTGGACAATCACATCGCCGAGATCGACAACCACCCAGTCAGCGGTCGCTTCACCTTCAACGCCCAGCGGAAGCAGCCCTGCCGCGCGCGATTCCTGAACAACATGGTCAGCAATCGAAACAACGTGACGAGTTGAGGTCCCGGTGCAGATGATCATGCAGTCGGTGATGCTGGATTTACCCTTAACGTCGATAGCGATGATGTCCTGACCTTTCAGGTCATCAATTTTGTCGATAACAAAATCCTGGAGTGCTTTACCCTGCAAGTTTTCCCCCTGGGTGAATGAGATTGTACAACTATGAATTCGTGGCCAGTCAGTATACCTGAACTGACGCCAGTCGCGGGACAAATGTCACCGCCCGGCTTTTGAAGGCGGGTATCATCCCACCCTCCGCCTGAGATTGCATCGCCATTTTTGTAAAACAATTTCTGTAAAGCAGCGATCGGCGGGAAAGTCTGGCAGCGGAGGATATCAGTATGGCTTAGCCTGTCAAGGCAGGATAAACATTAACAGACAATTTCGCCGGTGATGATCAGGCATCTGTACTTTTCTGATACAAACCGTGTGCGTGGATATAGGCCAGCACGGGCGAGGGCAGGAGATCGTCACAGTCTAAACCCTGCTGGAGACGCTCGCGGATGAGGGTCGCGGAAATATCAAACCACGGCGTTTCAGCGAGGTAAATTTTCCCGGCGGGTAGACTGTGCAGGTCTTCTATATTGTCCGTCAGATGCGCGTCAAGCCACTGCTGATGCTGCGCATCGCGCATGGTTAACGGGTAGCCCGGACGGCGGCAGACCAGCAGATGACTGTTTTCCAGAATGGTTTCGTACTGGTACCAGCTGGGAAAGTTGAGCAAGGAATCCTGGCCGATGATAAACGCCAGCGGTTGCATGGGCCCCTGCTCAGCGCGCCACTCCCGCAGCGTTTGCGATGTCCAGGAAGGGGTATCCCTGCGCAATTCGCGCTCATCCAGCGTGAAGAGAGGCTTATCTGCGATAGCCAGCGCGAGCATCGCTTTGCGCTGCTCGCTGGTTGCTTCTGGCTGAGGACGATGCGGAGGAACATTGTTGGGCATGATGATTACCCGCTGCAACCCAATCAAATTCGCGAGGATTTCTACCGGTTTAAGATGCCCATAGTGTACCGGGTCGAAGGTCCCGCCATACATTGCCTGTAAAGAATGCATATCACCCATCGATAAATACGTCTGCCAGCGCCTTATGGCAGAGCAGCAAAGAGAGGCTCTCCAGCTCCGCCCAGACAGACTGGCCGTAGTCCTGTTTTAACGTCAGTTCGGCGCGCATCAAAAGTTGCACTGCCTGACGCAACTGCTCCTGGCTCAGGCGGTTTATCGCCTCCGTGGTCATCGCCCGACGGTTCTGCCAGACGCGATGTTTATCGAATAAGGCGCGCAGGGGCGTATGTGCCGACTGACGTTTAACGTTGTTCAGCAGCAGTAATTCGCGCTGGAGCGTGCGGAGCAGAATGACCGGCTCACTCCCTTCCAGGCGCAGCTGTTGCAGTATGTGCAGGGCTCGCTTACTTTTCGCCGACAGCAGCGCATCAACCCAGTGGAAGGGAGTAAAGTGCGCGGCATCATTCACCGCCTGTTCCACGCGCGGTAGCGTCAGCTTGCCATCGGGCCACTGCAGGGCGAGCCTGTCCAGCGCCTGCGCCAGTGCCAGAAGGTTGCCTTCATAGCAATAGCAAAGGAGCTGGCTGGCGGCCTCATCCAGCTGCAAATTGTGCTGCTTTGCTCGCGCGGCAACCCATTTTGGCAGATGCGCCTGCTCTGGCGTCTGGCAGGAGACAAGCACCGCACTGGGGGCTAGCCGGGTAAACCAGGCAGCGTTTTCCTGCGCTTTTGTGAGTTTGTTGCCGCGTACGATAAGCAGCAGATCGCCGTGTAACAAACTCACCAGCATAGCCAGCTGTTCATTGATGGCAGCGTTAGGACCATTCTCAGGCAGCAGGATCTGGATTGTCTGACGAGAGGCAAACAGGCTCATGGCCTGACAAAGCGAGAAGATAGCGTTCCAGTCGGTACTGTTATCGATCTGGAACGTATGATGCTCATCGAAACCCTGCGCGGCTGCCGCATGGCGAACCGCATCAAGGCTTTCCTGGAGTAACAGGGGGTCGTTGCCGAGTAGCAGATAGGCCGCGCGCAGCCCTTCGTTGAGCTGCGCGCGGAGTTGTTCAGGATACAACCTGATCATCAGTTACCCAGCGACGTTGGCATATCCGGCGTGCGGGCATCCGGTGTTTCGATGACGTCAGCGCCTTTTTTCGTCGACGCGGCAATGGTAGGCAGCTTACGGATCAGCTGCTCCGCAGCCTTATCGTACATCTCTTTGATGATAATCTGCTCTTCGGCGTCTTTCGCCAGCGCCGTCTGCGGGTTATCGAAGAACGAACGGTAGACTTTGGTACTGATAGGGTAAATATCTTTACCCGGTATCAGAACAGCCGCGCTAACGGTCAGTACCATCTGATATTCCGCCGTCCGCCCATCCTGGAAGATTGACGCAGTGTCTTTTGCCAGCGTTGATTTCAGGACGCGAAGCGAAGGAACATCCTGACGCAGGGTTCCCTTCTCGATCAGTTCAACATCGTTCAAACGCAGCTGGTTACGAATGGCCCGGCTCAGCGGTCCATTCGGATCGGATGAGTCGAAGATCATTGTTTTCATCTGAGCAGGCACTGCCGTGGTATTGCGCAGATGCCAGCCGCAGCCAGCGGTGACCAGCACCGCCAGAGATAAGAGTATTGTTGCCAGGTGTCGCACGTTTCCTCCCGCGCTTAGCCAACGACCAGATTCAGCAGTTTACCGGGTACGTAGATCACTTTACGTACGGTAACGCCCTCAAGGTATTTCGCGACCAGATGCTCCTGGCCTGCGCGCTCGCGAACCTGTTCTTCGGTTGCGTCGACCGCGACGGTAATTTTACCGCGCACTTTACCGTTAACCTGCACCACAACCAGCGTGGTGTTTTCCACCATAGCGGATTCATCCGCCACTGGCCACGGCGCGTTGTCGATATCCCCTTCGCCTTTCAGCTCCTGCCACAGGGTGAAGCTAACGTGCGGCGTGAACGGGTTCAGCATGCGAACGACCGCCAGCAGCGCTTCGCGCATTAACGCGCGATCCTGCTCGCCGTCCTGCGGGGCTTTTGCCAGCTTGTTCATCAGTTCCATAATAGCCGCAATTGCGGTATTGAAGGTCTGACGACGACCAATATCATCGGTGACTTTCGCAATGGTTTTATGAACATCACGACGCAGCGCCTGCTGATCTTCGCTCAGTGCAGCCACGTTCAGCGCTGGCGCATCACCTTGTGAGGTGTGCTCGTAAACCAGTTTCCAGACGCGTTTCAGGAAGCGGTTTGCCCCTTCAACGCCGGATTCCTGCCATTCCAGCGTCATATCTGCCGGGGAGGCGAACATCATGAACAGACGCACGGTGTCAGCGCCGTAACGCTCAACCATCACCTGCGGGTCGATACCGTTATTTTTAGACTTGGACATCTTGCTCATGCCGGTATAAACCAGTTCATGACCTTCGGCGTCTTTCGCCTTCACGATACGGCCTTTCTCGTCGCGCTCCACAATCGCATCAACCGGAGAAACCCAGTTACGTTCACCGTTCGCGCCAACGTAGTAGAACGCATCTGCCAGCACCATACCCTGACACAGCAGCTGTTTTGCCGGTTCGTCGGAGTTGACCAGGCCTGCGTCACGCATCAGTTTGTGGAAGAAGCGGAAGTAGAGCAGGTGCATGATGGCGTGTTCAATGCCACCGATATAGATGTCTACCGGCAGCCAGTAGTTTGCAGCATCGGAATCCAGCATGCCTTCTTTGTACTGCGGGCAGGTGTAGCGCGCATAGTACCAGGAGGATTCCATAAAGGTGTCAAAGGTGTCGGTTTCACGCAGCGCTGGCTGACCGTTGACGGTGGTTTTTGCCCACTCAGGATCGGCTTTGATCGGGCTGGTGATGCCGTCCATGACCACGTCTTCCGGCAGGATCACCGGCAGCTGATCTTCCGGCGTTGGCATCACGGTGCCGTCTTCCAGGGTCACCATTGGGATTGGCGCACCCCAGTAACGCTGACGGGAAACGCCCCAGTCGCGCAGACGGTAGTTGACTTTACGCTCGCCCACGCCCAGGGAGGCCAGTTTGTCGGCGATGGCGTTGAAGCCCTCTTCGAAGCTCAGGCCGCTGAACTCACCGGAGTTAAACAGGGTGCCTTTTTCAGTCAGCGCTTGCTCAGAGAGATCGGGTTCAGAGCCGTCAGCAGCAAGAATAACAGGCTTGATGGTCAGGCCGTATTTGGTGGCAAATTCGTAGTCGCGCTGATCGTGACCCGGCACGGCCATCACGGCGCCTGTGCCGTATTCCATCAGTACGAAGTTGGCGGCCCAGACAGGGATCGCTTCGCCCGTCAGCGGGTGGATCGCTTTGAAGCCGGTATCAACGCCTTTTTTCTCCATCGTCGCCATGTCGGCTTCGGCCACTTTCGTGTTGCGGCATTCGTCGATAAAGGTCGCCAGCTCCGGATTGTTTTCCGCCGCTTTTTGCGCCAGCGGGTGACCTGCGGCCACGGCCAGGTAGGTCGCGCCCATGAAGGTGTCCGGACGGGTGGTGTAGACGGTCAGCGTCTGGTCGTAGTTTTCTACGTTAAAGGTAATTTCCACACCTTCGGAACGGCCGATCCAGTTGCGCTGCATGGTCTTAACGGTGTCAGGCCAGTGATCCAGATTATCCAGATCGTTCAGCAGTTCGTCAGCGTAGGCGGTGATTTTGATAAACCACTGCGGGATCTCTTTACGCTCAACTTTGGTGTCGCAGCGCCAGCAGCAGCCATCGATAACCTGCTCGTTCGCGAGAACGGTCTGGTCGTTCGGGCACCAGTTAACGGCGGACGTTTTCTTGTAGACCAGGCCTTTTTTATACAGCTCGGTGAAGAACTTCTGCTCCCAGCGGTAGTATTCCGGGGTACAGGTTGCCAGCTCGCGGCTCCAGTCATAGCCAAAGCCCAGCATTTTCAGCTGGTTTTTCATGTACGCGATGTTGTCGTACGTCCACGGAGCCGGTGCCGTGTTGTTTTTCACCGCCGCGCCTTCAGCAGGCAGGCCGAACGCATCCCAGCCGATAGGCTGAAGTACGTTTTTGCCCAGCATACGCTGGTAGCGTGCAATCACGTCACCGATGGTGTAGTTACGCACGTGGCCCATGTGTAGTCGACCAGAAGGATAGGGAAGCATCGACAGGCAGTAATACTTCTCTTTGCTCTCGTCTTCGGTTACTTCAAAGGTGCGCTTCTCGTCCCAGTGTTGCTGGACTTTTGATTCTATCTCTTCCGGGCGGTATTGCTCTTGCATGGCAGCCAGTGGTCCTGTGTTCAATACAGCTACAAATGTAGCCAATGGATGTGGTAATTCAGATCCGCATAGCATAGCCCAAACGCCCGCGTCAAAACAGCCTTTCACGCAAATGCACTTTGCAGGAATTTACCGGGTCTGTGCTTCACCTGACAAAGCGGCGACGAAATAAGGTCTATTATTAGAGACAGTTACTTACCCGGGAGGCAAAATGATGAACAAGGTTGCTCAATTTTACCGTGAACTGGTAGCGACTCTGACGGAAAGGCTGCGTAACGGCGAGCGTGATATCGACGCGTTGGTCGAACAGGCACGCGCACGCGTGACGCAAACGGGTGAGTTATCGCGAACCGAAGTGGAAGAGGTGACGCGCGCCGTGCGCCGCGACCTGGAAGAGTTTGCGCGAAGCTATGAAGAGAGCCAGGACGAAATCGCCGACAGTGTTTTTATGCGGGTAATTAAAGAGAGCCTGTGGCAGGAGCTGGCGGATATTACCGATAAAACCCAACTGGAGTGGCGCGAGGTATTCCAGGATTTAAACCACCACGGTGTCTATCACAGCGGCGAAGTGGTGGGGCTGGGGAACCTGGTGTGTGAGAAGTGCCACCACCATATCGCCGTTTATACGCCGGAGGTGCTGTCGCTGTGTCCGAAATGCGGGCACGACCAGTTCCAGCGTCGGCCGTTTGAGCCGTAGGTAAAAGCAAAACGGCAACGTCGTTGCCGTTTTTAGTGTCTGCTCCCTCTCCCTGTGGGTGAGGGCATCAGGCCGCAGAATAATAAGCCAGCCTCTCCGCCAGCAAATCCACAAACGCTTTCCGATCGATATCCACCATCACTGTGGTATTCGGCTTGTTTCCCGTCAGCGAGTAATAGTCCACCACCGTCATTCCCTGGGTATATTTCCCCTGTGTTTCCACACCAACCCAACGCTCGACCGTGGTAAACATTTCCGGCTTCAGTAGCCAGGCGATGGTGCATGGGTCATGCAGCGGGGCGCCGTGGAATCCCCACTTCTCGGCTTTGTGATACACCATAAAGAAATCGAGCAGCTCTGCCACGGTTGTTGCAACCGGGTTACCCACAGTACGAAATCGTTCGATGTCCTGCGCCATAATTTGTGCGCGGTGGGTAACGTCCAGCCCCGCCATCACAATCGGCAGGCCCGACTGGAAGACGATTTCCGCGGCTTCCGGGTCAACAAAGATGTTGAACTCCGCGGCTGGCGTCCAGTTCCCCAGCCCCATTGCCCCGCCCATGATGACGATACGGGCGATATTGCTGTGCAGTTCAGGATGGCTGTTCAGCAGCAGCGCTACGTTGGTCTGCGGGCCGGTCGCCACCAGCGTCACGGGCTCTGCGCTTTCACGCAGAACTTTCGCCATGAGCTCGACGGCAGTACAGTTTTGTGGTGCGAAACCCGGCTCCGGCAGCGCCGGGCCATCCAGCCCACTCTCACCGTGAACGTTATCCGCAATGATCAGCTCGCGCATTAGCGGCTTAATGGCGCCACCTGCGACCGGAATATCGGTGCGTTTTAGCAGCGTTAACATGCGCAACACGTTTCGCAGGGTTTTATCCGGCGTCTGGTTCCCTGCAGAGGAGGTGACAGCTTTTACGTCCAGTTCAGGGGAGGCAAGAGCAAGGACGAGTGCGATTGCGTCATCATGACCCGGATCGCAGTCGAGAATAATAGGCTGTGCCATGGCGTTCTCCATTCTTAGCATTATTTGTGACAAGGTTAACGCTGCGATGTGACGCCGAATAGAAAAAGAGATCTAAAGCGTGAAGCAGTGCGCAATCCACAGATTGCGCACTAAAAAGATTAATGCAGGATTTTGGCGAGGAAGTCTTTTGCACGTTCAGATTTAGGATTTGCGAAGAACTCTTCTTTCGGTGAGTCTTCAACAATTTTCCCTTCATCCATGAAGATCACACGGTTGGCCACTTTACGGGCGAAGCCCATTTCGTGCGTCACCACCATCATGGTCATCCCTTCGTGCGCCAGTTCCACCATAACGTCCAGCACTTCGTTGATCATCTCAGGATCGAGCGCGGACGTCGGCTCATCAAACAGCATCGCCACCGGATCCATGCACAGCGCACGCGCGATTGCCACGCGCTGCTGTTGGCCACCTGAAAGCTGCGCAGGGAACTTATCCGCATGTGCAGACAGCCCGACGCGTTCCAGCAACTTCAGTCCCTTTTCACGCGCCGCTTTTTTGTCGCGCTTCAGCACTTTCACCTGCGCCAGCGTCAGGTTCTCAATGATGGAGAGGTGAGGGAACAGCTCAAAATGCTGGAACACCATCCCAACGTGGGAGCGAAGCTGGGCAAGGTTGGTTTTGCGGTCATTCACTTTGGTGCCGTTAACGACAATCTCGCCCTGCTGGACAGGTTCCAGCCCATTAACGGTTTTGATAAGCGTCGACTTACCGGAGCCGGACGGGCCGCATACCACCACCACATCGCCTTTTTTCACTTCTGTTGAGCAGTCGGTCAGCACCTGAAAGTGCCCATACCATTTAGAAACATTTTTCAGGGAAATCATTATACGGTCCTTTTCTTCAGCCAGCTGACCAACAGCGATGCGCTTAAACTAATCACAAAATAGACCCCGCCTGCGAAGAGGATCATCTCAACCTGCGTTCCGTCACGTTCGCCAATGGTGGAGGCGGTACGGAAGAAGTCTGCCAGGCTCAGCACGTAGACCAGGGAGGTATCCTGGAACAGGACGATGCCCTGCGTCAGCAGCAGCGGAACCATGGCGCGAAACGCCTGCGGCAGAATAATGAGCTTCATGGACTGCCAGTGCGTCATACCGAGCGCCAGCGCAGCGCTGGACTGCCCGCGCGAGATACTCTGAATACCTGCGCGGATGATCTCGGAGTAGTAGGCGGCTTCAAACATGGAGAATGCCACCATGGCAGAGATCAGGCGGATATCGGTTTTCGGCGACAGTCCCAGCACGTTCTGTAAAAAGCCGGGAACAATCAGGTAAAACCACAACAGCACCATGACCAGTGGAATGGAGCGGAACACGTTAACGTAAGCCGTAGCAAACCAGGCGAGCGGTTTAAAGCTCGACAGGCGCATCACTGCCAGCAGGGTGCCCCAGACAATACCGACGATAATGGCGATTACGGTGATCTTTAAGGTGATCGCCAGTCCATCCAGCAGATAAGGCATGGAGGGAACAATGGAACTCCAGTCAAATTCGTACATTATTTGCCCCCCAGATTGCCCGGCAGGCGTACTTTGCGTTCAACCAGGTTCATCACCAGCATGATGAAAGCGTTAATCAGAACATAGGCGAGCGTGATTGCCGTGAAGGATTCCCATGCGTGAGCGGAGTAATCCAGCAGTTTGCCCGCCTGCGCCGCCATATCTACCAGACCAATGGTTGAGGCGATGGCCGAGTTTTTTACCAGGTTCATCATCTCGGAGGTCATCGGCGGAACGATGACGCGGTAAGCGTTAGGCAGCAGTACGTAACGGTAGGCTTGTGGCAGGGTCAGGCCCATCGCCAGTGCCGCATTCTTTTGTCCGCGTGGCAGTGACTGTATGGCGGCACGCACCTGCTCGCAGACGCGCGCAGCGGTGAACAGTCCCAGACACAGCATGGAGGAGACAAAGAATTGTACGTTAGGATCCAGCTCGGCCTTGAACCACATGCCGAGATCTTCCGGCAGCAGTTCCGGGATCACCAGATACCAGGTAAAGAACTGCACGATCAGCGGAACGTTACGGAACAGTTCCACATAGAGCGTGCCAATCGAAGAGAGAAAACGGTTAGGGACGGTACGCAGAATACCGAACAGCGAACCGACAAGAAACGCGATAATCCACGCCGTTATCGATAACGCAACGGTAACCTGAAAGCCGCTCCACAGCCAGCCGAGATAGGTGGTGTTGCCGAACGGGGCTTGTTGCAGAAAGATGCCCCAGTTCCAGTCAATTGACATAGTAAACTCCAGAAAAAAGAGGGTAGCAGCGCTACCCTCGAAGATTGGTGAGAAGCTCAATTTTTGCGCTGAGTGGGGAACGACCACTCAACGTATAGTCTGTCCATGCTTCCCGACAATCGAGAGGGCAGGAGATCCCGCCCCTGTCGTTCTAGTTAGTTAAGAGCTTTGTCGTTTGGTGATTTGAACAGCGCTTTCATGTCGTCAGACAGTTCAAAGTTCATGTTCAGGTTTTTTGGTGGAATTGGGTTCTTGAACCATTTGTCGAACCATTTTGCCGCTTCGCCAGAGGTTTGCGCTTGAGCGATGGTGTCATCGATCAGCTTTTTGAAGCCTTCATCGCCTTTACGCAGCATACAGCCGTAAGCTTCTTTCGACTGCGCAGTCCCGACGATTTCCCAGTTGTCTGGTTTCTTCGCCTTGGCGCGCTCGCCTGCCAGCAGAGCGTCATCCATCATAAACGCAACGGCACGACCGCTTTCCAGGGTACGGAAGGAGTCGCCGTGATCTTTCGCGCTGATGATGCGCATATCCATTTTCTTCTCGTCGTTCAGCTTGTGCAGCAGCACTTCGGACGTGGTACCGGAGGTCACGACAACCGCTTTGCCTTTCAGGTCAGCAAAATCTTTGATATCGCCGCCTTTCTTCGTCAGCAGGCGGGTGCCTACAACGAAGATAGTGTCCGAGAAAGCGGCCTGTTTCTGACGCTCAAGGTTGTTGGTGGTTGAGCCACATTCAAAATCAAATGTGCCGTTTTGCAGCAGAGGAATACGGTTCTGTGAAGTGATGGGGATCAGCTTCACTTGCAGGTCAGGTTTGTTCAGCTTTTTCTTCACGGCTTCAACGATGGCGTTGGAGTAATCCTGTGAATAGCCCACGACTTTTTGCGTGTTGTCGTAGTAAGAGAACGGGACAGAAGATTCACGGTGGCCGACCACGATCACGCCGTTTTTGGCAATCTTGTCGAGAGTGCTTCCTGCTGCCGGAGCGTCTTCAGCGTGAACGATGCCCGCAGACATTCCCATAACCAGCATTGCTGTGGCCAGTTTACGTAATTGCATACCCAACTCCTTTCTTATCAGCGCCAGTGACGCTTTGATACCCATTGTGATGTTGTTATATCTCGCGCAATGCGAGTGCAGTGTTATGCAAGCTTGTTAACATTTAGTCTGGCTTAATGTAAAGATTTTGCTGCGTTATTGTTTATTTTTGCGAAGCGCGCCGCACCATTCAGAGGCAATAATCTCTCGTTGCACCGTTTCGGTGCTACCGGAGATCCATGCTGGTGCGACAAGGTTGCACGTTAAGCCAGACAGCGTTTGCGAAATTAAACAAAGCAACAGGCGTGCCAGAATTGAAGTTTAGGAGGAAATTGTCGGGTGGCGGCTGCGCCGGAGAGTAGGCCGGGTAAGGCGTAGCCGCCACCCGGCAACAGAAGGCCAGGTTATCTACGACGCTGACGCAGGCTCATCACTACGGCGGCAAAACCGAACAGCGTGGTCAGGATCCACAGCGGCCAGTTCCCGGTGCGCGCATAAGGCGTCAGGCCCGTAGCTGGCGTCACTTTCGTGGTCAGCACCTCACGGGTGAACTGCGGGATCATGGCCTGGATTTCACCCTGCGGGCCAATCACGGCGGTGATGCCGTTATTGGTGCTGCGCAACAGCGGACGTGCCAGCTCCAGAGAACGCATTCGTGCCATCTGGAAGTGCTGCCACGGGCCGATCGATTTACCGAACCACGCATCGTTTGAGATGGTCAGCAGATAGTCGGTGTCCGGGCGGAAGTTATCGCGCACCTGCTCGCCGAGGATAATCTCGTAGCAAATAGCGGCCGTCAGGGCAAAACCGTGCGCATGCAGCTGCGGCTGAACGTAAGGGCCCCGGCTGAATGAGGACATCGGCAGGTCAAAGAACGGTGCCAGTGGGCGCAGAATAGACTCCAGCGGAACAAATTCGCCAAACGGTACAAGGTGATTTTTGTTGTAACGATTGGTGGAGGTATAGCTGTATTCGCTGTCCTTACCGAGCGTAATGATCGTGTTGTACGTGTCATAGCGGTTCTGCTGATTGAGACGCGCATCCACAATTCCGGTAATCAGCGTACTGCCGCGCGCGCGCAGCAGATCGTCCATCATCTTCAGGAAGGGCTGCTGATTGATCTCCAGATCCGGGATCGCAGACTCAGGCCAGATGATGAGCTGCGATTTGCCCATCACCTTTTCAGTGGCGTTGGCGTAGATTTTCAGCGTGTTCAGCAGCTGATTCTCATCCCATTTCAATGACTGCGGGATATCGCCCTGTATCAACGATACCTGCGTGGCGCGCGCGGGCTCCAGCGTGAACCACTGGATATAACGCAGTGGGAAAGGCAGGGCAAACAGGATTAACGCGGCAACCAGCGGCTTCCAGTTACGTGTCACCAGAGCCAGCACCAGCAGGCCGCTGACCGCCATGAGCAGGAAGTTAATCGCCTCTACGCCCATGACGGGAGCCAGACCTTTCAGCGGGCCGTCCACCTGGCTATAGCCGAACTGCAACCACGGGAAGCCGGTCAGTACCCAGCCGCGCAGAAATTCGGTGATTTGCCAGACAACGGGAGCCGCTATCGCGACGCGCAGCCAGGTCGTTTTAGGCCACAGACGAGATAGAATACCGGCGAACAGGCCAGTGTAGAGCGAAAGATAGGCGGCGAGCAGCACAACCAGGAAGACGTTAACCGGCCCCGGCATTCCGCCAAATTGCGCGATACTGACGTAGACCCAGTTGATACCAGAGCCAAACAGCCCCAGCCCCCAGAAGTAGCCTATGGCCGCGGCCTGTACCGGACGACGGTTCAGGGTAAGACCCTGTAGCCCCATCAGGGAGAGAATAGCGGCTGGCCAGATATCGTAAGGAGAAAAAGCCAGCGTACCGCTGGCTCCGAGTAACAGCGCCAGCAGCAAACGGACGCGCTGGCGTTCAAAGAGTGGGGCAAATGCCATTTACATTAATCTTCCAGTTTTGGCACCGGTGAGTCGTCCGGCATTCTGACATGAACCTGAATAATACGTCGGCTGTCAGCCATTGCGACCTTGAACTGGTAACCATCGATGTCAACGGTTTCACCGCGGGCCGGAAGATGGCCGAAGGCCTGCATCACCAGACCACCAATGGTGTCCACTTCTTCATCGCTGAAGCTGGTGCCAAAGGTGTCATTGAAGTCTTCAATGGAGGCCAGCGCGCGCACGGTCCACGTGTGGCGGCTCAGCTGACGGAAGTCGATATCCTCTTCTTCGTCATATTCATCTTCGATTTCGCCCACGATCAGCTCAAGGATGTCTTCGATTGTGACCAGACCGGAAACGCCACCAAATTCATCAATAACAATCGCCATGTGATAGCGCTGGGAGCGAAACTCCTTCAGCATCCGATCCACACGTTTACTTTCCGGCACAACCACGGCCGGACGTAACACTTTTTCCATACTGAAGGCTTCGGCATCGCTGCGCATAAACGGCAGCAGATCTTTCGCCATCAAAATCCCTTCGATGTGATCTTTGTCTTCGCTGATGACCGGGAAACGTGAGTGAGCCGATTCGATAATCACATCGAGGCACTCGTCCAGCGTCTGGTTGCGTTTCAGGGTAATCATCTGCGAGCGGGGGATCATGATGTCGCGGACGCGCTGGTCGGCGATGTCCATCACCCCTTCGAGCATTTCGCGCGTATCTTCGTCGATAAGGTCGTTCTGCCCGGAATCACGAATCAGCTCCAGCAGTTCGTCACGGTTTTTCGGTTCGCCGTGGAAAAGCTGGTTCAGGATGAGGGAGAAAAATCCCTTTTTAGTGGTTGTCGTGTCGCTACTGTGTGAATTGTCGTCGCTCATGGCGTTTGTTAAGGGTTCTCTTGTTAGTTCAACGTTAACCGCCGCGCTATGTCCCTGCGCGGCGGCATGGTAGTCAGTGACTGACTATTCTTTCTCGGCAATGTACGGATCCTCATAGCCCAGAGCAAGCATTATCTCTGTCTCGAGGGATTCCATCTCTTCCGCTTCGTCATCTTCAATATGGTCGTAACCCAGAAGATGCAGGCTACCGTGCACCACCATGTGTGCCCAGTGCGCTTCCAGCGGCTTTTGCTGCTCTTTGGCTTCCTGCTCAACCACCTGACGGCAGATGATCAGATCGCCCAGCAGCGGCATCTCAATGCCCGGAGGGGCTTCGAACGGGAAAGAGAGCACATTGGTCGGCTTATCTTTCCCGCGATAGGTCAGGTTGAGCTCATGGCTTTCTGCTTCATCCACCAGGCGAATCGTGACCTCTGATTCTTCCTGAAACTGGGGGATAACGGCATCCAGCCATTTCTGAAACTGTGCCTCTTCTGGCATGCCGGAATTATCTTCACAGGCCAGCTGTAAATCGAGGATCACCTGACTCATTTCTGTTCATGCTCCTGCGCTTCGCGCTTACGTTCTGCGGCCAGCTCGGCCCTGCGCTTCTGATCTGCCTCTTCCCAGGCCTCATAAGCGTTAACGATACGCGCGACCACCGGGTGGCGTACCACGTCTTCGCTGTGGAAGAAGTTGAAGCTGATTTCGTCTACCTCGGCCAGCACTTCGATGGCGTGACGCAGACCCGATTTGGTGTTACGCGGCAGGTCAATCTGAGTGACGTCACCGGTAATAACCGCTTTCGAGTTAAAGCCAATACGCGTCAGAAACATCTTCATCTGTTCAATGGTGGTGTTCTGGCTCTCATCCAGAATGATGAACGCGTCGTTAAGCGTACGCCCACGCATGTAGGCCAGCGGGGCCACTTCAATCACGTTACGTTCGATGAGCTTTTCAACTTTCTCGAAGCCGAGCATTTCGAACAGCGCGTCGTACAGCGGGCGCAGGTAGGGGTCCACTTTCTGACTTAAATCGCCCGGCAGGAAGCCGAGTTTCTCACCGGCTTCTACAGCAGGGCGGGTCAGCAGGATACGGCGGATCTCCTGACGCTCAAGCGCATCGACAGCAGCAGCAACGGCCAGATAGGTTTTACCCGTACCCGCCGGACCCACGCCAAAGGTGATGTCATGGTCGAGAATGTTGGCGATGTACTGTGCCTGGTTCGGGGTACGAGGCTTAATCACGCCGCGTTTGGTTTTAATGTTGATGGCTTTGCCATAGTCCGGCACGCTTTCCGCGCTCTGCTCAAGCACGCGCGCCTCTTTGATGGCCAGGTGGATCTGTTCAGGTTCAATATCCTGGATCTCACCGCGCATCGGGGCGGTATCAACATACAGGCTGCGGAGAATATCTGCCGCGGCGTTGACGCAGATTGGGCGTCCGGTGAGTTTGAAATGGTTATCGCGACGATTGATTTCGATACCCAGACGTCGCTCCAGTTGTTTGATGTTGTCATCAAACGGCCCGCACAGGCTCAGCAGGCGAGCGTTGTCTGCGGGCTCAAGGCTAATTTCACGCGTATCTATGTTCAAACTGTTCCTCTTTATTTGGTTAACTGACCTGTGGCCACACGGCGTAATAAAACGGTCATTACCGAAATTATTCACGCCATAGAATAAAGGCGCAAGCGTTGCGGTAGATATTGGGGGTGATGAGAGGAAATACAAGGCCTGCCGGACAGGCAGGCCAGAGGGATCAGGGCTGGTAAATGCCTACGCCAGAATCGTTGACTTTACGGGTGCGAGAGATAACGGATTCCGGAGTCTGTGCAATACGCAGACCCATTTCGTCCTCAGTGCGTACCACCTTCCCGCGCAGCGAGTTCGTGAGCACTTCGACAATCTCGACGTCCACAAACTTACCAATCATGTCCGGGGTGCCTTCAAAATTCACCACGCGGTTATTTTCGGTTCGACCGGACAGTTCCATGATGCTCTTACGGGAAGTGCCTTCCACCAGAATACGCTGGACAGTGCCGAGCATACGACGGCTCCAGGCGTTGGCCTGCTGGTTGATACGCTCCTGCAAAATATAGAGACGCTGCTTTTTCTCTTCTTCCGGCACATCGTCAACCATATCGGCCGCTGGGGTGCCCGGGCGTGCTGAGAAGATGAAGCTGTAGCTGACGTCGAAATTCACCTCGCCGATGAGCTTCATGGTGCGCTCGAAGTCATCAGCGGTTTCGCCAGGGAAGCCGACGATAAAGTCGGAGCTAATCTGGATATCCGGGCGTGCTTCACGCAGCTTGCGGATGGTGGACTTATACTCCAGCACCGTATGTGGACGACCCATCAGGTTCAGCACGCGGTCAGAGCCGCACTGGATCGGCAGGTGCAGGAAGCTCACCAGCTCTGGCGTATCGCGATAGACGTCAATAATGTCGTCGGTAAATTCCATCGGATGGCTGGTGGTAAAGCGAATGCGGTCAATGCCGTCAATCGCCGCCACCAGACGCAGCAGTTCAGCAAAGCTGCCAGTGGTGCCGTCGTAGTTTTCCCCGCGCCAGGCGTTCACGTTCTGGCCCAGCAGGTTCACTTCGCGAACGCCCTGCGCGGCAAGCTGCGCGATTTCAAACAGGATATCGTCTGCCGGGCGGCTCACTTCTTCACCGCGGGTGTAAGGTACCACGCAGTAAGTACAGTATTTGTTGCAGCCTTCCATGATGGAGACGAAGGCGGTCGGGCCATCAGCGCGCGGCTCTGGCAGACGGTCAAATTTCTCGATCTCCGGGAAACTCACGTCAACCACCGGGCTACGGCTGCCGCGAACCTGGTTAATCATCTCTGGCAGGCGGTGCAGGGTCTGAGGGCCAAAAACGATATCCACATAGGGGGCTCTCTGGCGGATCAGCTTACCTTCCTGCGATGCGACGCAGCCACCCACGCCAATGATCAGGTCCGGATTTTTCCGTTTGAGAAGCTTCCAGCGGCCTAACACATGAAAGACTTTTTCCTGTGCTTTTTCACGAATTGAACAGGTGTTCAGCAGCAGCACATCGGCTTCTTTCGCATTTTCAGTCAGCTGGTATCCGTGGGTGGTATCCAGCAGATCGGCCATCTTCGATGAATCGTATTCGTTCATCTGACAGCCCCAGGTTTTTATATGGAGTTTTTTAGTCATCGACTTGCTCAGCTCAGGATTGCAAGCCGCGTATTGTAATGCTTTGGTGCGGTTGTGACCAGTATGAAGGTTGTCAACCTCAGGGCCGCAAAAATCCGGTAAACTTAAGGTATTCTCCAATAAGGAATAGTGACCATGACACTCCTGAACACCGAAGTTGCCGTTGTTGGCGGCGGTATGGTCGGCGGCGCACTGGCGCTGGGGCTGGCGCAGCAGGGATTTGACGTAATCGTTATTGAACAGGCGGCTCCGCCGGTATTCGATCCTTCCAGCCAACCGGACGTGCGTATTTCCGCCATCAGCGCGTCCTCTGTTGATCTGCTTCGCGGGCTGGGCGTCTGGGAGGCGGTGCTGGCGATGCGCGCGCACCCTTACAGCCGTCTTGAAACCTGGGAGTGGGAAAATGCTCACGTCTCGTTTGACGCCGCCGAGCTGAAACTGCCGCGTCTGGGCTATATGGTGGAAAACAACGTGCTCCAGCAGGCGCTCTGGCAGGCGCTGGAGGCGCACCCGAAGGTGACGCTGCGCGTTCCGGACTCGCTGAAAGCCCTGCATCGTCATGAAGGTGGATATCTCCTGACGCTGGATAACGACGATGAGCTGGCCGTAAAGCTGGTGGTGGGGGCGGATGGCGCGAACTCGCAGGTCAGGCAGATGGCAGGCATTGGGATCCATGCCTGGCAGTATCAGCAGTCCTGCATGCTGATCACCGTGCAGTCAGAAAACGCGCCGGGCGAAAGCACCTGGCAGCATTTTACGCCGAACGGCCCGCATGCATTCTTACCGTTGTTTGATAACTGGGCTTCGCTGGTGTGGTACGACAAGCCGGCGCGCATTCGACAGTTGCAGGGGCTGTCCATGGATCAGTTGCAGCGCGAAATCCGCCAGCACTTCCCGCGCCGTCTGGGTAACGTGACCCCGGTTGCCGCTGGCGCATTCCCGTTGATGCGACGCCATGCGTTGCAGTATGCCCGTGAAGGGCTGGCCCTGGTGGGAGACGCGGCGCACACCATTCATCCGCTGGCGGGGCAGGGGGTTAACCTGGGATACCGTGACGTCGATGCGTTACTGGATGTGCTGGGTAACGCTCGCGCCCACGCGGAAGCCTGGGCCAGCCATCAGGTACTGAAGCGCTACCAGACGCGCCGTATGGCGGATAACTTCATTATGCAGTCGGGGATGGATCTGTTCTATGCCGGGTTCAGCAATGACGTGGGTCCGGTGCGGATATTGCGCAATATCGGACTGATGGCGGCGGAGCGCGCCGGTGGTCTGAAGCGTCAGGCACTGAAATACGCCCTCGGACTCTAATCTTTATTCCCTCTCCCCGTGGGCTGAGGGTTCCCCACAAATTAATGCGAGCACTGAGCAATCCCCTCGCCCCTCCGGGGAGAGGGTTAGGGTGAGGGGAACATACGGCGGTGGTGGTCATTCCGTTCACTTTATGTTCCTTGCTACTCTGTAACGACATGACCGGTGAACGTGCCAGGGTGGCTCAGTCGCCACCACCCTGGCAACCCGGGCTCCCGCCGGTAAATCGCCGCTTCGCGGTGCCCTCGGCATATTCCTTCCGGCTTATCGGGTACGGGCGGAGGCCACGTCCCTCAAAAGCCGCCCTCTCGG
>NZ_JADDTS010000118.1:0-544 GCF_015159675.1 Enterobacter cloacae complex sp. S2
ATTTAGAAGGGTGTTTATAAATTTTGTACAGAAAAATAATATTCCTGGATACCTTCAGCCACTCAGTACAGAAATTAATAATTCTGATGCTGAAGCATTGCTCAAACGGGCCCCCACGTTTATAAAACAGCTAAAACTGATAGAACTTCGTCAAGATCGTCAGCTTAGGGCTGTCAGTGATCTATTAAAGACGGACGCTAACATAACCATGTGGGCCGAAAATGGACTAATTTTTGAGCAAAATATTTCTGAATGGCATAATTCATTATTAAGACAGTACGATGCAATATGCGATGATATTGAGGTTTGCCACTCCGACAAGACTGAAATAAGCAGAGGTAAAGTTATTTATAGCCGTTGTTCTGCTACAAAAGTATCCTTCGATAATAAGATAGTCCCTGAATATTTTACTAATGGAGGTTTCAATCTTCTGGCTGACGATCTCCGTTTAGGATGGCATCCGAATTATATAGAGCTTCTCGATAAGGATGAATAGTGAGAATCGAACTGAGAACGCCCGAGCTGAATGATGCAGCTTTAGTAC
>NZ_JADDTS010000119.1:0-498 GCF_015159675.1 Enterobacter cloacae complex sp. S2
ATCTAATTCATGTCTTGCCTGAAGAACCAAGGGGCTAATAGCCCCCAATACATACGGAAATATAGTCTTAAGTTTTTCTCTATGCTCTGTAGTGTCTGCTTTAAAGAATAAAACATCTGGATTTGCTATTATATTTTGTGGCTGAAAAATAAATGCCATTAAGTCACGAAAACTTGGACGACTGCGAAAATTATCATGTCCAGTTGGTTCAAATGCTAAATCTGATAAACCTGCCAAACGATCCAAGATTCCTTTCACATGTGTCATTGTACTATTTTTCTGAGGAGCTAATGAAGGTATAATTATTCCATCACCTTCTTCTATATACATTTCACTAGTCCCTTGCTGATTACCAGGTTCTTTACGTGCCAGTAATTTTGGACCTTCAGCCGTATCAATCAGTATACCAAACCATGAACATGATTCTCGAATGACACCAACTGGAATGGCACACTTATCAGAACATAGACAATAATCAATAATAGGGATAACAGCCGA
>NZ_JADDTS010000120.1:0-503 GCF_015159675.1 Enterobacter cloacae complex sp. S2
ATGCTATATACACTTGCAGTTAACGTAATAGCGTTATAAATCGCAAGTCCTGTTTCAGGCTTGAAACCCATAAACTGGGCCGCTTCCAAAGTGCCATCAGCCACAAGCCCCTCTGTTTTATATTGTTTTCCATATATACCAGGAATAATTTCTTTTGACAAACCGTTAATGCCATCTGTTACAAGGATAGCCCCTGCCAGCATACCTAAAGGTGTCATCGTAGCGACCATCAACGCACCGCCAGCAATTGCCATTCCAGAAACCACAATGTGAATAGCTGAAATTATGTAGCCGACGATTTTATTATTTTCCTTAACAAATTCGACCTTCGCGTAAAGCTGTGCGGCTCTGGTTCTTAACAGGCGTTCTTGTTCTTGTAGATTATCTGTTTCAGCACGCAGATTTTTGATGCATGCAATGCATTCTTCATCGGTTTTGGCCCGTCGTGCAGTTTCAAATTCTTTATCTACAACCTGTTTTATCTCTTCGACAAACTTGATACG
>NZ_JADDTS010000121.1:0-942 GCF_015159675.1 Enterobacter cloacae complex sp. S2
TACGATATCAGCCTCGGTCTCGTTGGCTAGATATGTGTATAAGAGACATCTTCTCTAAAGATAGTGGGTTAGTATTTGATCTAAAAGAAAACTTTAAGTCTATAGGCCACTTTAAATATATCAGCTCCTACAGTTATTTACTGTATTTATATGCCTATATAACTTCATTATATACAAATATACTTGACATGCGATTGCTGGGTGCCATTTTAAAAATGGCATTTATAATTGCTCTGTATTTTGTATTCAAAAAATTATCAGGAAGGAAGGGGAAGAGTGCTGACTTTATTTTTATTGCACTATCATTGTTGCTCGTATCATCGTCCAATCTATCCATGTTCAACTCTTTCTATCAGGAACAAGTCTTATTAATTTGCATTCCTTTAATAATAATATATATGGAGAGAAGAGATACTAAAGGAATAGTATTGATGTATACATTTTTAGCCATACTGACGACTTCCAAGAGCCAGTTTGCGTTAACACCTCTTATATTTATTTTGCATCAAGTGATTTTTGATAGGCATAAACTAAAGCTAAAAATATCGCTATCTCTCTTATGCTTACTATTAGGTGTTTTATGCATTACCTTTTCTAAAGGAGCGGTAAGCTTAAACAAATATCACTCTAACTACTATGGGATATATCAACTAATGAAAAATAATAAAGTTGAGCTCCCTGAAAATGTAGACCTTGAGTGTGTGGGAGTTGATGCGTGGGGTAATAAATATGACATAGCAAAAGGCGCTCTGTCTAGCGACATTGGTGAATTTTGTTATAAAAAAAACATTAACACATCATTTTCTGATACGATTAAATCGTTCCTTGGCAATCCATCGCTAATATTGACACTGCCTTATGATTTAGGCATGAAAGAGCAATATACAGAAAACTACATTCATGTTTTCAAATCCTTCCATTTAATTGAAAACAACCATGGCC
>NZ_JADDTS010000122.1:0-311 GCF_015159675.1 Enterobacter cloacae complex sp. S2
CCATTAACATATCATTGCTAATATTATATAACTCATTGTCTTTTTTTGGATTCAATAGTTTCATTTCATCTCTAATAAATTGATATGTCTGATAATATGATGAGATAACTTCATCGAATGCGTCCACATTTTTCTTCAACTTAAAGATAGCTCTTTTTGAATCCAGATGATTTTTTATACTTTTGCGATATAACGTACCACTTTCATTGAACAGAACATTAACGCCGCCTAAACTTAATTTCTCTACTTTAAATAAGTATTTTTTTAAAAGATATAACGCTACAATTAGCCATATAAAAATAGATATTAGT
>NZ_JADDTS010000123.1:0-555 GCF_015159675.1 Enterobacter cloacae complex sp. S2
TCATTACTTTGCTGGTATGCAAACCGCAAATAGTATTTTAATTTTACCGTGCACGAATCATGCCCGGTAAAAATTAAAATTATTTTAATATGTGATCACAATAAAGAATATTATTTATAACATTCGTATGTATTTCTATTTCTGTATAGAGTACTCACAGAAAGTCAGATCCGTTGTGGAAATTGACACAAACTGACAACAAAGGTAATTAATTCAACCCCAATATTCCCACACTATATAGCACATAGTGCAATAGTTTATTTCTGGATGTTTCTTTTAAAAAGTAGTTGCTGGCTTCCGGACAAATCCACAAACCACTGTTTTAAAAGTCAATAACGCGCCCCATTCCTTGAGATTATCTGCCAAGCCCTTTTATCTCCCTCTAAAAACAAAAACGCATGGCAACTATTTCCAGCCTTATTATCGTGTTTTGTTAATAATCAATTTATGTATATAAATTAACCTTATTAAGCGATTTAAGGGAAATTTATCGGATCAGGATCACACTAATTCAAATTATCTTTAATATTTTGAAACTTATTATTGAAAGCAGTC
>NZ_JADDTS010000124.1:0-257 GCF_015159675.1 Enterobacter cloacae complex sp. S2
CTGGAAAGCAGAGCCATCGCTTTACCTCATATACGGGATGCGCTTGCACGTATTGCCGCCAATCTGCAACAACAGGCAGGTATGAGCGCTGTATTACAAGCTAATCGTTCAGATGAGATGCGTGTCATTGTTACTACCGATAGCGCGCAAATAAAGATAGAGGTTTCACCGGTCGCCCGGGGAACATTATATCCACCACAGGAGCGAGAAGTGGTGGGGGCGGTAGAGGACGTTTTTGGCTATGCCAGCCTTCCAGT
>NZ_JADDTS010000125.1:0-460 GCF_015159675.1 Enterobacter cloacae complex sp. S2
GATTATCTTTGGGAAACTGGTAGTGGGGCAAACTGGTTAGCTTACCATATTGCTACAACATTAGCTTTGCAATGGGTGTTTACGAGAAATCCTCAGCATCCTGTACCAAGCTTGCTCATTTATGACCAGCCAAGTCAAGTATATTTCCCTGTAAGGCAAGCAGGAATTATAGACAACGAAAATAATGAGCCAGAATGGCAAAACGAGGATATTGTTGCTGTTCGTAAAGTATTTAAAGTTTTAAATAAATTTATATCTTCTACTAAAGGTATATTTCAGTTTATTGTACTAGACCATGCTAATGAAGAAGTTTGGAGTAATCTGGAGAACATCCATTTAGTTGAGGAATGGCGTGGTGCAGCGTTGATTCCATATGATTGGATTGCTCGTGATTAATTGTTTTTATTGTCCATGACAGTATTGTTTTTTTGTTTCAAGTATATGTTGGTAAATATATCTT
>NZ_JADDTS010000126.1:0-524 GCF_015159675.1 Enterobacter cloacae complex sp. S2
CCACTGCGGTTTAACTCTCAGCTAGAAAGGAAAGAGTGGGTTCTTGCTCATACCCTAATTCTTCCGAGAAAGGAAAAATTTAAAGAAACTCTTCTGCAAAATGTTTATTATGATTTACTGAGAACCTATTCAAATGAGCTGGATAAAGAGGCCACCCTGCTCGTTGTATTTGGTTTTTCATTTGCTGATGAACATCTTGAAACGCTAACAAAGAAAGCACTTCGTAATGCTACTCTCAAACTACTAATATTTGCTTTTGACGAGGCAAATGTTAATGGGTTTATGGATAAATTTCGTGATTATTCCAACGTGGAAGTAATCTTCCGGCCGGGAGGGAATATAGATTTCCCGATAATGAATAGAATTATCACAAGTTATCTTGGAGGGGCGAGGTGAACGGGCATTTTACGGATGAGGAAGCGGTATTACGGGTTGGTGAAGTCTGCGAAGTAGCTGGGCGAGCAGTAATTATCCTCGTAGATAAAAACAAAAATCTTAGCGATTTATTTTATCAAGGAAAAGTT
>NZ_JADDTS010000127.1:0-434 GCF_015159675.1 Enterobacter cloacae complex sp. S2
ATGCATGATATGCAGATATGATTCGTCGTGATGTTCTTCACGATGTCGCGTTCAACATTAGATTTAGTATGGAATTATGCTTGCGTATTTTTTATACTTTCTTCAAAATTATCCATAATTTTCATGTTGTTCAGATTATATCCTGAACCAGAACTGCAAGGTAGCAAGCCGAATGAGTATAGGAAAATCCTCCCAACCAAAGTCCAGCGCGCCTGGCCAATATTTGGGATTTGCGCTTCAACCTGTTCGCCTCTGCTACCATCTTCTCAACTGTTCTGATGATGCATGTGTATCGCTCGAGTATCTTGACGACGTAGCCGTACATTATCCTGATGGCCGGATTATAATGGAGCAGACTAAAAGTGCGTTAACACATAAACCTTTATCAGACTGGTCGGAGGATTTCTCGAAGACAAAATCTAACTGGATAGAAA